>JAAXXD010000021.1 GCA_013334655.1 Chlorobaculum sp. | reverse complement strand
TCGTTGACGTCCAGACCGTCGCCCGCAAGACCATCACCGAGATCGGTTACACCAAGGGTGAATACATGTTCGACGCAAACTCCTGCGGCATTCTCTCCGCCCTGCACGCTCAGTCGCCCGACATCAATCGTGGCGTCGATCGCAAGGAAGAGATCGCCGACGAGTTCGACCGCGTTGGCGCTGGCGACCAGGGCATGATGTTCGGTTACGCCTGCACCGAGACCCCGGAGCTGATGCCTGCCGCCATCCAGTTCGCCCAGCAGCTCGTGAAGGTTCTGGCCGACATCCGCAAGGCTGGCCAGATCATGACCTACCTTCGCCCCGACGCCAAGAGCCAGGTCACGCTCGAATATGTTGACGAGAAGGTTGCCCGCGTCGATGCCGTGGTCGTCTCCACGCAGCACGATCCCGAACCGGCTGGCATGAGCGAAGCCGAGTTCCAGGCGCTCATCCAGAAAGAGGTGATCGAGAACGTCGTCCGCAAGGTCATCCCTGCCGAACTGCTCGACGAGAACACCAAGTTCCACATCAACCCGACCGGCCGCTTTGAAATCGGTGGTCCTCACGGCGATACCGGCTTGACTGGCCGCAAGATCATCGTGGACACCTACGGCGGCGCAGCTCCGCACGGCGGTGGCGCGTTCTCCGGCAAAGACCCGTCGAAGGTCGACCGCAGCGCCGCGTACGCCGCTCGCCACGTCGCCAAGAACATCGTGGCTGCCGACCTGGCCGACAAGTGCACCGTGCAGGTCTCCTACGCCATCGGCGTGGCCCGTCCGGTTTCGATCTACATCAACACCCACGGCACCGGCAAGCACGGTCTGTCCGACGCACAGATCCAGGAGAAGGCCGAGGCGATCTTCGATCTTCGCCCGCTGGCGATCATCCGTCGCTTCAACCTCGACCGTCCGCACGGCTGGTGCTACCGCGACTCTGCCGCTTACGGCCACTTCGGTCGCGACATCTTCCCGTGGGAAAAAACCGAGAAGGTCGCCGAGCTGAAAGCCGCTTTCGGCCTCTGATCCATAATCCTTCGAAAGCCTCTGCGAACACGCTTTGCAGAGGCTTTCCCCTGTTCTGAACCAAAAGACAAAACCCACTACATCATGACAACTGAAGCCGCAGTGCTCCAATACAAGGTGGCCGATATTTCGCTCGCCGAATGGGGCCGCAAAGAGATCGAAATCGCTGAAAAAGAGATGCCGGGCCTGATGGCTACGCGCAAAAAGTACGAAGGCCAGAAGCCGCTCGCGGGCGCTCGCATCGCCGGTTCGCTGCACATGACCATCCAGACCGCCGTCCTGATCGAGACGCTCGTCGAACTCGGCGCCGACGTGCGCTGGGCGAGCTGCAACATCTTCTCGACGCAGGATCACGCCGCCGCCGCCATCGCCGCCGCCGGTGTGCCGGTGTTCGCCTGGAAGGGCGAGACTCTCGACGAGTACTGGTGGTGCACCCGTCAGATCCTCGAATTTGAAGGCGGCCTCGGCCCGAACCTCATCGTCGATGACGGCGGCGACGCGACCCTGATGATCCACCTCGGCTACAAGATCGAGAACGATCCCTCGATGCTCGACAAAACTCCGGGCAACGCCGAAGAGAAAGCACTCTATACCCAGCTCAAGGATGTCTTTGCCGAAGACACCCAGCGCTGGCACAAGGTTGCCGCCGACATGAAGGGCGTCTCCGAGGAGACCACCACCGGCGTGCATCGCCTCTACCAGATGATGGAAAAGGGCGAGCTGCTCTTCCCGGCCATCAACGTCAACGACTCGGTCACCAAGTCGAAGTTCGACAACCTCTACGGCTGCCGCGAATCGCTCGCCGACGGCATCAAGCGCGCCACGGACGTGATGATCGCCGGTAAAGTGGTCGTCGTGCTCGGCTACGGCGACGTGGGCAAAGGCTGCGCCCACTCGATGCGCACCTACGGCGCTCGCGTGATCGTCACCGAGATCGACCCGATCTGCGCCTTGCAGGCCGCGATGGAGGGCTTTGAAGTCACCACGATGGAAGATGCCGTCAAAGAGGGCAACATCTTCGTCACCACCACCGGCAACAAGGATGTCATCACCCTCGACCACATCAAGCAGATGCGCGACGAAGCGATTGTCTGCAACATCGGCCACTTCGACAACGAGATTCAGGTCGATGCGCTCAACAACTTCGCGGGCGCGACCCGGATCAACATCAAGCCGCAGGTTGACAAGTATGTTTTCGAGAATGGCAATTGCATGTACCTGCTCGCCGAAGGCCGCCTCGTGAACCTCGGCTGCGCCACCGGCCACCCGTCGTTCGTGATGAGCAACTCCTTCACCAACCAGACGCTCGCCCAGATCGAGCTCTGGAAGAACGACTACAAAGTGGATGTTTATCGCCTGCCCAAGCAGCTCGACGAAGAGGTGGCCCGCCTGCACCTTGGCCAGATCGGCGTCAAGCTGACCACGCTCACCCAGGAGCAGGCCGACTACATCAGCGTCCCCGTCGAAGGCCCCTACAAGCCCGAACACTACCGCTACTGATCGCTGGTTTTCAACCGGATCAACGCCAAAAAAGCCGTCCCGACTTGTCGGGAGCGGCTTTTTTTGTTACTGAGAATAACTCTGTATGTGAGATACTGAAAAACGGCTATAACTTTTCGTTAACAGTATTAGGAACAAAGTCAGGATCAATTGCTTTTACCTCCTCCAAAACCTCTTTCTCGATAAAACCCCATTTTTGCATGATCTTGTTGCGTGAATCCCAAGGGTGCTGATCGACAACGTAATGAGAGCTCAGCTCCGAAACCGCCAGATCGACCTCCCTCGTGATAAATATTTCCACGGGACGGAACCGCGGAGCACGCTTGTCATGAAACAGTTTTGACAGCATGACATGGTTGAAACTGTTGATGTCAAGTTCACTGAAAATGCGCAATGCGATATATTCAGCAATCGTCAATGAAATCACCTCCGCCTCGTCAAGATCCCTGAACGATCCATGCGGTTTGATGAGCATGGCTTGCATCTCGTACTTTGAACTCTGCCCATACGGTACATAGAGCATGACATACTGGTCTTTCCAGACGACATAGCCCGCCTCGTCAAGGGCTTTCAAATACTGTCCCTGATAATCGATACCGTGATTTTCATAGGCCTGGCAAACTTCGAGAAGCTGATCAGCAAGATTGGAGGTCGCCGCCGACATTCCCCACAACTGTTTATGAATATGGGGAATGCTGGCCCCAGCCGATGAATGGGTATTATTTCCGAGTACAAGATGCCTTACCGTGGAATTGAAGCCAAAACCTATACCATCGGCATTCCGCAGATTTTCCTTAACCTGCAGAAATTGATGGCTGATCAGGTTGACCCCTCTCAATTGTGCATAAGAAAGCTTTGCCCAGGAATGAACCGGTTCTGAAGTTACTGAAAGGTAATGAAAATATGGCCCGAACGGAAAATCGTTTGCCATGATATAGGCTCCATAACGCTCCTGATCACCGGAAGTTGACAATCTTCGTCGTGATTTGAACTCCTCATTACAGAAGAGACAGTGTTTCTCCTGAAGCGCAGCAGGCGCATTCGGATTTCTTGCAATCAGTTTATTTATCTTTTTCTTATCATCTTCGTTTAATGGCGTCTGCTCTATTCTTTTGCTCAGTTCCTCAAGGCTTTCAGGCTCAGATATGATTTCTGCGAGCGTCATGCTCATCCAAGGCACCGACAGTTGCAGATAATTAAAAAGAGACTTGTGAAAGGTGCCGCTGATATAACCAGGTTCCGCGTTAGGTCTCATAGCCCTCAACTCACCGATCTGTATAGTAAACGGACGCAGAGGATCCTGAATTAAATAGATTTGATTGGTAACTTTTTTTTCAGAAGTTTCTTCATTCTGCTCGATCGTTCTGCTTTCGATGTAAAGTCGATCTGCTTCATTTTTCCATTGCTCCGTTGAAATCCAGCCACTTGTCGTCTCGAACCGCATGGTCAGAAAAACACCGCTCTCACCGCATGGGTAAAATGAGAGAAACAGGTCTTTGCCTGGAACCAGATACCTGAAACCTGGATTGCCAAAATTTACCGCTGGACCGATCACTGATGACTCAACAATATGCTCCTTTGGTCCACGTAATCCTATAGCATTGCGCACAGCATGAACAACATCATCCAGATTTTCAATATCAACATTACTGCACTGAGTGATGCCGAACTCAAAAAGGCTGTCAACGTCAGGTTTGATACCATAGCTCAATTGAACAAGCTTGCAATGTTTACTGGCCAACGCTGCCTCGGCCCGCACATATGGAGCATTGCAACTATTCTGAGTCCAGACAACAAGCACACATTGCGCCGAAAGGATAGCATTCTTTATTTCATCTGAAAATGGAGCATTACCGCGCATGTCTTCCTGATCCCTCCAGACAGCAAAACCGGTGTCCCGAAGTTTTTTTACGATGAGGCTAACAAGCTCACAATCTTCTCTCGCATAGGATACGAACACTTCTATCTGCATAGCAACCTCTCTTTTTTAGTTTATATAAACCATTATCAGAAAAAGGCATTTACTGAATGAAATGTTTTTAACAAAGTGCCTTACGTATAAAAGTCAATCAGAAATAAAAAACTCACCTTTTATGCTTTAGCACAGATAAAAAAGCAAAAAAAAGAAAACGTTGCACCACAGTAAAAGTTTACAAATAAATCGGATTATTAACAAGCAAAACAAGATTTTGTGTCGCCATAATATATCCGTTTCTTCCCCCTCTTCACCTCCCCACCAGCCCGCGCCAGCTCATGCCCATGCTTCCAATGGCTGGAAGCATCACTTCGCGCTTCGCCTTGCAAAACTCGGCGTCGTCGATGCTGGCGAGGTTGACCTCTACGTTGGCCATCGCGCTCATCAATCCGGCGACGAGCAAATAGCGGCCAACAATGACGTCGCTCAGTACCGTGGGGTTGGCGATCTGTTCGAGGCGATCCGCGAGGGGCAGCGCGGCGATGCAGCGCTTGAACAGCTCGAACGGCGCTTCAGAGCTTGCCTTCAGCGCGAGCTGGATCGCCGCGCGGCGGGCTTCCGCCTCCTCCGGCGTCGTTTTCGGCATCTTGTAGACCTGCATGATCGTGCCGAACACCTCCATGTCGCGGTCGCCGAGGTTGAGCATCTGGCGGCGGGCGGTTTCGCACTGCTCGTGAATCGCGCGAACCTCCTCCTCCACGTCGGCGAACTTTTTCTTGCCGATGGTCAGGTTACAGACCATCGAGAGCAGCGCAGCGCCCTGCGCCGCCGTGACTGCCGCCGCCGCGCCGCCGCCGGGCGTGGGATCGGCGCTGGCGAGGCGGTCGAGGTAGGCGGAAATCGAGGTCGAACCGAGCGTTTTCTCAAGCTTCATGGTGGTAGTTGCGATAGAGTTGCAGGGCGTTTCTCATGCACATGGCCACCGTCATGGGGCCGACTCGCGGGATAAAGAGCGATGCGGCCTCCTTGGCCTCCGGCTCGAAGTTCTGGATGTACGAGAAGTTAAGGCAAATCGCGCCCGGCTTCAGCTCCTCGGGCCGAACCTTTTCAAAATGCGGCGACGGCACGCCGGTGATCACAATATCCGACTGGCGGAGCGCCTCCTCGCGCGAAACGGGCCGCGCCTCGTGATCGGCGCTGTTGACATCGACGACAAAGCCACCGTTGATATCGAAAGAGTACACGCGAGCGCCGTCGTTCGAGAGCATGTAGGCAAGCGGGCGGCCAACCACCTCCGAGCGGTTGAAGATGGTGATCTGCTGACCCTCGAAAGGCAGACCGAAGGGCTCGTAGGCGTCGGTGGCTTCGAGCAGCTTGATGATCGCCAGCGGCGTGCAGGGCAAAATCGCCTTGAACTTGCGCTCCTCGTCGTCGAACCGCTCGTTGGCGTAGAGCTTGCCGATCCAGTGCGGAGACAGCCCCTCGACATCCTTGTGCGGCGAAATCCTGTCGCGCAGCTCCGCGTCGCGCTCGTCGCCCCAAATCGGGTAGTAAACGAAAATGCCGTGAACGGCGCTGTCCTGATTTGCAGATTTGAGCACGCTCGCGACCGAATCCGGCTCGCACTTTCTGAGATCGAAATGAATCCCCACATCCTCGCATCCGGCGCGAGTATAATCAGCGTAGGTTATCGATGCGGGATCGTCCGAGGCGAGAATGCCGATCAGATCGCACACCGCCACGTAGCGAGCACCATGCTCATGCGCATCTTCGATCAACGCCACCAGCTCCTCCTTCTGTACTTCAAGAATCAGTAGTCACCGTTTTCCGTCAAAAGCGAGTAGAGATTTTTTTTCAGAACTAACAGCGCCGCCGTTTCGGCCAGATCTTTATCCTTGCGCAGAAGCTCCTTTTCGAGTTCCCTGACCTACCTTTCGAGGGCTTTGTATTCCTGTTCCCGCCAGTTGTTGTTCTTGTTGATCATGTCGCGTAACTCTTGATCCCAAATAGTGATATGTTCTGAATGCAGACCTTGCTCCATGAGAAATTCACCCAGATGCTCATCATCGATTCCGGCAGATTTAACCACCAACTGGTATTTTCCCCTGGACATCAGACTTCAAGGCGTGCTGTCTCGTGATCCATCAGCCAGAATGCCCGACTGGCTTTGCCTGATCCAATTCCTGATGGTTTGCTCATTGACGCCGGTTTCCCGGCTGACTTCGGCGATGCTCCGGTTTTCCGGCGGCAGCACAATTTCAAGACACTGCGCCTGACAACATGCGTGTACCCCATGTTCGCTTTTTTGCTTGGACGCGACATTAACCATTAAAACGCAGGGTTCGGTCACGCCCTTTTGCCAAATTTCGAGCTGCTGCAACGATGAAAATTTTCCGTCAACTGACTGAAAAATATTACACAGGGCGGGGATTACTTTGAATGCGGATCAGATGGATTTGGACAAGGCAGCAGGACAGGACAAAATAACCCGTTGGCATTCTGTTCCCGATAGATGAAAATACAGTCGTTGTTCAGGGCGGGTTTTCCGTCAAACCGAAAAAAAGACGGCAGGAATCAGCTGCCGTCTTCGGATAACCTCAAATCACAGACACATGGAAAATGTCTTGATTGCTATGGCGCTTCTCGTTGCGCTTTTGGCTCTCTGGAAAATGTAATCAAACTTGACGGGAAAACTTCATTTCCGATGGCAGGGAGTGCTGCCCTGCCTCGGAAATGTCTGGACGTTTATGCCTGTTCTGCCGTAACTCCCCGAATCAGACGAACTTCGAGTAGATGCCGAGCAGGTCTACGACGCGGGTAGCGTAGCCGAGTTCGTTGTCGTACCAGCCGACGATTTTGACCATGGTGCCGGAGCTCATGGTGAGCGGCGAATCGAAGATGCAGGAGTGGGCGTTGCCGACGATGTCCGACGACACGATGGGATCGACGTTGTATTCGAGGATGCCCTTCATTTCGCCCTCGGCGGCAGCCTTCATGGCGGCGTTGATCGCCTCTTTGGTGGCCGTTTTTTCAACGATAACCGAGAGGTCGGTCACCGAGCCGTCCGGCACTGGAACTCTCATAGCGAAGCCGTCGAGCTTGCCAGCCAGTTCGGGCAACACTTCGCCGATGGCTTTGGCGGCACCGGTCGAGGTCGGGATGATCGAGCAGGCGGCAGCACGCGCACGGCGCAGATCCTTGTGCGGAAGGTCGAGGATGTTCTGGTCGTTGGTGTAGGCGTGCACGGTGGTCATGAAGCCCTTGACGATGCCGAAGTTCTCGTGGAGCACCTTGGCCATCGGAGCGAGGCAGTTGGTGGTGCAGCTCGCGTTGGAGACGATCTCCTCAGCGCCGGTGATGCTCTTGTCGTTGACGCCCATCACGATGGTGGCGTCGATCTTGTCCTTGGCGGGAGCCGAGATGATCACTTTCTTTGCGCCAGCGGCGATGTGCTTCGACGCGGCTTCGCGGCTGGTGAAGATGCCGGTCGATTCAACCACAAGGTTCGCGCCGAGGGAGGCCCAGGGAAGCTGGGCGGGATCTTTCTGCGCGCAGATGGCGATGGTCTTGCCGTTGACAATCAGATTGTCTCCCTCGATGCTCACTTCGCCTTTGAATTTCTTGTGAGAGGTGTCGTATTTGAGGAGGTGGGCAAGGGTTTTCACATCGGTCAGGTCGTTGATGCCGACGATCTCGATGTCGGGGTTATCCACGGCCTGTCGGAAAACCAGGCGGCCAATGCGGCCAAAACCATTGATGCCAACTTTTACTTTCGCCATAACGGGTCTTTCTCTATGGGTTTAACAGATATGTTGATAATAATGACAGCGCAATTCCAGGTCATTGCCACGGCGGCGTGAAACAGTTTCTGCCGCCGAACAAGTACGATAAGATAGAAAAATAGAATATCGCCGGTGAAACTTTCATGAATTTTTTTCAAAACATTTGGTGAGCCGCTCCTTCAACCCGCTGAAACTGCCGTTACTCAGGAGCACGACGACGTCGCCCGGCTGGCGTTCAGAATCGATGAAACGCGCGATGTCTGCCGGGTAATCCTCGCTGCCCGCCGCAAAGACGCGCTTGCCTCTTGCCTCCAGCTCGCGGCACAGGAGCGCCGCGTCGAGCCGCTCCTCCGGGGCGTAGCGCTCCGGGCGGTTCACCTTGCCGAGCACCACCACCGCCGCGCCTTCGAAGCACTCCGACAGCTCGCGCTGGAAGATGTTGCGGCTCGTGGTGTTGGAGCGCGGCTCGAAACAGGCCACGATGCGCCGACCGGGGTAGCGCTCCGCAATCGCGCCGAGTGTGAGGCGGATGGCTGTCGGGTGGTGCGCGAAATCCTCGATGAGTGTGACGCCGTCCGCATATTCGCCGACCAGCTCCATGCGGTGCTTGGGACGCCTGAAGCTGCCGAGGCCGCGCGTGATCGCCTCGAAGCTCACCCCGGCGCGTATCGCGGCAGCCGTCGCCGCCAGCGCATTCATGACGTTGTAGTTGCCGAAAAGCGGCACCCTGACCCGGCCCAGCGCTTCGCCATTGCGCACAACCGTGAATGACGTAGTATCCGCGTCCGACGTAATATCCGCCGCCGTCCAGTCGGCATTGCTCTTCAGGCCAAAGGTCTCCACTTGGCAGAAGGCCTTCGACGAGACCTCCATCGCAACCGGATCGTCGGCGTTGACAATCAGCAGCCCTTTGGACGGCACGAGGTTCACCAGCAGGCGGAAGCTTTTCTTGATGTCGTCGAGCGAATCGAAGATGTCCGCATGGTCGAACTCGACGTTGTTGATGATGGCAATGTCAGGACGGTAGAGCAGGAACTTGCTTCGCTTGTCGAAAAACGCCGAGTCGTACTCGTCGCCCTCGGTCACGAAGAAGCCCGGCTCGGTGAGGCCCGACGGACGGCAGCCGTCGCCGAAGTTCTCGGGAATACCGCCGATGAGGAAGCCCGGCAACAGACCGCCCGCTTCGAGCAGCCACGCCGCGAGCGAGGTGGTTGTCGTCTTGCCGTGTGTGCCAGCCACCACGATCGAAGTGTGGCAGCCAATCAGCTCGCGCCGCACCAGCTCCGGCATCGAAATCAGCTCCATGTGCTGATCAAGCGCATATTCAAGGTCAGGATTGCCCCGGCTGATCGCATTGCCCACCACGACCAGGTCGGGCGAGGCGCTTTCGAGGTTCTCCGCCGAGAAGCCGTTGAAGTAGCGGATGTTATGGCTTTCGAGGTAGGTGCTCATCGGAGGATAAAGCTGGGTATCCGAGCCGGTGACGGCGTGGCCCATATGCGACAGCGCCACAGCCACCGAAGCCATTGCCGTGCCGCCGATACCGATGAAGTAGATTGAACTCATGAAAAGATTATCGATTGATTTGAAATCCCTTGAAGTGCTTTTTCTGGGAGCGAGATTGTCTCAAAGGCAAAAACCATGTCGTATTTTTGTGATTTTACGTTCATTGTCTTCTGTCATTCTGAGTCCGACGCAGTCGGGCGAAGAATCCAGAAAAGTCTCGTAAAACACTATAACTTATCAAGTTATTGCTGACCTCTGAAAACTGGATTCTTCACTACGTTCAGAATGACAAAGAGCCTGAATCATGAGAAACTGATTGATAAAAGCCTTTCGAGACAGTCTCAGCGTTTGCAACGCCTCCGTCACCAGAATTATACTCAATAGTAAGCAAAATCGACACTTGGGCAAAATACACCGGTATCTGCCAGGAGTCGCGGGAATGAGGCGCTGAATCCTTATTATTAGTGCAACCCGTTTAACTATAACCACTCATCTGTCCAATCCATGCAGTTCATAGACCTTGTTACGCAGAAAAACCGTATCCGCGAGAACCTCATGCAGCGGATCGAGTCGATTATCGACGGCGGCCAGTACGTCATGGGCCCCGAAATGGTCGAGGTCGAGAAGCGGCTCGCCGATTACGTCGGCACGAGGCATTGCCTCTCCTGCTCTTCGGGCACCGACGCGCTCCTGATTCCGCTCATGGCCAAGGGCATTAGCCCCGGTGACGCCGTGCTCACCACACCCTTCACCTTCGTGGCCACCGCCGAGGTGATCAGCCTCGCGGGCGCGACGCCGGTCTTCGTCGATGTGCTGCCCGGCACCTTCAACATCGACCCCGACAAGGTTGGCGCGGCGGTCGCGGAAGCTCGCTCCAAAGGCTTGAATCCGAAGGCGTTGATTCCGGTCGATCTCTTCGGCCTGCCCGCCGAGTACGACCGCCTCGAACAGGTGGCCGCCGAGCACGGACTCTGGATTCTCGAAGACGCCGCGCAGGGATTCGGCGGCACGGTCGGCGGCAGGAAAGCCGGAAGCTTCGGCCTCGTCGGCGCGACCTCCTTTTTCCCGGCCAAGCCGCTCGGCTGCTACGGCGACGGTGGGGCGATCTTCACCGACGATGACGAGCTGGTCGAGCTGATGCGCTCCGTCCGGGTGCACGGCGGCGGCGAAGACCGCTACAACAACGTGCGCATCGGCCTGAACGGCCGCTTCGACACCATCCAGGCGGCGGTGATCCTCGAAAAACTGACCATCTTCGACGAAGAACTCGACCTGCGCCAGAAAGCCGCCGACGCCTACAGCGCCCGCCTCAAGGGCCGCGTCGAGGTGCCAGAAGTCCCGGAAGGCTACACCTCCTGCTGGGCGCAATACTCCGTGCTCGCCGCTTCGACCGACGACCGCGCCAAACTCATGGCCGCGCTAAAGGAAGCCGGAATCCCCTCGGCGATCTACTACCCGATCCCGCTGCACCTCCAGAAAGCCTACGAAAACCTCGGCTACAAACCGGGCGACTTCCCGATTACGGAAGACTTCAGCGCAAGGGTCTTCGCCCTGCCGATGCATCCGTACCTGAAGGAAGATGAGATCGAGCAGATTTGCGGGGTGATTTTGGGGGCGTGAGAAGTTGCCGGGAGCGCCTAACGGTGAAGAAGAAGCCGTCGGTGCTTCCGGCTTCGCTAATGCTTTGCTGGAAAAGCTCGGTGGGGATCATATGGCGGGAATTGCGGAGAGGTTTGACGCTTAACGGGTGGGGATGAGGTTTGTGAGGGTGGGAGTTCCGCTCTGGCTTCTCTACTTGCTGGGACTATAGTATCATTTTGTATAAACTTTTAAGTGAAAGCTTGATCCCAACTTACTTTCATATTAAAAAAGTATCTTGAACTATGATAGAACCAGAATTAATAAACAGAATTGTATATGCCAAATATTTATACTGGCAAGGCAATGAGAATTTAAACAAAAACACTCTATTGTCAGATGGTATAGCCTTGCTTAATTTTCAAGATGCGGTTGAGATATTTTTAAGAGCGATAGCGGAATTAATACACGCAAGTATTAAAGAGCAGGCTTCTTTTGATGTGATCATAAATGAAATTGATAATTCTGAATACATCAGTAAAGATTATAAGATTCCTTTTAGGAGTTCGTTAAATCAGTTAAATAAAGCCAGAGTCAATTTCAAGCACTTTGGTTTACTGCCCCAAAACAAAGATGTGCAAAAGTTTAGTAGAGATTTAGAGTTGCTATTTCGTGAATTAATTCCAAAATTTTTCAAGCTATCATTCGACTCCATTTCACTTATTAATCTTGTAAGGCACGGTAGAATAAATAATTATCTCAAGGCTTCTGAAAATGAGCTTTTACTAAATAATTATGAAGACAGCATTATCGCCTCAGCAAAAGCGTTCAAATTATTATTCGGCCACAGGAGAAACTTAGATTTTAAAATAGGCCATTTTTGCAATATCGGCTCCCAAGAATCAATCAAAGCTCTTAATAAGATAAAAGAGATATTGGCAGAGCACGAGTTAGAAATAGATATTTTGAAGTATGGATTTGATTATTCAGAGTATAGTTTATTTAAAAGTATAACGCCAACCATACACTTGTCAGCAATAAATACATTTATTTCTGTTCATAGGAGTTTAAATAATGAATGCACTCTTGAAAATGCACAGTTTTGTTTAAGATTTGTAATAGATTCAGCCTTGCGGCTTCAAAGTTTGCCGAAAATCAGTAATGGTTATTCAAGAGCAAAAACAGCATACCAGGTAATCAATGACTCAGATATAATAGTTTATCCAAGCTCCCAAGATGTTGAGATAATAAGAAAAGCTCAAAAAGATGAAGTGCTGTACGGCCATCCCTTTTATAGCCAAAAAGATGATTATTGTGCTATAGTTCAAGATGATGAATGTGCATATATCTTAAAAAAGGATATAATTCAACTGGAAAATTGATTTTAGAAAAAGAAATCAAACTGCCTACTCAATCCGCCAACGCTCAGCTGAAGGCTTCGGCTTCGCGGGCGATGACAGTCAGCAGCACTCTCGCCGAGTGTTCCGGTTTGCTCATCGTCCGATCCTCCTGGGTTGACGTGCTGCGATTGGAATATTTTCAGGAATAAAAAATGTACTGAAAAAAATCGCTTCAGTGCATATCGGCGGAGCTGTTTTCGGGATCAGCATGACAATGACTTACCCGGTGTCTGGTTTCAGCCTGGACAGCACAATCATTATGATTGCAAATTGGAATCACAATCTGCGTCACCGATCAGACCTGATGGATCAAGTAATCGGGCTCCGTGGTACATCGTCAGAAGTTCTACCAGATTTTCATTTACCCGGTATACAATGTGATAGTTTCCGAACAGAATTTCCCGAACGGCAGGGTCATTCACTTCCGGTACGATCCTGCCGGAATAAGGAAACTCTGATAACCGTTCTACAGCCGCCAGTGAATCCATTGCAAAAAGCGTTGCATAAGAGGCGGAATCCTTGGCAATGAAAGTTGTAATCGCTTCCAGATCATCAGCAGCCTGTGGCGTCCACCTTACTTCAGCCATTTGGACATCCTCTCTCTGACCTCCATGTGCGAGACAGTCTCTCCGTTATCCGCCTGCTGGAGTCCTTTTTCAACTTTTGCCAGAAAAAGAAGCCGCTCCATAGCCTCCTCGATTGTTGCGTCAGCAGGAAGCGTTTCAGCAACCTGAATAATTTTCTCTTTTGTTGTCATAGTTAATCTCCTTTAAGGATTGGGGGCGTTCCTGAAAATGTCACGTTCCCCCACAAATAACGCCCGGCTGACAGCTTCTGTTTCGCGGGCGATGACGGTCAGCAGTACTCGCGTTGTTCTTGTCCAGTTTGGCAAGCTCTTTTTCTGCCGACGCTGTAATCTCAATCTTCCAGCTCAAGACGTTTCTCCACTTCGTCTATGCCTGACACCGGCTCCTCGCCACACCTGACACGTTCAAGCACCTGTTCGGCCAGATAAATATCTTCAAGATCATCGAGATGCTCCATGATGGCCTCACGGATGTAATAGGTCTTGCTTCGCCCCGTTCTTTTAGCCAGGATGTCAAATCGTTGGCAAACGCTTTTCGGAATGCGGATTCCGATCATCTGGTCTGCCTTTTCTTTTTCCATATCCCCTTGCGATTCATGTTATGCAAAAACAGTGAAATCGTCAAAACCGATCACCGGAAACATCTCGCCCCGTCTTCCCGTCCCGCGCTCTCAGCCACAATCCTCCCGGCATCACCAGCAGATTCACCGCGCCGACGATGATGAAGGGGGCTTTGGGGCTCATGCCGTCGAAAAGGGGGCCTCGGTGGTGATGAAGAAGAGGATGCCGATGGCTCCGCTGATGTTGAAAGCTCCGATGACCGAGCCTCGCGCCTCCTTCGGCGCTTCCTGGCCGATGAGCGACCACGGGTCGAGCTGGTTGCCGATCAGCGCCAGCGAGAGGTAGCCCACGGCGGCCAGACCCATGCAGAAGGTGAGCGCCGTGACGCGGTTCCAGCGGTCGATGAAGATGCCGATGACCGGCACCCAGCAGAGCGCGGCGACCTGTGAGATGATGAAGATGCTAAAATTTACGTCTTAAATCCCTGATGTGACGAAATTATTCTCATATCGCAGTAGTTTAATTTACAGCTCCTTCGTTGTCGTGTTTCGATATCAGCCCCCTTCCTTTTCTTGAAATCTTCGGGGGAGCTTCTTTTTTTACGCTTTTAACCTTCTGCCCTGTCACGAACATTCACGGTCTTCAAGCCATAATGCCGTGGCTCGACTTCGTCGATTACCGAACGCAGGCGGCAGGTTTGCTCGCTCCAAAGCCCCCCTCTGAAACCCTTTTTTAATATCTGCTGTTGATAACGTATTATTGATTATGCGTATCTGTCTCCTTGAGCGGGTACGGTTTGCGGAACTGACACATATTTATGGAAATCCTGATTCTTTTTTTTCTTCTCATTCTCCTGAACGGCCTTTTCGCCATGTCGGAGATGGCGCTGATCACCGCGAAGCGTTCGCGCCTCATCCGGCTTGCCGAGGATGGCGACAAGGCGGCGGCGGCGGCTATCAAGCTTGGCCATGAGCCGACGCGCTTTCTATCGACCGTCCAGATCGGACTGACGGTCATCGGCGTGCTCAACGGCATCATCGGCGAATCGACCTTCACCCCCATTCTGTCAAATACACTCGAATCATACGGCATGAGCGCGAAAGCGAGCGACATCGCGTCAACGGTGCTTGTCGTCGTTTTTATCACTTACATCACCATCGTCATCGGCGAGCTGGTGCCCAAGCGGATCGGGCAAGGCGACCCGGAGGGGATCGCCCGCATCGTCGCACGCCCGATGCAGATTCTCGCCACCTCGACTCGCCCCTTCGTGCGCCTGCTGTCGGCTTCGACCGACGCCATCCTGCGCATGATGGGCAGGCACGAGCAGGCGCAACCGAGCGTCACCGAGGAGGAGATTCACGCGCTGCTCGAAGAGGGTTCGGAGGCGGGCATCATTGAGCAGCAGGAGCACGAGATGGTGCGCAACGTCTTCCGCCTCGACGACCGGCAGCTCGGCTCGCTGATGGTGCCGCGCGCGGACATCGTCTACCTCGACACGGCGCTCCCGGTCGAAGAGAACATGCAGCGTGTCGGCGAGTCGGAGCATTCGCGCTTTCCGGTCTGCCACAATGGCTTGCAGTCGCTGCTCGGCGTGGTCAATGCCAAACAGCTGCTCGCCCAGACGATCAAGGGCGGCGTTACCAACCTCGGCGATCACCTTCAGCCCTGCGTCTATGTGCCCGAAACGCTGACCGGCATGGAGCTGCTCGACCACTTCAGAACCTCCGGCACGCAGATGGTGTTCGTGGTGGACGAGTACGGCGAGATCCAGGGCCTCGTCACCTTGCAGGACATGCTCGAAGCGGTCACGGGCGAGTTCGTGCCGCGCAACCTCGAAGACTCGTGGGCGGTGCAGCGCGAGGATGGTTCGTGGCTGCTCGACGGCCTGATTCCGGTGCCGGAGTTGAAGGACACGCTCGATTTGCGCTGCGTGCCTGAAGAGGAGAAGGGGGTCTACCATACGCTCAGCGGCATGATCATGTGGCTGCTCGGACGGATGCCGCAGACCGGCGACATCACCTTCTGGGAGAACTGGCGTCTCGAAGTGGTCGATATGGACAGCCAGCGCATCGACAAGGTGCTCGCCAGCAAAATCGAGGAATCGCCCGCCGAAGCGCAGAAAAAGGAGTCCTGACCGGCGGCGAACCGCAGTTTTGCCTTGCATTGTCGATTTTTGTCAAGCCGGAACTACATCATGGGCTGGAGATATATCCATAACAATTGCCCCGGCTTTTAAGCCAGGGGTACAGAAGCGACCAGCGTTTAATGGGCTGAAGCCCTTTATGTATTTTGCTTTATTCACATACCCCGGACTGAAGTCCGGGGCAATTGATTGAGTATTAATTGCCGGAGTAATAATTGTCCTGTTGCATATACTCACGAAAAGATGCGTTTGAAAAGCCCGATAGTTATGAACATTCCGCGAAATATCACGATTGAACGGAGCGACGCCTTTCCGATGGACGAGCAGCCGTTCGAGCTGGTCGAGCGCAAGGGCATCGGCCACCCCGACACGATTTGCGATTCGATCATGGAGGCGGTCTCTGTCGACCTCTGCCGCGAGTACCAGAGCAGATTTGGCCACATCTGCCACCACAATATCGACAAGGGGCTGCTCGTTGCTGGGCGGAGCCTTCCGAAAACCGGTGGAGGCATGATTCTCGAACCGATGAAGCTGATTTTCGGCGACCGCGCCACTTACTCCTGCAACGGCGTGCTCGTGCCGGTGGGTGAAATCGCTGAAGCCGCCGCGAAGCGCTGGATCAGCGAGAACCTGCGATTCGTCGATCCCGATGCGCACCTCATCTTCCAGAACGAGATCAAGCCCGGCTCGCCGGAGCTGACCGACGCCTTCGCCCGGAAGGTGATCGGCGCGAACGACACCTCGGTCGGCGTCGGCTACGCGCCCTTCAGCGACACCGAACGCATCGTACTCGCCGTCGAGCAGTTCCTCAACTCACCCGACCTGAAAGCGCGATTTCCCGAAGCGGGCGAGGACATCAAAATCATGGGCTGCCGCAACGGCCGGAAGCTGCAACTGACTGTGGCGATTGCGTTTGTTGATCGCTTTGTCTCGAACCCGCAGCACTATTTCGAGCGCAAAGCCGCCATGCGCGAGGAGTTGCAGAGCTTCATCGACAGCCGGAACGGCTCGTTTGATTCGGTTGAACTCGACATCAACACGCTCGACGATCCATCGCGCGGCGAAAATGGCCTCTATCTCACGGTGCTTGGCACCTCGGCAGAGGGGGGCGACGGCGGGCAGGTGGGGCGCGGCAACCGCGTCAACGGCCTCATCGCTTTCGGACGCCCGCAGACCACCGAAGCCGCCGCCGGCAAGAATCCGGTCAATCACGTCGGCAAAATCTACAACATCCTGAGCCACGAAATCGCCTCCCGAATCCATCGAGAAATCGCCGGAGTGCGGGAAGCGACGGTGTTCCTGTGCAGTCAGATCGGACGCCCCATCGATCAACCGCTGATCGCCTCGGCCCGCATCACGCCCGAGCCGGGAGCTGACATGGCGGAGATCGGCAAGCACGCCAACAGCATCATCGACGGCGAACTCGAATCGATTGACTTGTTCTGCCAGAAGCTGGCGAACGGTCAGTACCGGGTGTGCTGAACCTCGCCAATCGCGGGTTAAATTCACAGGAAACGAAGATTGCCATATTCCGGCAAATCGTTATGTTTGGTCAGCATAGCACGAACATCAACACTTTCAGCCCGATGAGCAACCACGAAGAGAAAAAGCAGAGTGTCGCCCTCAGTTCCGTCACGGCGAGCCTGCTGTTGACCGCCATGAAAATCGTGGTCGGCCTCATGACCGGCAGTATCGGTATTCTCTCCGAGGCCGCGCACTCGGCGATGGATTTCGGCGCGGCGGCGCTCACCTGGTTCGCCGTCAGAATCAGCGACAAGCCTGCGGACGAGAAGCACCACTACGGTCACACCAAAATCGAAAGCGTCAGCGCCCTCATCGAGACTGGCCTTTTGATTCTCACCTCTATCTGGATCATTTATGAAGCTGTGGCGCGGCTCATGTCTGGCACGGCGGAGATCGAGGTGACGTGGTACGCCATTGCGGTCATCGTGATTTCGATCCTGGTCGATATTTCGCGCTCGATCGCGCTGAGAAAGGTGGCGAAGGAAACCAAAAGCCAGGCGCTCGAAGCCGATGCGCTGCACTTCACGTCAGACATTGTCTCCTCGGCGGTGGTGCTCGCAGGACTGGGATTCGTCGCGCTCGGCATTCAATGGGCCGACGCCGTCGCGGGTATGCTCGTGGCGGTGCTGGTCGCTAAAGCCGCGTGGGAACTTGGGCGAAAAACCATCGACGTGCTGGTTGACGCCGCGCCGGAGGGACTTGCCGAGCAGATCGAAGCGATCGTCATGAACTCGCCCGGAGTCATCGCCATCCACAAGATGAGGATCAAGCCTGCCGGGCCGTTTGTCTTCATCGATCTCACCATCTCGGTCAGCCGCACCCTGCCGCAGGAGAAGGTTCTGGCGATCTGCGCCGGAGTCGAAGAGCGTCTGAAAGCGGAGATTCCCGACAGCGACATCGCCGTCAACGCGCGCCCGGTTGTGCTCGACAGCGAAACCGTCACCGAACGGATTCATTCGGTCGGCCTGAATCACAACCTGCACGCTCACAACATCGTCACCTCGCTCGCGGGCGACAAGAAGCAGATCACCTTCGACGTCGAGGTTGACAGCGGCCTGACCATCCGGGAGGCACACGACGCAGTATCGGCGCTCGAAAAGGAGCTGCACCGGGAGTTCAACGGGCAGATCGACATCTGCATCCATCTCGACCCGCTCAATAACGAAGAGCGTCACGCGCGCCCAATCGAGCCCGGCAAAGAAGCGCAAATCACCGCCGTGATCCGTCAGGCAGCCGGAACCATCTCCGGCATTCACGACGTCCACGACGTGAATATTCATGTTTCGGAACACAACAAACTCTGCATCACGCTCCATTGCAGTTTCGACGACAACACCGTTCTGGCTAACGCCCACACCCTCACCAGCCGCCTCGAAGGTCTGATCTATCGAGATATTCCCGAAACCTCAAGAATCATCGTCCACGCCGAACCGGTGAATGCGGAGGATTGATGAATCGAGGATAAATCAGAATATTACAATTCGTATACGATTTTGCTCGCAATGAGGAAATATTGATTCCATTATTTCCTCGTAAACAGAATCTTAGTGATCGGATGTAAGGACGGCTGCCGAATGTATTATGACAGGAAATCCCGATTTTGATGATTTTGTAACACAAGTTAGATCAACATACTATGGTTGAAAAGTACGAAAATCGGGGGGAGAGTTGTCGGATTATGTCGATTTTGTAAAATGTGACAAATCATATGAAATAGCTACTAAGCAATTGTCACGCAATATTTGCATATAAAAAGAAAAACATACTTTAATCAAGAAATAATGTCTCTCTCAAAATGGTTATACAATTTGCATGCATAAATCCTTTGGGAAATTCAGAGTTTTTCCTTAGGAGGTAATCTGGTATTTTAAGATTATAAGCGGCTCGTCTTGCTTCAGCAGTTGTCATGCCATAGCAAGTGGCAAAAATTTGAGTCTTTTGTAGCGTTCTTTCTGGAGCCAGTCGATTTATATTAGTCTCATCAAACCCAAAACCAAGAAAACACACTTGTGAGGCTTCTTCCAGAATTATTTTTGCCTCTTCGATACTCGGATCATCATTTCTGCCCTCTGGTATAACACGTAAACATTTTGCTGCCGCCTCAATTCTTTGTGGCGGAATAGTTGGTAAGTATTGATAATAATCTTCCTGGTTTGGTAATGTTGATCCTACTGATCCATAAATGTGTAAAATTTTTAGAGTTGATAGCTTTTCCAAGGCTTCATTTTCTGTTTTTCCATAGGACGAGCAAATCGCTGATAATAAATAGTGCTCGAGTGAACGATCGTAATTAAAAGTTAATACTGAGTATTTTGAAAAATCCAGATCATCCCATGAATTTGCAGCAATCTTGTTAAAGAAATGAAAGTACCAATTATCTTCATGCGTATTTGCATGAAGATAATTAGGCATCTCACGAGATAAAAGCACGACAGCTATCACCTTTTTTCCTATTTCAGAAAATTCAGGACGTCTTGCCAAAAAGGCATCAATAGATGACATTTGTGACTTCCTGAATTCCAGAAAAAATTCTCTTTCATTCTCTTTGAAAGAGAATAAATTGTAAATTTTTTTTCCTGAATTATGAAAATCAGCGTCTGATGTAATTATATAATTTCTAAGATCGTTTCCAATAGGGTATCCCATAGCAAGGCTAGCACCTGCGCCAAGCACCAATACTTTTTTCTGAGTCATTGTCTTGTATAAGAAATATTACTAAAAAGCCAACACGCAACATCCTCCTCCGACGCAAATAAACGTCAAAACCCAATCGCGCATTGGCTCGCCTGCGCAATCTCATGTATACGGCTTTTCAAGCCAATTTTCTTTCCGATCTCCTCTCTGTCATCCGGGCTGCAATGAGACAACAAAACATCTATATCGCTAAGAGAAGAGACAGAGAAAAATATGCCTTTTGGAGAAAAATATACCAGCACTTTCTTCTCTCGCTTCACCAGCTCCAGAACATTGTTCAGGGTGCCAGCGCTTTTTCCATCCCAAAGCATCAAGCCATAATCAGCATTCTCGGCCATTTCAATATCTTTGAAGGTATAAAATGCTCTGCCGGTCGTGCCAGACGGCACATCGACATTGCGCGTTGGCCATGCCCCCACATTGTTCCGACACGTGGCTCCAAAACAAAAAACAACGACATTCTTGTATTGCCGTTCGGAAAGAAAAGCCTGCACAGCCTTGTCTGCTCCATTAGCATCGCCAACGAGAACCCGGTAAGAACTGGCCATGACATTTCCCAAACGCTCCCGAACCTGATCGTTCAGTCGTCCAATTTTTCGAGAACCCGCTACAAACACTGAAGTCATCTTTTGCTCCTTGTCTTTGTCATAGTCAACACAAAAACATCCTTTACGCAAGCCTGTCGATACAAGAGTTCCGTTGCCACCCGCAGAGTTGCTCCAGACCTGTACAGATCGTCGATCAGCATCACATTCTTCCCTTCAAGCTGTTTGAAATTATCAAGATACAGCTTGTCTTGCAGCACAGCTTCACGTTCGTCCAGCTCTGTCACGTTTTTCAGCTCAACGCCACCAGCTCGTTTGCATAAAACACCTTCAAGCACCGCAACGCCACGCTCTTCGCCAAGTGCGCGAGCAATTTCAACGACTGGCTGAACCCGGCGATGCTGGTTTGTCGAGGGAACAGGAATCAAATAATCCATCGTTTCTATACCCTTGATCTTGTCGAGCAACCTCACAATTTCACGAACCTTTTGCGCATCGGCATGATATTTCAACTGGTAGAGAAGTTCTCCGATTTCACTGCGCGTGCTTTCCCGCTGATCATACCCAAACTCATTGACACCCAGATATGCGCTGCTCAGCGTATGAACATCGAACGCAAGTCCGCGCTTCCAGTTCCCTTCCAGCATGATCGACATACCCGGTTCCCTGTATTTGAATTCAAACGATGTTACTATCGTTTCCAAGAAAAAAAAACGACTCCGCAAGGCTCGCTTGTTAATAGACTAATGTAGTAATCGATCAGCAAAAAGCCATATGAAGCACTTTCGACGAATACAGCATCGCAGTAACGGCTTTCCCTGAAACGCTTTTCAGAATCTGCTTTTGATAACGTAACGCCTTCACGACCTGCGGCGTCGTTCAAATCTCGACAACCTAACCTCTTCAGCCATGACAATCACTCCGGAAAAGCGCTCGCGGGTTATGCAGGGCGAGATTATTATCGATCTCGACTGGCTGCCGGATGGGGTCATCGGGGCGAGCGGCAGCGTGTTCATCGAGGCCGAGCCGCCGGTGGTGTGGCGGATGCTGACTGATTACGACCACCTCCACAAAACGATGCCAAAGGTGGTGTCGAGCCGGTAGCCGGAAGATCGCCAATGTCGCCGATGGCATTATCGCCTCGGGCAGCAAAGAGACCGTCAACGGTGGCCAGCTTCAACAGGCGTCAACCAACCTGACGCGATCTGGCCTCAACTTTACCGATGCGGCAGGCAACGCCATCCATCGCAACCTCGGCTCGACGCTGAGGGTGAACGCTTCGACCACGCAGAAGGCGACCGGCCTGAACAATTCCGGTGAGGCGACTGCGGGCGCGTACAGCACGATCAACCTCCAGACCTATGCGATGTCGCAACCAACACAATGCAGGTGCAGTTCGCCGATGCTCCTGAGTTCAGCGGCTTGGTGACGGCGCAGTCGTTCGCCGTGGCTGGGAGCACGATCGGCGTGTCAGGCGCGGGTCTGGCAACAGCCGGGACGCGGTCAACGGCAGCCAGTTGTACGAGACCAACGAGAGGGTCGCCGGGCTGGAGTCTCGACCACGTCGACGCGATGTCGGCAGCGCTGAGCGGCATCCAGGCTGGGACGTTCATCGAATCGTGTTCGACGCAGATTGGCGTTGGCGGGGAAACGTTCATCGGAAAAGTCGCCATTGCCACGGGGTAAACCATTACACGAGCAAGTGCATGCTGTTCAATGCCGGTGCCACACTTTCGGGAAGCGAAGTGATGGAAAGGGCCGACATGAGGATTGCGCTCGGCAAGGCTCCGAAAAAACGCCCCTCGTTCGATTCGTCAAACGATGTCGATCAACTCCGCAACATCGTTCTTCATCAGAATTCGCAGATACAAGGTTTGATGGGCAGAATCAACGATCTCGAAACAAAAACGGCACGGAAGAATTGAGGAAGCGTTAACAAGCACGAGATGACGGAAATATCACGGCAGATGCTGTCACGGATGGAATGACGGCGCAACCTCTTTTTTTTCGGCGCAGCGCTCCCCTGCCCTGCTCACTGCTCGTGGTGGTGTGGAGCGAGGATGATGGCGATCAGGGCGAAAACGCTGAAGACAAAGCCTGCCGAAAACCAGGCGAACACCTGGGAGCCGCGGTACCCCTTCTTCATCGAGATAATCGCGCACGCAATCGAGCAAACGATGCTGACGACAAGGACGAACATCCAGCTCGCCGGATCCATCAAAGCCATGAGAACAAGTAACTTAGGGTTGATAAAGTGCTGCCGTAATCTAAAAAAAAATGAACGGTCAAGCTACTCCTCCCTGTCGTCGATATCAAGCGTACCCTGGGCGGCGATGGTGCCGGCGGTGGTGGGCGGGCCTTTGAGAATCCACTCGAAGAAGACGCCGATCAGCGCCCCGGCAAGCGGACCGGCGACATAGATCCAGGCTAACGCTATGTCACCGCAGACGAGGGCAGGCGCGAGCGAGCGTACCGGATTCATCGATGCGCCGCTGACCGGCCCGGCCCAGAGGCCCGTCATGGCGACGAAGCCGCCGACGGCAATCGCGCCGTTCGGGCCGATGTTACGCGCGCCCGAAGAGGTGCCGAGGATAATGTTGACCAGGGCTGCGGTCAGCGCGATCTCCATGACAAGCGCTTGCGGTGACGTCATCCCGTGGCCGGGAAGAGTCATGCCCGCCGCGACCGCGCCGTTGCCGAACATCGCGCCGAGAAAAAGCGCGGCCAGCCCGCCTCCGGCGATCTGGGCGAGGATGTAGCCGGGCACGCGAATCCAGGGGAAGTTGCGGCGAATAGCGAAAGCGATCGTCACTGCGGGATTGAGATGCGCGCCGCTCACCGTACCCATGAAGTAGATGATGGCCATCACCATCACGCCGGGCGCGACGGGCAAAAGAAAGTCAGCCGCATGATTGCCGGTGCTGGCCGCAACAGCCGGGCCGCCGACCGCCACAAGCACCAGCAGAAAGGTGCCCCACAGCTCGGCGAAAACCCGCTGCCACTCATGCTTCGGATCGAGAAAATTGGGCGCAATCTGCGTCAGCAGCATCCGCGACCTTTCCGCCGCATGGTGGTTGTTTTCGTTCGATGTCGTCATATCACCATTTCAAATAATCGGTTAGCGGTCAATTCAAAAAAAGCGCCATCATCTTCGTGCCTGCCTCACAGCATTCGTGTTGCAGATGCAACACATAATAACAATATAAGGCGAGCCGGACGCGCCTTGCATCCCGAAAGCGCATTCAGCGGTAGGCGAGATTGCGCCAGTTCGCGGATATTGACTATCTTTTGCGTCAGAGATCATACACCAATTCCCTTTCAAGGAGCAGCGCCCATGACCGAACACGAACTTATCGTCAAACAACTCCAGGCCGTACAGAACGCCAGCCGCAAGATCGTCACCCTCGATACGGAAGCCATCAACGCTCTGCTCGTCGATCTGGCCGAGCGCATCCCGGCTGCCGCCGAGGCGATCCTCGAAGCCAATCGCAAGGACCTCGAACGCATGGACGCCGCCGATCCTCGCTACGACCGGCTGCTCCTGAACGAGTCGCGGCTGAAGGCCATCGCCGCCGACCTGCGCAACGTCGCCGCACTGCCCTCGCCGCTGAATCGCGTGCTCGAAGAGCGCACGCTGCCGAACGGGCTGGAGCTGAAAAAGGTGTCGGTGCCACTCGGCGTCGTCGGCATCATCTACGAGTCGCGTCCTAACGTCACTTTCGACGTCTTCGCGCTCTGCCTGAAATCGGGCAACGCTACCGTGCTGAAAGGCGGCAGCGACGCGGCGTTCTCGAACATCGCCATCGTGGAGCTGATTCAGTCGGTGATTCGCGACCGCGGCCTTGACGCCGACATGATCTACCTGTTGCCCGCCGAACGTGAGGCGGCGCACATTCTGCTCAACGCGGTGGGTTACATCGACGTCATCATTCCGCGCGGCAGCCAAGCGCTGATCGACTTTGCCCGCAAGCACTCGACAGTGCCGGTGATCGAAACCGGCGCGGGCATTGTGCACACCTACTTCGACGAGAGCGGCGACCTGTCGATGGGACGCGACATCATTTTCAACGCCAAGACCCGCCGCCCGAGCGTCTGCAACGCGCTCGATACGCTCATCGTGCACGAAAGCCGCATCGACGACCTGCCGGTGCTGGTCGAGCTGCTCGAAGAGAAGATGGTGCAGATTTACGCCGATGAACCGGCGTATTACAAGCTGCTTGGGCGCTATCCCGACGAGCTGCTCGAAATGGCCACCCCCGAGCACTTCGGCACGGAGTTCCTGTCGCTGAAGATGTCAATCAAAACCGTTGGCAATCTCGAAGAGGCGCTCGACCACATCGCCCGCCACAGCTCGAAACACAGCGAGGCGATTATCTCCTCTGACCAGGCGACGATCGACGCCTTCATGAAGCGCGTGGACGCGGCGGCTGTCTACGCAAATACTTCGACGGCGTTTACCGACGGAGCGCAGTTCGGCCTCGGCGCGGAGATCGGCATCAGCACGCAAAAGCTGCACGCACGCGGCCCGATGGCGCTCAAGGAGCTGTGCAGCTACAAGTGGCTCGTCACCGGCCAGGGACAGGTGAGGCCCGCCTGATGCTCGAAGCCCGCAAGCTCGTCAAATCGTACGCCCTTCCGGGCCAGCCGCCGTTGCGCATTCTCGACGGCATCGATCTCTCGGTCGCGCCGGGCGAGATGGTGACGGTCATCGGCGCCTCCGGCAGCGGCAAGACCACGCTGCTCAACCTGCTTGGCACGCTCGACGCGCCCGACGAAGGCGAGCTGCGTTTCGACGGCGCACCGGTCTTTCAGGGCAACCGGTGCCTCTTGTCGAAAAAAGAGCTGGCCGCCTTCCGCAACCGCAAGATCGGCTTCGTCTTTCAGTTCCACCACCTGCTCTCGGACTTCACGGCGCTCGAAAACGTCGCGATGGCCGAATTCATCGGCACCGGCAAGCTCAAGCCCGCCAAGGAGCGGGCCGCCGTGCTGCTCGAAAAGCTCGGCCTGAAAGCGCGATTCGACCATCTTCCGTCCGAGTTGTCGGGCGGTGAGCAGCAGCGCGTCGCCATCGCGCGGGCGCTCATGAACAGCCCGAAGCTCGTGCTCGCCGACGAGCCGAGCGGCAACCTCGACAGCCGCAACAGCCGGATGCTCTACGAACTGATCGCCTCGCTCAGCAAGGAGCGCCAGACCTCGTTCGTCATCGTCACCCACAACGAAGAGTTCGCCGCAACCGCCGACCGCTGCCTCCACATGCAGGACGGCCAGTTGCAACCGTGCGGGGGGTGAGAATTGTTCCTGATTTATGTCGCAATGCCTATATTCTTTTTAATGAATCGAGTCAACGTTTCAATGGAGCAACGATGAATGAGCAAAGTCGACACGTCATCTCAAGCCTGAACAAAGGATGGAGCGTCAGAAAGTCGGGCGCAAGCCGAGCCACCAGAACGTTTGAGCTGCAAGAAGACGCCATCGCTTACGCAAGAGAGCTGGCCCGCAAAGAGCATGTCGATCTCTATATCCACCGGAACGATGGTACCGTAAGCCACAAAGACAGTTACAGTTCTGATTCTCGTCCGGCAAAAGTCCATAAATAGAAAACTCCACGATCTTGGCCGAAACCCCTTTCGACACAAGCGTGTTCATCAACTGCCCGTTCGACGAGCACGATTATCCTCTGCTCAGGCCTTTACTCTTCACCGTTTTCTACTCAGGATTGCAACCCCGAATCGCACTTGAGAACCTCGACTCCGGTAAAGCCCGGCTTGAAAAAATAGTGACGCTGATTCAGGAGAGCCGTTTTGCCATCCATGATCTTTCACGGATCAAATCGACAGAGAGTGAGCAATTTTTCAGAATGAACATGCCGTTTGAACTCGGTCTCGATGTCGGATGCCGCCTGTTCAAGGGTGATCGATGGAAAGGCAAAAAATGTCTGATTCTTGAAGCGGATCATTATCGTTATCGTGCAGCAATCTCCGATATATCAGGCTCCGACATCGCCGCGCACAACAATCAACCGGAAGAGGTACTCTATGTCGTCCGAAACTGGCTGACGGCGGAAGCAGGCATCAGATTACCCGGCCCATCGAATCTCTGGGGTAATTTCAACGACTTCATGACTTGCAATTACTCCGATCTGAAAAACAACGGCTATTCGGATCGAGATATCGAACGCCTGCCCGTCCACGAGCTGATGCAGGCAATGCAACGATGGACGGATATGAACCGATAATCGGCAGGGCACAAGCTGCGTGTTCGCCCTCCAATTCTACAGATTACCGCATCATCCGACACTGAATCGCCGTAAATTCGTTGATTTGATAACAGCTTTTTTAATCCTATCCACAGCAATCACTTCCCGATGACCGATACCACTCCTGCTTCAAAAATCATGCACATCGAGCTGGCGGATTCGGTGCTTCCGCGCCATGCATGGACGTTTCTGGTGGCCTCCTTCTTTTCGATTGGCATGATCACTTTCGTTTCGATTGGTCAGGCATACCTGATGAACGAGCATCTCAAAATTCCGGTGTCGGAGCAGGGGACGCTCAGCGGCGACCTGGTTTTCTGGACGGAGATCGTGACACTGCTCTTCTTCGGGCCGACCGGCGCGATCATGGATCGCATCGGCAGGAAGCCGGTTTACGCCGTGGGTTTCGTCATTCTCGCCCTCGCCTACCTCTGCTACCCGCTCGCGACGAACGTCGCGCAGCTCACCGCCTGCCGCATGATCTACGCCGTCGGCGTGGTAGCCGTAACGAGCGGACTGGCCACCGTGATGGTCGATTACCCGAGAGAGCGCTCGCGGGGCAAGCTCATTGCGATTGTCGGATTCCTGAACGGCCTCGGCATCGTGATGTTGAACCAGTTCTTCGGCGGTCTGCCCAAAACACTTGTGGCGAAAGGGTTCAGCGGCACGGAGGCCGGATTCTGGGCGCACGCGGCGGTCGCGTCAACGGCGCTCGTCACGGCGATCATCCTCGCAATCGGCCTCAAAGGCGGTACGCCGGTGCGGCACGAGGAGCGGCTGCCGATTAGAGAGCTGCTCACCAGCGGATTCCGCCACGCCCGCAACCCGAGGATTCTGCTCTCTTACGCGGCGGCCTTCGTGGCTCGCGGCGACCAGTCGATCATCGGCACCTTCGTGCCGCTCTGGGGCATGACCACCGGCATCGCGATGGGCTTGGAACCGGCGGCGGCGGTCAAGAAAGGCACCTTCATCTTCATCATCTCGCAGGCCGCCGCGCTCTTATGGGCACCGGTTATCGGTATCTTCATCGACCGCTGGAACCGCGTCACGGCGCTCGCCTTCTGCATGGGCCTCGCCGCCGTGGGCTACCTCTCGCTCGGCCTCATCGGCAACCCGCTCGACCCGTGGTCGCTCATCTTCTTCGTGTTGCTCGGCATCGGCCAGATCAGCGCCTTCCTCGGCTCGCAATCGCTCATCGGCCAGGAGGCCCCGAAGGAGGCTCGCGGTTCGGTCATCGGCGCCTTCAACATCAGCGGCGCCATCGGCATCCTCTTCATCACCACCACCGGAGGCCGCCTCTTCGACGGCATGAGTCCTAAAGCCCCCTTCCTCATCGTCGGCGCGGTGAATCTGATTGTGATGCTGGGAGGACTGTGGCTGCGGGCGCGGGAGGGGAAAGAGGCATGACGTGTAGGGGCGGGTCTTGTGCCCGTCCTGAATGTTGAAATGCAAAACGTATTCGGGGATGAAACAGGAACAGACAGTGAAACAGTATCGGCAAAGCCGTCAGAGAGCGCGACTTCTGGCGATCCTTCGCGCCACCGAAAGCCATCCGACGGCGACCTGGCTCTACGACCGGCTGAAAGCGGAATTCCCAAGCCTCAGCCTCGGAACGGTGTACCGGAACCTGGCGATCCTGATCGAGCAGGGCCTCGTCCGAAAAATCGATTCCGGCAGCACCTTCGACCGCTTCGAGGCAAAAACCGCGCCGCACTACCATCTCATCTGCAACAAGTGCGGCAAGATCATCGATTTCGAGGAGCGCTTCTTTCCCGAAATCAACTATATCATCAGTAATTCAACCAATTTCGATATCGAGTCGCACCGGATAGATTTTTTCGGAACCTGCGCCGATTGCCGGTCAAAAAGCTGAAATCCGCTGGAAATGAGCGGATATTTTTTTAGTCTCTAATTAATAATCATTCCGATTTGCGATAATCGGATAAAAATCCGCATCGCATCGCGAACCGGAATTTCAAAGAGGTTGTTTAAAAAAAGCAGGTTCAGAACATCCACATCAAGAGCGCAGGAGCAACATCATGAGCGAACAGAGCAAATGCCCGGTAACGGGCAGAACCGCTGGCCACTCCACCACGGGCGGCGGGCGGTCGATCCGTGACTGGTGGCCGAACCAGTTGAATCTCGACATGCTTCATCAGCACTCCCCGCTGAGCAATCCGATGGGGCCGGAGTTCAACTACGCCGAGGAGTTCAAAACGCTCGACCTCGCGGCCGTGAAGCGAGACCTCTACGCGCTGATGACCGATTCGCAGGAGTGGTGGCCCGCAGACTACGGGCATTACGGCGGGCTTTTCATCCGCATGGCGTGGCACAGCGCGGGCACCTACCGCACCAGCGACGGACGCGGCGGCGGCGGCACGGGCAACCAGCGTTTCGCCCCGCTCAACAGTTGGCCCGACAACGCAAACCTCGACAAGGCGCGGCGACTGCTCTGGCCGATCAAGCAGAAGTATGGACGTAAAATCTCCTGGGCCGACCTCATGATTCTCGCGGGCAACTGCGCGCTTGAGTCGATGGGCTTCAAAACCTTCGGCTTCGGCGGCGGGCGCGTGGACATCTGGGAGCCGGAGGAGGATATTTACTGGGGCAAGGAGGCCGAGTGGCTCGGCAACAATCGCTACACCGGCGAGCGCGATCTCGAAAACCCGCTGGCTGCCGTGCAGATGGGGCTGATCTACGTCAATCCCGAAGGGCCGGACGGCAACCCCGACCCGGTTCTGGCGGGCAGGGACATCCGCGAAACCTTCGCGCGCATGGCGATGAACGACGAGGAGACCGTGGCGCTGGTCGCGGGCGGGCACACCTTCGGCAAGTGCCACGGCATCGGCGATCCGAAACTGGTCGGGCCGGAACCCGAAGCCGCGCCCATCGAGGAGCTGGGCCTCGGCTGGCAGAGCGGCTACGGCATCGGCAAGGGCGACGAAACCATGACCAGCGGGCTGGAGGGCGCGTGGACGCCCGACCCGATCCACTGGGACATGGGCTACCTCGGGATGCTCTACAAGTACGAGTGGGAGCTGACCAAAAGCCCCGCGGGCGCGTATCAGTGGAAGCCGAAAGATGTGGCCGAAGAAGATCTCGCCCCGGCGGCGCACGACCCGTCGAAGCGCGTGCCGACCATGATGACCACCGCCGATCTGGCGATGCGCATGGACCCGATCTACGGGCCGATCTCGCGCCGATTCCACGAGCACCCCGAGCAGTTCGCCGACGCATTCGCCCGGGCGTGGTTCAAGCTGACGCACCGCGACATGGGGCCGAAATCGCGCTATCTCGGCGCAGAGGTTCCGGCTGAGGACTTGATCTGGCAGGATCCGGTGCCGCCGGTCGATCACGAGCTGATCGATGCTGACGACATCGCGGAACTCAAAAAGCGGGTGCTCGCCTCCGGCCTGTCGATCCCGGAGCTGGTCTCGACCGCCTGGGCGTCCGCCTCGACCTTCCGAGGCTCCGACAAGCGCGGCGGCGCGAACGGCTCGCGCATCCGGCTCGCTCCGCAAAAAGATTGGGAGGTCAACCAGCCAGAACAACTGCAAAAGGTGCTGGGCAAACTCGAAGAGATTCGCGCCGCATTCAATGGCGGATGCGCGGACGGCAAGAAAGTTTCGCTCGCCGACCTGATCGTGCTCGCCGGATGCGCCGGAATCGAAGAGGCCGCAAGACGCACAGGCAGCGACGTTGCCGTCCCCTTCACGCCGGGCCGCACCGACGCCTCGCCGACAGAGACCGACGCGGACTCCTTCGCCGTGCTCGAACCGAGAGCCGACGGCTTCCGCAACTACGCCAAACAAAAATACAGCGTGTCGGCGGAGGAGATGCTCATTGACCGCTCGC
>JAAXXD010000097.1 GCA_013334655.1 Chlorobaculum sp. | reverse complement strand
AGCAGATTCTGCACGTCGCCCGCATGTTCCCGGTGATCCGCTTCGACGCGGCGATGGTGCTCGCCAAGATGCACATCCAGCGCCTCTGGTTCCCGCTGCCGGGCCACGCCCCCGGCGTGCCGTCGCGAGGAGGATGGTCGATGAGCATGGCCGATTTCGAAGCCGCCATGCCGCAGGAGTTCTGGCGCGAAGTGGTCGACCGCGTCGCCCAGGAGGTGCCCGACACGCTCTTGCTCGCCGAGGCGTTCTGGATGCTCGAAGGGTACTTCGTCCGCACGCTCGGGATGCACCGCGTCTACAACAGCGCCTTCATGCACATGCTCAAAAAGGAGGACAACGCCGGATACCGCGTCCTCATCAAGAAGACGCTCGAATTCGACGCGGAGATTCTCAAGCGCTACGTCAACTTCATGAACAACCCGGACGAGGATACGGCCATCGCGCAGTTCGGCAGGGGCGACAAGTACGTCGGCGTCTGCATGATGATGGTGACGATGCCCGGCCTGCCGATGTTCGGCCACGGACAGGTGGAGGGGCTGACGGAAAAGTACGGCATGGAGTACGCCAAGGCCTATTACGACGAGCACCCCGACGGAGAGCTGGTCGCGCGTCATTACCGCGAGATATTTCCGGTCACGCAGAAGCGCAGCCTCTTCGCCGAAGTGGCCAACTTCCAGCTCTTCGACCTCTACGCGCCGGACGGGCAGGTCAACGAGCACGTTTTTGTCTACTCCAACCGGCTCGGCGAACAGCGCTCGCTCTTCATTTACAATAACCGCTACGACGCATCAGAAGGGTGGATCCGGCTCTCGGCGGCCAGGCTCGACAACGGTTCGTTCCGGCAGACTTTGCTCGCCGACGCCCTCGCGCTGCCGCAAGAGCATGATAGTTATGCGATCTTCCGCGACCACCAGAGCGGCCTCGAATTCATCCGCTCATGCGCGGCAATCAGCGACAACGGGCTGTACATCGCCCTCGGCGGTTACCAGTACAACCTCTTCCTCGACTTCCGCCTCGTCCGTCCCTCGAAGCTCAAACCCTACGACCGCGTCTGCCATGAGCTTGACGGCAGGGGCGTCAGTTCGGTCGAACTCGAAACGCTCTCGATGAGCCTGAGGCCGATTCATCTGCTTGTGGCGACGGCGCTCGAACGCATTATGCGCGAGCCTGCCGATACCGCCGAACCGGATCGCCAGGCCGAACAGTTCGGCGCAGAGTGTGCAGAGCTGCTCGAAAGCTTCTCGGTGCGCTTCGGCGAGATCATGGAAACTGCGCTGACGCTGCCGACAGGCATCACCGAACAGGCGGCGGAGAGCTACTACACCGCCCTGCGTTTCGAGACGACGCTCGGAGATGTTGCAGGATCGAACCGCATAAAAGCCGCTCTCGGCATCGTTGAAAAGGAGGAAAATGCTTTCAGGCCATTGGCGAAAACGCTCATCACGCTCGACGCCATTCAACAGATGCTGCAACAGAACGGGCTGCTCGAAGAGCAGATCATCGACCAGCTCATGCTCGGCGAAACGGTGAAAACGCTCATGAGCGGCAAAACCGCATGGCCCTTCCACGGCGAGCAAGCAGTCGATCTTTTCAGTTGCCTGCTCTCACGGCGGACACACGCCGAAAGCGACGAGACCCCGGACGACCGGCTCATGCAGTCGATCAGAACCCTGCATGAATCAGGCGACCTCCACTTCAGCAGCTTCCTGCAGGTACAGCACCTCCATGACAAAGAGTGGTTCCGCGAGCGTCAACTCACCATCCTCGCCGCATGGCTCATGGCGCAAGCGCTGATCGACAGCGACAAACCCAGCCAGCGCCTCTGGCTCGAAGCAATAGAAACGCTCGAAACCGCCGCCTTCCTCAGCGGCTACGAACTGACCACCCTGCTCCAGCCACCAACGTGCGCCGAGCAATAACAATCAGTTGTCCACGCCATCCACAAAGTCCACTGCGTCCACAAAAGCATGAACACCAGCCCCCCAACGAAAAAACCCGGTCTAAGCCGGGTTTTTTCGTTGCTCTATGCGAACAATCACTTATTTCGGCATGTGCAAAACGTAAGAATCATACACCCTGTAGGTGTTGATCAAGAGGAACGCCAGCACGAACAGGCCAAATGCCGTGAAGATCGGGCTTTTCTTCTCCTGCGAAGCCTGACGGTCGATGAAAGGCACCAGCATCCAGACAACGCCACCGATGGTGAAGAGGATGATTGCCAGAAGCTCGCCGCCCTCGAACTTGAAGTCCTTCAGGAGCTGGAACTGAGCCCAGAAGTACCACTCCGGCTTGATGCCAAGCGGCGCGGGAGTCAGAGGATCAGCCTTGACGCCGATTTCCCACGGGAACACAACCGACAGATAGACGATCAGCGCGAAACCGATCAGCCAGCCGATACCATCCTTGGCGAGGAAGGTCGGGAAGAATTTGTCGTAGCCCTTGATGAGGCCAGCCTCTTTGTAGCCAATCGGAGCAGAGGTGCCAAGAACCTGCACGAGGGTCAGGTGAGCGGCAAGCACCAGCATCACGAGGCCCGGAAGCAGCACGACGTGCAGCGAGAACATGCGGGTGAGCGTCTCGCCGGAAACATCCGTGCCACCGCGCAGAATATCCACGAGGAACGCGCCGCCGGGAGCGACCTTCGGAACTTCGGTGCCAACCTGGGTAGCGAAGAAAGCCAGCTCGTTCCACGGCAGGAGGTAGCCGGTGAAGCCAAAGCCGAGGCTGAGCACGAGCAGGAGGAAGCCGCTGACCCACATCAGCTCACGAGGCTTGCGATACGACTTCATGAAGAAGGTGCTGAACATGTGGATGAACAGCATGAGGATCATCATGTTGGCGCTCCATGCGTGCACCTGGCGAAGCAGCCAGCCAAACGGAACCTCTTTCTGGATGAAGACGAACGATGCAAAAGCGGAAGCTTCGGTCGGTTTGTAGTACTGGAGAAGGAGAAGACCAGTGACGATCTGGATGATGAAGAAGAAGAGTCCGAGTCCACCGAAATAGTACCAGAAGGAGAGGCGATGCTTCGGCACCTCTTTGTGCTTCATGTAATCGATGATCGGGGTGAGCACGTAGAAGCGCTCCTGCAACCATGCCGTCACGGGATTCAGCTTGGAATCCTTGTAGGGATCGGCGGCGGGACGATCTACCGGAGGTTTGTAGACGCCGGATGGTGCGGCGGCAGCCGGAGCGGCGGGTTTGGCGGGTGCTTTCGCCGCCGGTTTTGCCGCGCCCGGAGCGGCGGGTTTGGCGGCAGCCGGGGCCGCGGGCTTCGCAGCGCCGGGGGCCACCGGTTTCGGCTTGGCTGGCGCGTTGCCAGCGGCCGGATTCTGGGTGTTTTCAGCCATATGAGTTGACTCCCTTGATGTTCAGGTATTGATTGATTACGCTATCGAGACGACGATGCTGTCACCGTCGATCTTTGCCTTGTACTGCTTCAGCGCCTTGGGCTGCGGGCCGGAGATGATCTCGCCGGTCTGCTTGTACTTCGCGCCGTGGCACGGGCAGGCCAGCTCGTTGGCGGCCTCTTCCCAGTGAACCAGGCAGCCGAGGTGCGTGCAGACAGCGCTGACCGCCGTCAGAGTGCCGCCATGATTGACGACGATAACCTTGTCGGCGTTGAACTGATAAATCTTGCCGGAGCCTGCCGGAACTTCCGAGGCTTTGCCGACCGTCAGTTCATTGACGACTTTAACCTTTTTCTCGGGAGGAATGATGTACCTGACAACCGGATAGAGAGCGCTCACGGCAACGACTGCGCCGACGCCGCCGACAATCTTGTGCAAAAATCCCCGGCGTTCGAAATCCACACCATTGAGCCCCTCCTCACGCGGTTTCCCGCCGGTAACCGCACCGGCTGATGCGGGAGCTGCTCCCTCGCCCAGCGAACTCATCCTTGCCGGGCTTTTAAAATTACCAGTTTGCGCCATTACTGTCTATCTCCTTTAAATGACTTGAGTTGTATGAATCCAAAAGGCATCCGTCGCCTGAGGGTTTCTCTTGAGAGATTCACCGGGTGGGCGCCTCCACGTTCCGGGTTCACGCTGGTTGCCGGAAAAACCGAAGGCTCGAACAGACTGACATCAAATTTAAAATTATTTCCTGTTTATACAAAGACGCCTTAAAAAAGCGTCCTCAGCGGATATAGTGCTATCAGGATATATAATAAGGAGTTAGAAACGCCAGCGATCAAACTGATGCTTGAAAAAATTATACAGGAAGTACATCCCTGATTTTTTCCCTTCACGCCAGACGCGGCTGGCCGTAAAAAATTGCATCAATCTGGAATTCAAAGCCGCCGGATTGAGAAACTCCGAGATGCCGTCAATCCGCTCGAACCGCTCGCCAGCGAGATCGACGGTAACATCTGAGATGAAACGGAGATAGAACGGCCCAGCATCGAGAGCCTTGCGGTGCGTCACCTCGATGGTGACAGGGCCACCCTGCAACCTGAGCGACCTGGCGTGAGGCGGCGCGAACAGCCCTCTCGTGAAACGGCTCTCGCTCACGCTCACGGAGTCGAAAACAGACGGCTCGCCGCTCTCGTGATCGCGGAGCAGCATGACCGCCTGCGGAGAGGATGAGCGGCCACGAAGATAAATCACGTAATAGATCAGATCGTAACGTTCCGAAAAGGCCCGACCCCAGTACCAGCGATCAATCGACTCGTACATCGGCACGATGCCGAGATTGTGATCGTGGTAACCGCGCCCCCGGAATTGCTGCACCTCGCGCTTGTTTGACGTAATCGACCTGATGTCGAGCACGCCAAGCACCTCCGCTTTCGGCACGCTCAGCACCCACTGGTGGCGAAAATCGACGCCATCGTGCAGGGCGGTGTCGAGGCGATAGTCGAAGCGGTGCTGCGGGCGGAAGGAGAACGAGGCGTGAACCGAGCGGTCTCTCGCCGGAAACGCGAAGTCGATGGTGAGGCGGTACTCGTCGCGCAAGGGATCGTAAACGAAACGGTTTCCCTCGAACCGCACGCCAATTCCGCCATCTTCGGCGGCGAACAACTCGCGTGGCCCCTCCTTGATGAAATTGATAACCTCGCGGCCATCCTTGTAGAGCTGAAAGCTGAAGCCCGCGTAGTCCACCGGAGAGGGCGAATCGGCCCGACGCTGGGCTTTCCAATCTTTGTAATGGCTCAGGTAGTAGGGCGAGAAGGCGAAACCGGCGAACCAGATAAAGACGACGGAGATTCCCTGCGCCTCATCCTCGGCATCAAAATACCACCACTCATAGGAACCCGGCGCATCGAGCCGGTGCCACGCCTCCTGAAGCGGATCGGTCGTAATGTTCATGCCGGGAACTGCTGTTGGAATAACAATTTGACGGACTCACCGCACGACAGGCGGACTGGCTGGATAGCCCGCGAGAGGAAAACCGGAAAAAAGAGGAGGATTCGAATGCACATACGTCAAAAACTTCGTCATCAATCGTGTTAAACCCACAAATACCGACCTAAAAGTCAAATAATTTTACCAAGATAGCGCTTTTGGGGGGATTAATAAGCATCGGGGTGTGTAAGGGATGACAACAACAAACAAACAGGATGGCCGATGCAATCGCTTTCTTCTGACTCAAGAATTTCCTAATATGAAAACGAACATAAACAAACAAAAATATTATTGTGTTTATTACTCAAGATTGACACCATAAAAATAACGCTCCCATATATATCTACCCATCATTCTTTTACAGGGAAAATATCTTATAATGACTTTGATACTCCGTATTGCTAAAGCAATCAGCAAATTATAAAACAAATAAGAAAAACATAAAAATAGAAAACAGACCCATCAAAACGCCTTTCCATAGCCTTTTGATATATTAAGTTCATGCAAGGTATTAAATATGTCTACCATTGTACCATTACTAACAATCCATTTTATAATAACGTTAAGCATTTCTTCGTGTTCTGGCAAATATCCCATTCTACTATCGGCACCACGAGTACCATCATTTTTTTTCCTTTTTCCTCTGGTCAAAAAAGTATTTTTTTCTTCATATATATAGCTTCTTGCTTTTTCATATTCCTTTCCCCTCATCAAATGCTTTCGCAATAACCTTGAAATCCCTTTATAATACAATTCGTACTTTTTCTCTGGATCATCTTCCAGTCCCTTCACAAAACCACGCAATTCATTTTCTATATTAATACCCTCAGCACCAATATGTAATTGCTCACCCTTAACCTCATCTGCCTTTGCAAGAATCCTTAATTTTTCTTCTTTTATTTTCTGATCTTCTAATTCGCGCTGCTTTTGCGCCTTTTGTTTTTCATCATCCAACATAACAGTATTTTTTTTAAATTTCACTAAAAACCATCTTCTTAACCATTTCTACACTTTGAGCGATTGTCTCTTTATCCCAAGGATTTGTATTTAAATATTTAACCGCTGCGGTACTATCCGGTATGTATTTAGCATACTTACCCCAAGACTTTGCAAACCCCTGCGAACTCCTATCGTAATTATAATATATATATACAAAACTCGGATGAATCT
>JAAXXD010000096.1 GCA_013334655.1 Chlorobaculum sp. | reverse complement strand
AAAACTACGTCTTCCGCCACAAGTCGTTTCGGGAGTTCCTCGCAGGCATTGAACTGGTCAAAAAGGTGCATCGAATCTCGGCTTATCTTGACCCTATCATCGAAAGCTTCGGTGAAGACTGGTGGGACGAACCGCTCCGCTTTTTCATTTCCCACGGAGACGAAGAGCTGTTCGACCTCTTCATGGACAAGCTTTTTTCGTCAAACGTCAGCGATGATGTATTGCATAAAAAACAGGGATTTCTGAGAACACTGATCGAAGAAGCCCCGATGAAAAAGCCGGATGCGCTTTGTGTGCATTTGATGAATCATGAGAATAGCGCAATGCGGCAGAGGGTCATTTTGGATTGTATCAAAGCTGTTGATAAAGGATCAGCTATAGGGGCATTACAGCAATTTCAGGATGCAAATCTGGAAAAGAGGGATGATGTATCTTATCGTACAGCTGAAATTTTAAATAATTTGACAAATCAAGGGCACGCAAAGTCAGGACTGTTTATTTCATCAATAAGTGTCGCTACTTTAGTAAGAAAAATAGATGCTCAAAATGATTCTTCAAAAAAATTATCGGTTGATCACTTTGGTCAGCAAGTGGAATACATATTGATTCCCGGCGGAAGTTATGTTTATTCTGTGACAAAAAAAGAAGAGCACGTTCCTGACTTGTATTTTGCAAAATACCCGGTGACCAATCGTCTTTACGGGAGGTTCATTGAGTATCTGCAATTTAAGAATCCCGAATCCGAGGCTAATTTGCCGGTATCCCAATTCATTTGGGTTTTACAAGATATTGCTAATAAAAATCTATGGGATAAATACTTTGTGGAATATCTACAAGACGGTAAAAAAAATATTGCTGGATTGTTCCGTTCAAAGTATTACGAAGACAGGAAGTTTGGCGCTGATGAAAACCCCGTTGTTGGCATAAGCTGGTATGCCGCAATCTCCTATTGCCTGTGGCTTTCCTTGTTGGAAAGCAAAGGTGAAAGAAACGATCTCTACCGCCTGCCAACAGAAATCGAGTGGGAATGGGCGGCTGCTGGAAAAGACAAGCGTAAGTTTCCGTGGGGTTCAGCAATGCCGACTCCGAAGCTGGCCAATTACTATGAGATCAACATCGGGGCGACAACGCCGGTCGGCGCTTATCCCGATGGCGCGACGCCCGAAGGTCTCTACGATATGGCTGGAAATGTATGGGAGTGGATGGAGAACTGGCATGATAATCGCCAATATTTCCGTGCGTTACGCGGCGGCTCCTGGGACAGCGATGCTGAGTATCTGCGTTGCTCTTCCCGGAACTACGGCAGCCCGGGCAACTGGGACGGCGACGTCGGTTTTCGTGTGGTTCGCCCAAGTCCTCTTCTGGAACCCTGATCATCTGATCTCTGGAACTCTGAAGCGGGGAATTTGTTGTTTTTCTGAACCAAACGGGAGAACATGTATGAAAAAACTCTTTTTGCCTTTGCTGTTGTGGATCGCCGCGCTTGCCGGGTGCGTTGGCGCGCCGGAGGGGATCGTGGCGGTGGATAACTTCAAGCTCGACCGCTATCTCGGCACCTGGTACGAAATCGCCAGAATCGACAACCGCTTCGAGCGCGGCTCCGATCATGTCTCGGCCATCTACTCGCTACGCAAGGACGGCATGGTGCAGGTGCTCAACAAAGGCTACTACCCCGACAAAAAAGAGTGGAAAACCGCCGAAGGCAAGGGCAAATTTGCCGGTGATCCCAACGTTGGCGCACTGAAGGTCTCCTTCTTCGGCCCATTTTACGGCCCGTACAACGTCTTCGCCCTCGACCGCGAAAACTACTCCTGGGCAATGGTCACAGCCTCCAGCCGCGACTACTTCTGGATTTTAGCCAGAACCCCGCAAATGGAGCCAGCGCTCTACGACAAGCTGCTCGCCGAAGCCAAAGCGCAGGGCTTTGATATTTCGAGGGTTAGGCGCACGCCGCAATAGTGGACGTTGTGGACGCCGTGGACGAGGTGGACAAAGCAACGAAGAATTGTCCACCAAGTCCACAACGTCCACATAGCACTGAACAACAACAAACAGCAACCCACGCCCATGAACCCGGAACCCCTTATTCCGACGCATGGTGGCTATCGAAATCTCAAAAGCTTCCAGCTCGCGCAGCTTGTGTACGACGTAACCGTGCACTTTTGCGACCGCTTTGTCGAAAAGAAGAGCCGAACCCACGACCAGATGGTGCAAGCCGCCCGATCCGGCGTGCAGAACATCGCCGAAGGCAGCCAGGCTTCGGGCACATCGAAGAAAAGCGAGTTGAAGCTTACCAACGTCGCGCGAGCCAGCCTCGAAGAACTGAAGCTCGACTACGAGGACTTCTTGCGGCAGCGCACTTTGTCGCGCTGGAGCCGCCACGACCCGAGGCGGCAACGCCTTATCGACAGAAAGTGCGCCACCGCCGACGAAGTTGCCAAATGGGTAAAAGAGGAGTTCCACCGCTCTTCGTCCACGCAGTCCACCAAGTCCACAGCGTCCACTCTCCCCGAAATTTCAGCCAATGCGGCGCTCGCGCTCATTGCGGTGGCCTGCGCCCTGCTTGACCGGCAAATTCAGGCGCTGGCCGAATCCTTCGAGGAGAGCGGCGGCTTCACCGAGAGGCTCTACCGGGTGCGTTCTGCCAGGCGAGGGCAATAGCTGTGTGGACGTTGTGGACGCAGTGGACTTGGTGGACAAAAACCGCGGAGATTCGCTCTTCATTCTTTGTCCACCAAGTCCACTCAGTCCACGGCGTCCACAGTTCACCCCTCCCCGTGCTGCAAACGCCACATCCCGGCGTAAAATCCGTCGAGCTGGAGCAGCGCTTCGTGGCGGCCTTGCTCGATCACCTTGCCTTCGTAGAGCACGACAATATCGTCGTAGCGCTCCATGTGGTGGAGGCGGTGGGTGATGGCCATAACCGTTCGGCCAACGCTCGTGCGTTCGAGGGTGTCGAGCAGGGCCTCTTCGGTGACGGCGTCGAGGTTGGCCGTGGCTTCGTCGAGCAGGATCACCGGGGCGTCCTGCAAGATCATGCGGGCGATGGCGAGTCGCTGGCGTTCGCCGCCGCTGAGGTTCATGCCGTGCTGACCTGCCCAGTCATCGAGGCGGCTTTGGAGAGTGTCGAGTCCGGCCATCGAGAGTGCGTTGCGGAGCTGCTTGTCCGTCGCGTCGGGCGCGGCGAGCAAGAGATTTTCGCGGATGCTCTGGCCGAAGAGGTACGTCCGTTGCGAGACCACGGCGATGTTGCGGCGCAGCTCCTCGGGATCGAGCCGGTCGATGTTCTGCCCGCCAATCGAGATGTCGCCCTGCGACGGGTTCCAGAAGCGCACCATGAGCGAGGAGATGGTCGATTTGCCCGCGCCGCTCGGGCCGACGATGGCCGTGCGGCTGCCCTGCGGCACGCTGAACGACACGCCGTCGAGCGCGGGCCGGTTGCTGCCGGGGTAGGTGAAGGAGAGGTTTCTGACCTCGATGGTGGTCGATTTCGGGAACGGCTCCGGCTTTTCAGGCGCGATCACTTCGGGCTTGGCGTCGATGATCTCGAAGAGCCGCTCGCCTGCGCGGACGTCGGCCTCGATGTTCTGCACCGAGCCGGTGAGCGGCAGGAACGCCTCGAACGACGCCATGACGCCGAACACCACCGAAGCGAGCGTTATGGCGTTGAGTGCGCCAGTGCTCACCATCGGCAGCATCGAGTAGAGAATCCAGATGAGCGCGCCGTTCATGGCGATGCCGGTCAGCGATTCGTGCAGCCCTTCGATGAGTGACGCCTTTTTCTGCAAGGCGAGCTTTTTCGATTCCGCCTCGCGCAGCCGTTCGGTGTAATCGCCAACCATCCCGAAAACGCGCAGTTCGCCCATGCCTTCGACCAGATCGACGGCGAGAAGCTGCTGCTCCGCCTGAAGGCCGCTGATGCCGCGGGCGGTGCCTTTGGCGATTCGTGCGGAGAGCATCGGCACGGCGATTCCGGCGATAAGCTGTGAGGCGAGTACCCCTTCGGCGGCGGCGGTTGACCAGTGCCCCACGACGAACCACATGAGCAGCGTCACGAGCGCGGCGGTCACCGGCGGCGAGATTACGCGGGCGTAGATGTTTTCGAGGCTCTGGATGTCGTCCACGATGCGCTTCAGCAAATCGGCGCTCTTGTAGGCCGCGAGCCGGGCCGGGGCGAGCGGTTCGACGGCATCGTAGAACCAGACGCGCAGACGGGTGAGGATGCGGAAGGTGGTGTTGTGCGAAATCAGCCGCTCGGCGTAGCGGATTACGCCACGCGAGATGCCGAAAATGCGCACGCCGGTGATGCCCGCTTGCAGCGCCGAGAGCTGCGGAATCAGGGCGGCGGTGGTGATGAGCCAGGCCGAAGCCATGAGCAGGCCGATGCCGCTGCCGATGGTAGCGAAGCCGATGAGGGCGGCCAGCGCCATCCACCAGGCGAAAGGCCGGGTGAGACCGACGAGGCGAAGGAAAGTCTTCATGCCGCTGCCTCCTCCATCGACGAAAAGATCGCCTGACGGTAGAATCCAGCGTCCGACATCAGCTCGTCATGCGTGCCGCTTTGCACGAGGCGGCCACGGTCGAGCACTACGATGCGGTCGGCGTTGCGAATGCTTTCGAGCCGGTGCGCGATCATCACCACCGTGCGTCCGCGCATCAGCACCGCCATCGCCTTGCGGAGCTGCGCTTCGAGAATCGGGTCGGTGTGCGAGGTCGGCTCATCGAGCAGCAGCACCGGCGCGTCCTTGAGGAAAGCGCGGGCGAGCGACAGCCGTTGCGCCTCGCCGCCGCTGAGCCGCGCGCCCTGTTCGCCGATTATCGTCTCCAGCCCCTCGGGCAGCGAGCGCACCAAATCGAGAAGCCCCGCCTGCTTCAGCGCCTTGTCGATCTCATCCTGCGTAGCATCGCGCCGGGCCATCAGCAAATTCTCGCGGATGGTGGCGTTGAAAAGGAAAGGATGCTGCGGCACCCAGGCGATCTGCCGATACCACGAGTCGAGGCTGAACTCTCGAGCTTTGCGGCTGCCGAGGGCGATTGTGCCGTCCGCAGGTTCGATAAAGCGCAGAAGCAGGTTCAAGAGCGTGCTCTTTCCCGCGCCGCTGGGGCCGGTCAACGCCGTCACCGTGCCCGGCTCTATGGTGAGGCTCACGCCGTCGAGCGCCGGTTTGTCGCTGCCGGGGAAGCGGTAGCCGACTCCGGCGATCACGATGGGCAGCGTCGAAGCCTCGTCGGCGGTCAGGTCGCGCGAACCCTCTTCAGGGATACTCGCCGTGCGATCGAGAATTTCGTGCATCTCCTTCGATGCGGTCACGCCCTCCATGCCCGCATGGAACTTCGTGCCGAGCTGGCGGAGCACGAGGTAGAACTCCGGCACAAGCAGCAGCGCGAAGAGTCCGGGGCGGAAGGGCAACGCGCCGGAGAGGAGCCGCAGGCCGATGCTCACCGCCACCGCCGCCGTGCCGAGCGTGCCGACCAGTTCGAGGGTCAGCGATGAGAGAAAGGCGATCTTGAGCACCTGCATCGTCGAGTGGCGGAAGTTCTCGCTCGCCTCTTCAATGCCGTCGCGCCGCGTTTTGGCCTGCGCGAAGAGCTTGAGCGTCGAAAGCCCCTGCAACATGTCGAGGAAATGGCCGCTCATGCGGCTCATGGTGTTCCACTGCTTCTCGGTGGCCGCGCTCGCTCGTTTGCCGATCAGGATCATGAAAACCGGAATCAGCGGCGCGGTGAGCAGGAGAATCAGCCCTGAAAGCCAGTCGGCGGGGAAGATCGCCACGAGGATTACCACCGGAATGATGAGCGACAGGAAAAGCTGCGGGATGTACTGGCTGAACCACGCATCGACCGACTCGACCCCCTTGAGCAGCGTGGTCACGATGCGCCCGCTCTGCGCCGAGCGGGTGTAGGATGGCCCGAGCGCCGCGACCGTGCCGGAGAGCCGTTCGGTCAGCGTTTTGCGGATGGCGAGCGTACCCTTTTTGGCCTCGTGGTGCCCCGCCCAGTTGAAGAGCACGCGCAACGTGCTGAAGAGCGCGAACAGCCCGACCAGCGGCAGAATCGCCTGCCACGCCGGAGCGTGCCGGAACACGGTCTCGACGATGCCACTCAGCACCCACGCCTGCGCGACGAGCATGAGCGCCCCTATCGCGCCCGAAAGGCCCGACAAAATGAAAGGCCGCTTCTGTTCCGAAAGCAGCCGCATGAGGTTCCGGTCAATGTTCATCGTACTGACTTGATGGCTCCGGCAGGAAACTGATGGATGGTCATGTGAAGAATTTACGAAATCAACCCGCTACCAATGGTAAAGAATTCCCACGAGCGATGCAACAGGCGGGCGCTTTTGGCTAAGAGACAGCGATAGCGTGGTCGTTGCCGAATCGGACGGAAATCCAGTTTCGAGAGAAGCCGTTAAGCTGTGCGTCTGCCCTTCGGGGAGACTCCCGTCGGAAGCAATTGCCAAAAGTTGTGTTTTGAAGTTGCTTAAGCGGCAAGTGATTCCTCGATTCCATTCATAAATTTGACGCCGCTCAAAACCTTCTCGATGAGTTGGTGCGCGTTCAGTTTTCTCCATTTCAGCGACGCCCGTTCGGCCAGCTTGAACACCATGGCCAGCGTCGTTGCCATGCTGCCTTGTCCGCGGGTTGAAATGGATGCCGTCGACCCACAGGTAGCCATACTGCGCCAGATGCATCGGACGATGATTCCATTTCCG
>JAAXXD010000020.1 GCA_013334655.1 Chlorobaculum sp. | reverse complement strand
ACGGCAAGTCCCCGAACGGCGTCTTCACCAGGCGACCGGAAACGCTCAACAACGACTTCTTCGTCAACCTGCTCGACATGGGCACGGAGTGGAAGCCGCTCTCCAGAGAGCACGACACCTTCGAGGGCCACGACCGAAAAACCGGCGAAGCGAAATGGACGGCAACCCGCGTCGATCTCATCTTCGGCTCCAACGCAAGGCTCCGCGCCATTGCGGAAGTCTATGGAAGCGACGACGCGCAGGAGAAGTTCGCGCGGGACTTTGTCGCCGCATGGAACAAAGTGATGAACCTCGACCGCTTCGAGCTTGGGTGAGGCCAACGCGCATATTTGTAAAACAAAAGCCGCCTCGGAAATACCGGCGGCTTTTGTTATTGCCATCCTGATATTTTCAGGATGGCAAAACGGAGAATAGAAGTTGCCAAGCAGGAGCATGGCGCTCCCAGAGACGCTCCCGGTAACTTTTCACGCCCCCACAATCACCCCGCAAGTCTGCTCGATCTCCTCTTCCTTCAGGTACGGATGCATCGGCAGGGCGAAGACCCTTGTGCTGAAATCTTCCGTGATCGGAAAATCGCCCGGTTTGTAGCCGAGGTTTTCGCAGGCTTTCTGGAGGTACAGCGGGATCGGGTAGTAGATCGCTGAGGGAATGCTTGCGTCCTTCAGCGCGGCCATGAGCCTGGCGCGGTCGTCGGTCGAGTTGGCGAGTACCGAGTATTGCGCCCGGCAGGAGGTGTATCCTTCCGGCGCTTCGGGAACCACGACGCGGCCTTTGAGGCGGGCGCACAAAAAAAAAGAGACAGAGTTTCCTCTGTCTCTTTCAAAGAAACTTCCTTGTTCAGGAGCTTACTTTTTCTCCTCAGCGGCAGGAGCAGCAGCAGGAGCAGCCTGGTCGGCGGCAGGAGCAGCAGCAGGAGCCTCAGCAGCAGGAGCAGCAGCAGGAGCAGCAGCAGGAGCCTCAGCGGCAGGAGCAGCGGCAGGAGCCTCAGCAGGAGCTTCAGGAGCCTTCTGTGCGCAACCAACGAAAGAGACCGAGCTCAAGAGGAACAGGAAAGCGAAAAGTTTTTTCATGATTCGAATGCAGTTTAGTTCACATAGAAAAAAGTTACAGCTTGTTCAGCTCTCGAATAATAATGAAAATCACCGATTTTTCAAAAAATCACACTCAACATGAAGTAAGTTTTTAATCGTTGAATTTCACTAATGTTGAGCCATCGTCCGACCGGCCTCAAAAGGGCGCGGAATCGACAGCGCCGCCACCGCCTCTTCAGCCTTGGCGCAAAGAGGAGCGACGCATCCATAACCTCTTAATCCAAAAGCAGTTGAAGCTGTTCAGCCGTCACCTCGTGGAAGTTGAGGTAGCGGTAGACTTGGTCACTGTTTTTCGAGAGCGAGCCGACAATCTCCATATACTGCTCCTTGCTGGGCAACTCGCCGATAAGCGCGCAGACGGCGGCAAGTTCGGCGGAGCCGAGGTAGACCTTCGCGCCTTTACCCATGCGGTCGTCGAAGTTGCGCGTGCTGGTCGAGAAGACCACGGCGTTGTCGGCCACGCGAGCCTGGTTGCCCATGCAAAGAGAGCATCCAGGGATTTCCGCCCTCGCTCCAGCCGCACCGAAAATCGAGTAGTACCCCTCCTCGGCAAGCTTTTTCAGATCCATCTTGGTCGGCGGCACGACCCAGAGCTTGGCTTTGGCCTGGCCTTTGCCGCGCAGCACTTCGCCAAGCGCGCGGAAGTGGCCGATGTTGGTCATGCAGCTTCCGACAAAGACCTCGTCAATGTGCTTCGGACGTTTCTCGTCGGCGAGAATCTCGCTGAGCGTAGCCACGTCGTCGGGATCGTTCGGGCAAGCGAGGATCGGCTCGGTGATTTCGCTCATGTTGATCTCGATCACTGCCGCGTACTCGGCGTCGGCATCCGGTTCGAGAAGCTGCGGATTGGCAAGCCACTCCTCCATCTTGCCGATACGGCGGCGGATGGTCTCGGCGTCGCCATAGCCCTCTTCGATCATCTGGCCAAGCAGCTTGACGTTGGACTGGAGATACTCGATCACCGGCTCCTTGTCGAGGCGCACCGTGCAGGCGGCGGCACTACGCTCGGCGGAGGCGTCGGAAAGCTCGAACGCCTGCTCGACCTTGAGCTGCGGCAGACCTTCGATTTCAAGCACCGTTCCGGCGAAGATATTTTTCTTACCCTTCTTTTCGACGGTGAGCAACCCTTTCTTGATGGCGACATACGGAATGGCGTTGACCAGGTCGCGGAGCGTGATTCCCGGCTGGAGTTCACCCTTGAAGCGCACGAGCACCGATTCGGGCATGTTGAGCGGCATGGTGCCGGTCACGCCTGCGAAGGCCACGAGGCCGGAACCCGCCGGGAAGGAGCAGCCGATCGGGAAGCGGGTGTGCGAGTCGCCGCCTGTGCCGAGCGTGTCGGGCAGCACCATGCGATTCAGCCAGGTGTGGATGACGCCGTCGCCCGGCTTGAGCGCCACGCCGCCGCGACTCATAATAAAATATGGCAGACTACGGTGCATCTGCACGTCGGACGGCTTCGGGTAGGCCGCCGTGTGGCAGAAGCTCTGCATGAAGAGGTCGGAGCTGAAGCTCAGCGCGGCAAGCTCCTTGATCTCGTCGCGAGTCATCGGACCGGTGGTGTCCTGCGAGCCGACGGTGAGCGTCTCGGCTTCGACGTACATGCCAGGACGCACGCCAGGCAGGCCGCACGCCTTGCCAACCATCTTCTGCGCAAGCGTGTAGCCTTTGCCGGTATCGGCGGGCTGCTCCGGGCGGCTGAAGATGTTCTCTTCGCCGAGGCCGAGCACCTTGCGGGCCTTGCGGGTGAGGTTACGACCGATGATGAGCGTGATGCGTCCACCGGCGCGAACTTCGTCGGCAAGCGTATTCGGTTCGAGCGAGAAGGTGGAGATCACTTCGCCATTCTTTTCGATCTTTCCGGCGAACGGGTAGAGGTCGATCACTTCGCCCATCTCCATCGAATTTACGTCAGCCTGGATCGGCAGCGCGCCGGAATCTTCGGCGGTGTTGAAGAAGATCGGAGCCACGATGCCGCCAATCACCACGCCAGCGGTGCGCTTGTTCGGCACGGCGGGAATATCCTCGCCGAGGTGCCACTGCACCGAGTTGATGCCCGACTTGCGGCTGGAGCCGGTGCCGACCACGTCGCCGACGTAGGCGAGCGGATGGCCCTTCTTCTTGAGTTCAGCGATGGTCGCGATCGGGTTGTCCATCTTGGAGCGGAGCATGCTGAGCGCGTGCATCGGAATGTCGCTGCGGGTGAAGGCTTCACCGGCGGGCGAAAGGTCGTCGGTGTTGGTCTCGCCCGGCACCTTGAAGACCGTCACGGTGATCTTTTCGGGCACGGTCGGCTGCGAGGTGAACCACTCGCCGTTTGCCCACGATTCGAGCACCTCTTTAGCGTAGCTGTTGGTTTTGGACAGCTCGACCACGGTATCGAACGAATCGTAGACGAGCAGGGTCTTCTTCAGCGCAAGCACCGCAGCTTCGGCAACAGCGCTGTCGGCGCTGGAGAGCGCGTCGATGAGCGGCTTGACGTTGTAGCCGCCAAGCATCGTGCCGAGAATCCTGACCGCCTCGACCGGCGTGATCACCGCGCAAGCAAATTCGCCGCGAATGATGGCGTCGAGGAAGGCGGCTTTTTCGAGCGCGGCATCGTCCACGCCGGGGCTGATGTGGTTCACGAACAGATCGAGCAGATACTCCTGTTCCTGAACCGGATTCTCCTTGAGAAGCGCGATCAGCTCGACGGCCTGTACGGCGGTCAGCGGAAGCGGCGGAATACCGAGTTGAGCGCGTTCCTCTGTGTGGGCGCGATACTGGCTGATGAGACTCATATAATGATCTCCAGGGTAATGATTATAAGTGATGATGCAATGGTAATTACGGCGAACGGTATAAGCCGGAATGGTTTTTTGCCCCGAAAAAAGCAAAGCATCAAAATAAGTCGGAGGCAAGTGAAATGCAAAACCGCGAGAGCGACGCAGAGGCTCGAATCCGTACTTTTTCAGGTTGACGACAAACAGGAGCTTAGAAATTCAGAACCCTCACAAAATTCCGGCTCGCAACTCATCATATAATAATGAGCGATGGCGGAAAATCGATCGAATGATTCTCGTTTCGATAAATCGGATCAGGCAGATCGTACCAGGCTGGCCATGCCTCACCATCATGAACCGCCTCGGGCACTCTAACCGAACACTGAATGTCGCAGGTGCTCGTAAATCGGGAAAACCCCGAGTTACCGGGGTTTTCGTATTCCATGATGATGCCGCAACGAGCCTCGTTACAGAGAGAGAAATGAGTCCTCTTTTTTCCGGAACAACTGGTATCGAGTGAGGAAAAATGCGCCGATGCCCAGCAATGCAGTTATCGAGGGTTCGGGCACAGGCCCCTCACTCCCACCTTCAGCACCAATATCTGTAGCAGTTTCGCTGGTTTGCAGCAACTGGATTCCGTTGAGCACTCCAATCTGGGAGCTACTCCCCGGCGAGTAGCTGATGCTCAGGTTTCCGTCGGCATCAGAGCGCACGCCGCTGATTGCCATGTAGTTCATTCCGTTGACAAACAGAGGGGAGCCTGTCGATGGATTGGAGAGAGTCACCGTTGTCCCGCCAGCGCTGACAATCGTTTGGGGATTTCTTGCGTTTGTAGCCTGCTGTGAATACACGTACAGCGTATACGTTGCGTCAGGATCGAGATTGATGAAATCGACCGCCGACGTTTCATAGGTGAGCGCGTAATACCTCATTAACGGATCGTCAGCCGTTCCAGAAAAACGGTCATAACTCTTGTTGATAACCCCTATGGTATCGAAATTGACGGTAACGGATGCTGAAGAAGCGATCCCGGTAGACAAGGTCAAGCCAAGAGGCGGAACACTATCATTGGCATCGTACAGATTCCATGTCTGTACGGCGCTTCCATACATTGCCTCTCCTGTATAAGAGGGAGTCGTATTGGTCAAGCCAAACTGAATATTGATCAGATCTCCCACACTCGCTTCTGCTGTAGCGCAAGTGAAGATAATTATCGAAGCCAGCGCTCCGCTCAAAAGATTTTTCATAGCCAATCCTTTTAACAATATGAAAAGGAATTACTGTCTAAGAAAAAAGCCTGATGAAGTAATAAAAAAAATGCTCATCATCTTTTTTTACCCCTATCTTGAATGAACGGTTATTTTTGCAATTTTCCCATAACATATTTTTTTGTAATATCTTCGAGTAATTAAATTCATACGCTACAACTACTTTCGCCTATTGCAAGCCTGATGGGGTTGCAGCGATAAATCATTTATAGGAAAATAGATAAAAAGCTCTTCATGCTATACTGATATATTTCTGAGAAAATGTCTCGGCTCTGAGACGAAAATGTTCTTCTATATTATTATTACTCTCAAAGCCACTACCCTGCATACAGGGAATGAAGTAATTTGAGTAACGCAAATAATATATCCCATCAAAACGAACTTACGCTCATCACGAGTTATAAGCGATCGGAAAAATGAGTCAACGGTATGATGACGATTTTCTATTCAGAGAAATTTTCAATGGGGTACGAAAAAGTAGGTTGCTTTCTGTTTCTGTCAAAAACAACTCCTCGCCGATCAGAAAAACTACGATCTTTGACTGCTGTCAACTGATAAACATGCTGTCGCCGTAGCTGAGGAATTTGTAGTTGTTGTCGAGGGCTTGCTGGTAAGCGCGTTTGAGCAGCTCGGTTCCGGCGAAGGCGGCAGTGAGCATCAGCACGGTGGAGCGGGGGGCGTGAAAGTTGGTGAGGAGGGCGTCGATGATCTTGAATGTATAGCCTGGATAGATGAAGATGTCCGCCTCGCCGCTCACCTCCTGCGTAAAGTCGCTGTCGAGCAGGCGGGGCGCGGCGTGTTCGAGCGCTCGCGTGACGGTGGTGCCGACAGCGACCACGCGCCCGCCGGTGGCTTTGACCGCGCCGATCTTGCGGGCGGTCGAGGCCGGAATGTTGTAGAACTCGCGGTGCATGACGTGCTCCTCGAAGCTCTCGGCGCGGATCGGCAAAAAAGTGCCGAGGCCGACGTGCAGCGTGACGTGGGCGATTTCGACGCCCTTGGCGCGAATCTTGTCGAGCAGCTCGTCCGTCAGATTCAGCGACGCGGTCGGCGCGGCCACCGAGCCGGGGAGTTCGGCGAAGACGGTCTGGTAACGCTCGCGGTCGAGTTCCTCCGCGTCACGTTTGAGGTAGGGCGGAATCGGCACTGAGCCGTGCGCCTCGAAAAGCGCGGCGAGACTCGCGGTGGCGCAGGAGAGTCGGGCGATTCCGTCGCTGGGCAATGCTTCGACCACAAGTTCCGCGCCATGCGCCAAGAGGCGGTCGCCCGCGCGGAGCCGTCCGCGATAGAGCGCGAGGTTCTGCACCCCTTCGTGCTTTTCGAGCAGCATCAGCTCGATGCGAGCGCCGGTCGGCTTGTGGGCGATGAGGCGAGCGCGGATCACCTTGCTGTTGTTGAGCACCAGCAAATCGCCGGGCCGGAGCTGTTCGTGCTGCGCGGCGTAGGCCGAATGGGTGATCGACTGCGCCGCCCGGTCGAGCACGATGAGCCGCGTCGAGCCGCGCTCTTCGGGCGGGTAGGTGGCGATGCGCTCTTCGGGAAGGGTGTAGTCGAAATCGCTGACCTTCATCGTCACAGCTTCTTCAGTCTGACGCGAACCGCCTCGGCGTGGGCCTGAAGCCCTTCGTGGTCGGCGAATCGGGCGATCATTTCACCTGCGCGGCCCAGCTCGCTCTTCGACCAGGCGATGATCGAGGTGTGCTTGACGAAGTCGCGCACCGAGAGCGGCGAGAAGAATCGCGCCGTGCCGTTGGTCGGCAGCGTGTGGTTCGGCCCGGCGAAGTAGTCGCCGACCGTCTCGCACGACCACGGCCCCATGAAGATCGCTCCCGCGTGGCGCAGGTCGGGCAGAATCTCCCACGGATTGTCAACGTGCAGTTCGAGGTGCTCGGGAGCGATCATGTCAGACACCTTGCACGCCTCCTGCATCGAGCCGGTCACGACAATCGCGCCGTTGTCCGTCAGCGCTTTGGTGATCACCTCGCCACGCAACATCGTGCCCGCGAGCCGCGCGGCGGCCTCCTGCACGGCGGCGGCAAGCTCGGCGGATGGCGTGATGAGCACCGCCGAGGCATCGGGATCGTGCTCGGCCTGCGCGAACATGTCCATCACGATGAACTCCGGCTCCGCGCCCGCGTCGGCGATCACCACCACCTCGGAGGGTCCGGCGATGCTGTCGATGGCAACGTGGCCGAATACCTGCTTCTTGGCCAGCGCGACATATTTATTACCGGGGCCGGTGACGATGTCCACCTTCGGAATCGACGCCGTGCCGAACGCGAACGCCGCCACGGCCTGCGCTCCACCGAGGCGGTATACGCTCTTCACGCCCGCCACACGAGCCGCCGCGAGAATGTGCGGATTGACTTTTCCCTCGGCGTCGCACGGCGTGGTCATGTAGATTTCATCCACGCCCGCCACCTGCGCGGGAGCGGCGTTCATCAGCACCGACGACGGATAGGCCGCCTTGCCGCCGGGCACGTAGAGCAGCGCCTTCTCCATCGGCGTGACGCGCTGGCCGAGAATCACGCCACCTTTCTGTTCGTAAAAAAAGCTCTTCTCCGCCTCGTTGCGGTGGAACGCGGTGATGTTGGCGAACGCTTCTTCGAGAATGGCGATGAACCCGGGATCGGACTCCGCATATGCCGCCTCGATCTCCTCCTGCGGCACCCGCATGTCGTCGAGCCGCACGCCCTGGAAGCGCTCGGTGTAGTCGAGCACGGCGGCATCACCCTCCGTCCTGACGCGATGCAGGATTTCATCGACCGTCCTCTGCGCGTCGGGGTCGAACGACACCGTCCGGTTGAGCTGTTCTTTGAGGGCTGCTTCGTCCTGGGGGAAATGGTAGATCGTGAGCACGGCGCTTCTTGATTTTGGATGATGATGGCCTCGGCGAGCGGGGCGCGTTGTTGTCGTTGCGTAATGTAATCATTGGCGCCTTGAAACGAAACCCCACCGGGTTGAAGAAGGGGTGCCGGAGAGCGCAAAATTGGCCTTTCCCGGCCCACGATTTCATTTGAAAAAAAGGTTCCATTAAGTACCTTTAGCTTTCATTTAAAACCTTGGAATCCGGCCTGATTTTGCTCCTTCCAAGCCACTATGTACCATACCAAGATACTTACGCATCATGAGCTTTTTCGGTAACCTGTTCAGAGATATCGCTATCGATCTCGGAACGGCCAATACTCTCATTTTCATTCGCAACAAAGGCGTAGTCCTCAACGAACCATCCATCGTCGCCCGTGACCGCAACACCGGCAAAGTCGTTGCCATAGGCCACGATGCGCTTCTGATGCACGAGAAGACGCACCCCGGCATCGTCACCATCAAACCTCTGGCCAACGGCGTCATCGCCGACTATGAGGCGACCGAAGAGCTGATCCGCGGCCTCATCAATAAAACAAAGAAACAGTTCTCGCTCGGCATCCGCCGCATGGTGATCGGCATTCCGTCCGGCATCACCGAGGTCGAAAAACGCGCCGTGCGCGACTCGGCGGAGCACGTCGGGGCGAAGGAGGTCTACCTCGTGGCTGAACCGATGGCCGCCGCGATCGGCATCGGCATCGACGTCAAGGAGCCGATGGGCAACATGATCGTTGATATCGGCGGCGGCACCACCGAAATCGCGGTAATCTCGCTTGGCGGCATCGCTTCGGGCGAATCGCTGCGCGTCGCGGGCACCGACATCACGAGCGCCATCATCCGCCACTTCCGCAAAGCCTACAACCTCGCCATCGGCGAACGTACCGCCGAAGAGGTCAAGATCAGGATCGCCTCGGCCTACAAGCTCGACAAGGAGCTGACCATGAACGTCCGTGGCCGCAACCTTGTCACCGCCCTGCCTGAGGAGCGCGAAATCAACTCGGCAACCATCCGCGAGGCGATTGCCACCCCGATCAGCCAGATTATCACCTCGGTCAAGAAGAGCCTCGAAGTGACCAAGCCGGAGCTTTCGGCGGACATCCTCGACCGCGGCCTCTTCCTCGCCGGCGGCGGCGCATTGATCAAAGGACTCGACAAAAAGATCAACGAAGAAACCAAACTGATGGTACACATCAGCGAAGATCCGCTGACCGCCGTCGCCCGCGGCACCGGCGCGGTGCTCGAAGATCTGGAGAAGTACCGCTCGGTTCTGATCTCGACCAAGCGTTATTGAGAAGAAATGATCTTATTGGCGGGATGATAAGCCTTCTTTTTCTGTCATTCTGAGTCCCGACTTCAGTCGGGGCGAAGAATCCATAGGATTTTCGTAATGTATTGCAGATTAATCAACTATCGTGACATTGCGCCAAAACTGGATTCTTCACTTCGTTCAGAATGACAATTGACAGCAAGCTCGGATTATCTGTTTTTATCGTTTTCTGACGTATTCCGCTCGCGGGCTTCGTCGATGAGCCTGCGGTAAAACGCTTCATACTCTTCAACCTTCAGGGCGGTCTCGAACTGCCCTGCCTGGTTTACTGCGGCCTCCGAAAAGCGCCGCCAGACAGCCTCATTCTTGAGAATCGAGAGTGCGCTCCGGCTCATCCCCTCGATGTCACCATGCGGATGGCGGAATCCGTCCACCCCCTGCCGCACGAACTCCGGAAAGCCGCCTGCATCGGTCACGACGACCGGCACGCCGCACGCCATCGCTTCGAGCGCCGCGAGACCGAACGACTCGACGTTGCTCGGCATGAGCATCAGGTCGGCGATGGAGAGCAGCGGCACGATGTCGTTCAGCTTGCCGAGAAAGCGCACGCGGCCACCAAGCCCGTTGTTTCTGACCCAGGTCTCCGCCTCGCCGCGATCCGGCCCGTCACCCACGAGCAAGAGCGTGGCAGGAATCTCGCGCTGGATGCGCTCGAACACCGCCAGCACATCCATAATGCGCTTGACGGGCCGGAAGTTCGAGATATGAATCACCACCTTGCCCTCATCGATCCCGAGCAGCTCCCGGCGCCCGGGCATTCGCCTGAATACGCTGGTATCGACGAAGTTGTAAATTACTTCAATCGGCTTGCGCGGCGCAAACATGCGGATGGTCTCGTCCCGGAGGTAGCCCGACACCGCCGTCACGCCGTCCGACTTGTTGATAGCGAGCCGCACGGCATCCTTCATGCTCTTGTCCGCCCCGACGATGGTAATGTCGGTGCCGTGCAGCGTCGTGACGATGCGGAAGCAATCCGATGCGGGACACTTCTCTTCGAGCATCTGCCGGGCCAGCATGGCGCTGATGGCGTGCGGAATGGCGTAATGCGCATGCACGACGTCGAGCTTTTCGTAATACGCCACCTCGGCGATTTTCGACGCCAAGGCCAGCGAGTGGTACGGCGTCTCGAACAGCGGATAGTTCATAGCCTCGATCTCGTGGCAGTGGATGTTCTTCGAGTAGAGCCCAAGCCGAAACGGAGCCGCCTGGCTGAAAAAGTGCACCGTATGCCCCTTCATGGCCAGCGCCTTCCCCAACTCGGTAGCCACCGCCCCGCTTCCGCCGTAGGTATGATGACAGGAGATTCCGATTTTCATAATCTGTAACGAATTACTTCAACAATCCATGATATAAATTACGAAAATCGCGAGAGAGTTGGGCAGTGTGAGTTACGGTGTTTTGACTCAGATGGAAGTGGAGAATCGGGTTTGCCGAGTTAGCTGGTTGATGGTGTCTGCTGTTGTCGAAATCTGTTTGGAAGCAAGGCGCAAGTGAAGTGGACCCCTGCCGTCAGACAAAATCGGGTCGAGTTTAAGCTGGTAACTCGCTGTTGTTCATGCAGCTGATTGATGCTGCGCTGTAACCTCTGACGACCCATCAGAGGGTTGCTTTTGAGACTTTGTCAACGATGTGAGCACCGCCACCAGTACCGCTTGCGTACACCTCGTCCGGGGTTCTGTACCCCAGCGACTGATGCGGCCGCTCCGTGTTGTACAGACGGAAGTACTCCGCTAACCCCGGCTTCAATTCAACCACTGTCCCGTAGCCTTTCAGGGAGAGGTCTTCATGCTTGACGCTCCTCCAGAGCCGTTCGACAAAAATGTTGTCCAGCGCCCTGCCGCGACCGTCCATGCTGATGCGAATCGTCGGATACTTCATGAGCGCCCGGATAAATACGTCACTGGTGAATTGCGCGCCCTGATCGCTGTTGAAGATTTCCGGTACGCCATACTTTCGGATCGCCTCTTCAAGACATTCCACGCAAAAAATGCTCTCTATCGAGTTCGACAGCCGCCACGCCAGCGCCTTGCTTGAGTACCAGTCGATGATCGCCACGAGGTACATGAACCCCTGTGGCAGCCGACAATACGTGATATCCGTTGACCAGACCTGATTCGGCCTGGTGACGCTAACTCCCCGCAAGAGATAAGGATAGACCTTATGCTCAGGATGCGGCTTGCTGGTGTTTGGCCCCGGAGCCATCCCCGCCAGCCCCAACTGCCGCATCAAACGCTGCACCCGTTTCCGGTTGACAACATACCCTTTTTTCAGCAGAATCTGACGCATCCGTCGGCTGCCGTAAAATGGATGGAGCGTGTACTCCTCGTCGATCAGACGCATCAGCAGCAGGTCATTGTCACTGGGCGAATACGGCTCTGGCTTGACGTAATAACTCGCGCGACTGACCTCGACCAGTTGGCATTGCGTCGAGACCGGCAACGGCTCATCGCCGCTGATCCAGCTTTTCCGCAGCTTCACAGGTAAGGCCCGACTTTTTTTTAAGCCAATCCAGTTGAACCTTGAGCCGACCGATTTCGGTGTAGAGCTTTTCAGTATCCGATGACGGATCGACTGGTTTCGGCCCTCGCTGCGCATCGAAAATTCCGGGAGCGTTCTCGAGCAGTTCTCGTTTCCACAGCCCGACCTGGGACGGGTGTACACCGAATTCCTTGCCGATTTCGTTCAATGTTTTTGTCGCCCCGGATCGCCTCCAGCGCGACCTTGGCTTTGAACGGTGCCGTGAACTTGTTGCGTTTCTTCTCGCTCATAACTTGACACTGTTTTCAGGCAAGTTACCACCATAATCCGCTGTCCGAAAATCGGGGACCACTATAGTCAGTCATTGGGTACAGGATCAATAATGTTGATCGGTGAGAAGTGCACAAGCCGCAGGGGAGGCTTAAAGCTCTGTGTACGAAGCGTACGCCTGATTTTCAAAGAAATCCTCTCGCGTCAATCGCTTCTCACCCGCACAACGCACACCCAGCATCGCGGTGCACCGTCACCTTGCGGAAGTTCATCGCCAGCGCGTCGAATGTCAGCAGCGCGTCCGTCAAAAGCGTACCGATGCCGAGCAAATATTTGATCGCTTCGATAGCTTGGATCGAGCCGATGATGCCCGGCAGTGCGCCTATGGGGCCTTGCGGGATGGCGTTTTTCGGTGCGCCCTCTTCGTGGAAGATGCAGCGGTAGCAGGCGGTCTCGCCCGGAATGACGGTCATGGTCTGGCCGTGGAAGTTGCGGATTCCGGCGTGTGACCAGGGTTTTTTCGCTTCGTGGCAGGCGCGGGCGATGAGGAATTTCGAGTCGAAGTTGTCCGTGGCGTCGATGACGAAGTCGTATCCGGCGAGAATCTCCGGCGCGTTTTCGGCGCTCAGGCGAAACGGGTATGGCTCGATGTGGATTGCGGGATCGAGCGCTTCGAGACGCTCTCGCGCGGAGGCGGTTTTGTTCGCGCCGACGGAAGCGGTGGTGTGCAGAATCTGGCGCTGAAGGTTGGAGAGATCAACCGAGTCGCCGTCCATGAGGCCAATCGTGCCGATGCCTGCCGCCGCGAGGTAGAAGGCCGCCGGGGAGCCGAGACCGCCTGCGCCGATCACCAGCACCTTCGAGCGGAGCAGCTTCTCCTGTCTCTCTTCGCCGATCTCCGGCAGCGCGAGGTGGCGGGCGTAGCGCTGGCGCTGCTCGTCGCAGAGGCTCATGCCGACTCCTCGGCGGCGAGCGGGTTGTTGTAGGCCGCGTCCCAGTTCTTGAAAACCGGGTCGAAATTTTTGGCTCGCAAGGCGGCGCAGAACGCCTCGGCGCTCCGGTCGTCGCACACCTCGAACTGGCTCGCGCTCGTGGCGTCCGCCTCGACGTAGCCGCCAACGGTGGTGCGGCTGGCGATGCTCATGCGGGTGATGCCGAGGCCCGCCATGCCGTCCCGAAAGGTCGAACTTTCGCGGGTCGAAAGCACCAGATCGACATCCGCCATTCCGACGCGGAAGGCGAAGATCATCCTCGCGAGGAAGCGATCCGACACCGTGAAGTTGGGCTGGAAGCCGCCCTCCTGCGGGCGGATGCGCGGGAAGGAGACCGAGACGCCCGCCTTCCAGTACGTCCGGCACAGATGCCGCGCGTGACGAAGCACGGCGAGCGCTTCGCCGACCGGCTCCGACAGACCGAGCAAGGCACCGATGCCGACGCTTCGGATGCCGCCGGTGATGGCGCGTTCCGGCGTTTCGAGCCGTTCGAGGAAATCCTGTTTCGGCCCCCAGCGGTGCAGCTCGCGATAATTTTCCGGGTCGTAGGTCTCCTGGTAGATCGTGATGCCGGTGCAGCCGCACTCGGCGAGGCCGCGATACTCGGCGACGCTCATCGGAAACGCCTCGACGACCACGCGCGGCATGTGTCGCGCGGCGATCTCCACGGCGCGGCGCAGATAGTCGAATCCCACCGCCGCAGTGCGCTCGCCGGTGAGCAGCAGCACGTCGCCGATTCCAAGCGCTTTCATCGCCATCAGCTCCTTTTCGATTTCGCCCACATCGAGCTTGCGGCGCGGCGACGTTCTGTCCGATGCGAAGCCGCAATAGACGCAGCCGCTCGAACAGAAGTTGGAGAGGTAGAGCGGCGCGTAGAGCGAGATGATGCGCCCGAAACGGCGCAGCGTCACCGCCTGCGCTTCGGCGGCGAGGCGTTCGAGCGACTCGTCGTCCATTTGCCGGAGCAGCGGCTCGATGTCCGCCGAGAGCCGCTCGTCCGTCAGCCATGCGGGCAGCGAGCTCATGAGGCCGCTCCGAGGAACGAGGTGAGCAGGCTGGTGGCGACCGCCGCGCCCGAACGCGGCATCAAGCCTGCGTTGCGAGCCTCGAATCCCGCCTCGACCGCTTTGGCGAAAGCGCTTGCCATCGCCGCCGGATCGCGGGCCACCGCCACGGCGCTGTTCACGAGCACCGCCTCGCACCCCATCTCCATCGCCGCGCACGCCTCGGAGGGCGAGCGCAATCCGGCGTCCACAATCACTGGAATATTGCTTTCGCGGATGATGAGCTTCACCATTTCGGCGGTCGAAAGCCCCTGTCCGCTGCCGATGGCCGAGCCGAGTGGCATTACCGAGCTGCAACCGACCTCTTCGAGCCGCTTGGCGAGCACCGGATCCGCCGGAATGTAGGGCATGACGATGAACCCTTCGGCGGCGAGAATTTTGCACGCCTCCCAGGTCTCGATGGGGTCGGGCATCAGGTGGTGCGGGTTCGGATGAATCTCCACCTTGATGAACGGGCTGCCGGAAAGTTCGCGCGAGATGCGAGCCGCCTTGACGGCTTCACGCGCCGTGGCCGCGCCGGAGGTGTTGGGCATCAGCGTCAGCCCCTCGATTTCCGACAGCGGCCCGAAGAGATCGTCCTCCAACTGTTCGCGGTTGAAGCGCCGCAGGGCGACCGTCACGAGCTGCGTGCCCGAAGCGCGGACGGCCTCGATCATCGCCGAAGCGCTGCTGAATTTGCCGGTGCCGAGAATCAGGCGGGATGAGAAGGTATATGAGCCTAAACGAAGTGAATTCATGGAGTTAGATAAAAACCTATTGCGCGAGCCGATTGCTGCGTTGGGCGGTGCTCAAAATCCTCATGTACTGCGTGTACACTCCGGTTTTTCCGCTCCGTCCGCCTTGCACTCGACTCGCTCATGACGCTTTTTAAAGTGTGTTTTATTTCAGCCGCCTCCAGCGAAAACGAGGATTTCAACCTGGTCGTTTTCCTGCAACAATACCGATGCACGCGCATCCGGGCGCACGATGTGCTCATTGACGACGACGGCCACATTTTGCGATTCCGCGCCCACGCTGTTCAGCAGGTCGGCCACCGACGCGCCCGCCGGAACCTCCTTGCGCTCGCCGTTCAGGATTATGCTAATTGTGGACATGGGAATGAAACCTCTGGTTTTGTGACTGACGACAAATATACACGTTCCGCATTGGCCTCAAAACGAATTGTGATTGCCTCTCGGCCTTACAGATAACAATCTTCTCCGACATCCAGCCATCGTCATTGCGAGCATCGCAAAGCAATCCAAAGGCATAAGAACGCTGGATTGCCACGTCGCTTCGCTCCTCGCAATGACAGAGAAGACAGCATCAAGCCCGACAAGGCGACTTCAAAAAGGGAGAAGAGGACGGGCACAAGACCCGTCCCTACAGTATTCAATTATCAATTGTCCATTATTACCCCTCGATGCCCGCGAACAGGTCGGTGCTGAGGTAGCGTTCGCCGGTGCTTGGGATGATGGCGACGATGGTTTTGCCTGCTGACGAGGAGCGTTTCGCTACTTCGATGGCCGCGTGAACTGCCGCGCCCGATGAGATGCCGCAGAGGATGCCCTCCTGCGCGGCGAGCGCCCGGGCTGTCGCGATGGCGTCCTCGTTGCTCACCGTCACCACCTCGTCGATCAGCGACACGTCGAGCACGTCGGGCACGAAGCCCGCGCCGATGCCCTGGATTTTGTGCGGCCCCGGCTGGCCGCCCGAGAGCACCGGCGAGGCTGCCGGTTCGACGGCGATGCTTCTGAAGCCGGGCTTGAGCGCCTTGATGAAGCGCGACGCGCCGGTGATGGTGCCGCCCGTGCCGACGCCCGATACGAGGATGTCCACCTTACCCTCGGAGTCGTTCCAGATTTCGGGGCCGGTGGTCGCCTGGTGAATCCGTGGATTGGCCGGGTTGCTGAACTGGCCGGGATTGAAGCTGTTCTTTTCAGCCTCGACGATCCGCGCCGCCTCCTCAATGGCCCCCTTCATCCCTTTCGAGCCGGGGGTGAGCACCAGCTCCGCGCCGAGGTAGCGCAGCAGCTTGCGCCGTTCGAGGCTCATCGTTTCTGGCATCGTGAGCAGCAACCGGTAGCCGCGCTCGGCGCAGACGAAGGCGAGCGCGATTCCAGTGTTGCCGCTGGTCGGCTCGACGATGAGCGTCCGGGCGTCGATTTTCCCCTCGGCTTCGGCGGCCTCGATCATGGCACGTCCGATGCGATCCTTCACGCTGCCGAGCGGGTTGAAGAATTCGAGCTTGAGCAGAATATCGGCTTCGAGGCCCGCCGAGAGCTTGTTGAGCCGCACCAGCGGCGTGCGTCCGATGGTGCTCGTGATGTTTGCGATGATGGCCATGTGGTTTCTGATTCAGATGGTTGCAAGTGCCTGAAGGAGGTCCGCTTCGAGATCCTCCGCGTTTTCGAGGCCAATCGAGAGCCGCACAAGGTCGTCGGTGCAGGCGCGGCGATGCTTTTCCTCCCTGCTCAATGGGCCGAGGGTCATCAGCGCGGGCGAGGCGACGAGCGACTCCACGCCGCCGAGGCTGTCGGCAATGACGAAGAGCTTCAGAGCGCCGAGCATCTTGCGAACCGCCGGAAGGCCGCCGCCGAGCGCGATGGTGAGCATCCCGCCGAAGCCGCTCATCTGCGATTTTGCCAGTTCGTGCTGCGGGTGCGACGCCAGTCCGGGGTAGATGACGCGGCTCACCGCCGGATGCTTTTCGAGCGCGCGGGCCAGATGCAGCGCGTTTTTCTGGTGCTCCTCCATGCGGATTTTCAGCGTCTTGATGCCGCGAGAGACGAGCCAGCAATCCCACGGGCCGGGAATCGCTCCCGCCGCCCCCTGATAGTTGCGGACGGCGTGGTGCAGCTTGTCGTCCGAGGCGATGACCGCGCCGCCGATGACATCGCTGTGGCCGCCGAGGTACTTGGTGGTGCTGTGCACAACGAGGTGGGCGCCTAGGTCGAGCGGCCTCTGGAAGTAGGGGCTGGCGAAGGTGTTGTCCACGGCGAGCACGATGCCGCGCTCGTTGGCGATTGCGGCAAGGGCGCGAAGGTCGCAAATCTGTAAAAGCGGATTGGATGGCGTTTCGACCCAGATCATGCGGGTTTCGGGGCGGATGCACGCCACATAGCTTTCCGTCGCTTCGCTCGCCGCGTAGGAGGTCTCGACACCCCACGGGCGCATGAGCTGCTCGAAAATGCGGTAACTGCCGCCGTAAACGTCGAGGCTGGAGACGACATGATCGCCCGGCCTGAGCACCTGCATCGCCGCCATCATCGCCGCCACGCCCGAGGCGAAGGTCGTGGCGTGTTTGCCGTTTTCAAGCAAGGCGAGAGTCGTTTCGAGCGCCGAGCGCGTCGGGTTGCCAATGCGCGAATAGAAGAACTCCCCCCGCTCGTCGAGGCTGGGCCGCGCGAAGGTCGAAGTCTGGTAAACCGGCGGAGTCACCGATCCGGCGCACCCTTCCGGCGTATTACCGTCATGGATGGCAAGCGTTTCAAAGTGCATAGGCTGTATTGCTCTGTCGTGTTAGCGGATTTACGACAAGGTAAGCAGAATTCACGTCTCCCGCGTACCGTGTTTCCGGTATTTCTGTGGTAGGTGAGGATCGAGTATGGTTTGGGTTGGATTTACCGGCGGGATTTTCCGCATTTTTCTTCGACACTCGCTTTTAGTTGGTTCGCATATTCGCTAACTTTTGCCATGAATTATGAAATCGAATATTTTCATCCGAGTATTAAGGCGGATATAAACGGCTGGCCGAAGAGCATCAAGGCGGATTTCAGAAAAATTTCGCTGTTGTTGGTGGAGTATGGCCCGCAAGTACGGATGCCGCATACCAAAGCTATGGGCGACGGATTGTTCGAGATGAGGCCGCAAGGCCGGGATGGTATCGGCAGAGTATTTTATTGCTATGTGAAAGGCAAAAAGATCATCATTTTGCATAGCTTCATCAAAAAGACGCAGAAAACACCACAAAAAGAGTTGCAGCTTGCCCGAAAAAGATTGCAGGAGGTTCAATAATGGAAGATTTGAAATATCAGCCGGTACGATATGATGTTAAGGCAGAGATCCAGAAGGATCTTGAGGATGAGGAGTTCCGCAGGGAATATGAAGCGCTTGAACCCAAGTACGCGCTGATCAGGGAGCTGCTTGAAGCGCGAAAGAAGTCTGGCATGACGCAGGAAGCGGTTGCCAGCAAGATCGGCACGACCAAAAGCGCGATCTCCAGACTCGAAGGCGGCAGCCAGCACTCGCCCTCCATCGCCACGCTGAGAAAATATGCCGAAGCCGTCGGCTGTGATCTGGTGATCAAGCTGGAGCCAAAGCGCAAATCCGCCGACGCCTGAATTGGTACTGAGTGGTGAACGCTGTTTGAGGATTTTTGCCGGATTTCATCGGTGAAAGCTTTGAACCTTTCATCGGATGCGTCCTTTGCTGAATGCGCACTATTTCCGTATCTTCTCCATAGTCCCTCAATCAATACCCGAGCTGTTTCACAACCTCAGACTTCTCGGATATGGCACGCATTTTCCAAACCCGGCCTGTACCGGTAGATTCATTCACCCAACCATAAACTGCTATGGCAAACTCTGAGCATCTGGAGATTCTTAAGCAGGGTATTATGGCTTGGAACGAGTGGAGGTATAAGAATCCTGATATTAAGCCCGATTTGAGTGAGGCTAATTTGCCGATGGCTAATCTGGCGAAAGCTAATCTGAATGATACGTATCTGGAGGGAGCAAATTTGGCGAAAGCCAATCTGGATAGAGTTACTCTGCATTATGCCAATCTGGTAGGAGCCAATCTGGAGAAAGCCAATCTGAAAGGAGCCAATCTGAAAGGAGCCAATCTGATGGGAGCCAATCTGGGGAAAGCCAATCTGTATTATGCCGATCTGGAGAGTGCCAATCTGGGGGAAGCCAATCTGTATTATGCCATTCTGGAGAGAGCCAATCTGAAAGAAGCCAATTTGGTAGGAGCCAATCTGGAGAAAGCTGATCTAAAAGAAGCCAATTTGGAGAAAGCCAATCTGGTGGGAGCCAATTTGGAGAAAGCCATTCTGGTGGGAGCCAATCTGAAGGATGTTGAACGATTAACTGAAGTGCCGACAAGGTACTGGAGGCAGCGTCACAATCGAAATGCAGTTGTCGAGATAAATATTCCACAATCTGATATTGAGCAGATGACAATTGAGCGATTGCTTACTGCTGTTGATGATTTCTTGGGTGCCTGTGGATTTGAGTATGAGGCTGAGGAAGAGCCGATTATTGGAAGTTTTTTTGAGCGATTAAAGTATGTTTTAAAAGGAGATAAAACAAGTAAGGAATTGGGGGATATATATGGTAAAGGAAAGACGGCTCTTGAGGCTGCATATATAAGGAAGCCATCTGCTGAAACTACAGCCGCGCTTGCTGATGCTGCTGCTAAACTATTGGCTCAAATAAATAATGATCATGAATTGGATGAAGTTGCGATTCGGTTGGGTTCAATACTCATCATCAAAACTTCGGTAAGCGGTACAAAAAAGTTGTTTATTGAAACGATTTCTCCAGAAATGATGATCAAACTTGATAGCGATCCCGCTTTATTGAGAAACCCTCAAAAAGCGGTAATTGAATTGAATCTCATTGAAAACGGGAAGTTGGCGTGTGGGGAGTAGATTGCCATTTAATTTCCTGCATATTTTCAATATTTAAATATCAAATTTATAACTCTTCTGCGTATTGCTATTCTCTTTGTTTGATTATAAATTATATCTGAGTGGCTTTATGTCAAAATAGCAGAAAGGCTACCTTGAAAACAATATACTTCAGGCAGTGTTTCATATCTCGACGTGTTTGTTCTCGAACTTGTAGAGCAGCGTCGATAAGTCGTCTTTCCCTTCCGCGCTCCTCCCCTATAATCTCCAACCAAAACATTCCCCTCCTCCCCCCACTACCATCTTTACGGTATTTGTATGGTAGAAACCGCTCTTTGCAGCGGTTTTCGTGTTTTATTGGGCGCGTTGATCGTCGTTGATAACGCACGACAGGGCGACGTGGGTGAGGGGTTGAAACCGGGGTCTGCAAAACCTTTGATTGTTGCAAGTTCGAATCTTGCCGTCGCCGCGATGAGAAATACGCTGATGAAACGGGAATCACAGAATCGAAAAGAGAGCAATGCCATGTCAGAACAAGCCAACAACGTGAAGCAGCCTGCGCCCGACCGGATCGGGATGATGAAGCAGACGCAGCCGGAGCTATATGTGATGCGCCTCAAAGCGCTTGCGGGTGATCTCTCCTCCTTTCAGCTTGCCGCGATAGCCGAGGTTGCCGAGCGGTACGGCAAAGGGGTCGTGCACCTCTCCACCCGTCAGGGGGTTGAAATCCACCATGTTCACAAGGACGATCTCGAAGACGCCAAACTCGCGCTGCACGAAGCGGGCGTGGAGATGGGCGCTTGCGGGCCGCGCGTTCGGGGCATCCTTGCCTGTCCCGGCGCGGAGACCTGCAAGTGGGGCGTCATCGATACCAAACAGCTTGCCCGCGAACTCGACGAACGCTACTTCAAGCGCGAGACGCCATCGAAGTTCAAGATCTCCGTCACCGGGTGCGCCCATAACTGCACAAAGGCCAACGAGAACGACATCGGCATTCGTGGCGCGATTGAGCCGCGCTGGGATGCCGAAGCCTGTACCGATTGCGGCCACTGCCTCTCGTTCTGCCCGGTGAATGTGATCGAGCGCCGGGATGACGAACAGGCGGCGGAAGCGGGATTCCGGTACGAGGTGGACGAGGAGCAGTGCATCAATTGCAGCGTCTGCACCTCGATGTGCCCGACGGGTTCCTGGGTTGCAGGCCGGAGTGGTTACACGGTGCTGATCGGCGGCACGATGGGCAAAATTCCGCGCTTCGCTTCGGTGCTCAAGCGCTTTGCCGAAACGGAAGCCGAGGCGCTGGCCCTCGTTGACAGCGCGATAGACTATTACTGCAAGCACGGACGGAAAAAAGAGCGTTTCGGCCACATGATCGACCGGATCGGTCTCGACGAGGTCAAGGAGGAGATTCTTGAGGGCGCGTTGCAGCGCGTCGAAAAGGATTGACTCGACCATGCGGCGCTCAATTACGTCGAAAAATACAGCAGCGTAGTTCAGCAACCATAACAGCAATACTACCATGAGCATAGAAACAGCAAACACTTTGAACGCCGCCTGGGCCGGGGCGTCACCCGCCGAAGCGATCAGCCTCGCCCTCGACTACTTCGGCGCGGAGCGAATTGCCTTTTCAACGAGCCTCGGCGCGGAAGATCAGGTCATCACGGACATCCTCTGGCGCAACAACCTCCCGGCACCCGTCTTCACCCTCGACACGGGACGCTTGCCCGAAGAGACCTACCGCCTGCTCGAAGAGACGCGGAAGCGCTACGGTCTCGCTATCGAAGTGCTCTTCCCGGAGGCCGAAACGGTGCAGAAGATGCAGAGCGAGCACGGGCCGAACCTTTTCTACGAAAGCATCGAGAACCGGCGGTTGTGCTGCCGCGCTCGCAAGGTCGAACCCCTGTCGCGCAAGCTCTCGACCCTCTCGGCGTGGATTTGCGGCCTGCGCCGGAGCCAGTCGGTCACGCGGCATGAACTTCAACTGGTCGAGTGGGACGAAACCTTCGGCCTCTTCAAGCTCAATCCGCTGGTGCTTGCGAGCGAAGAGTGGATTTGGGAGTACATCAGGGACAACGATGTGCCGTACAACGAGTTGCACGACAAGGGCTATCCGAGCATCGGTTGCGCGCCGTGCACGAGAGCCATCGAGCCGGGCGAGGATATCCGGGCCGGGCGCTGGTGGTGGGAACAGCCGGAACTCAAGGAATGCGGCCTGCACAGCGCTCACGCTCATCAACGATAAGGAATTCATGTATGAACCATCTCGACAAACTCGAAGCACAAAGCGTTTACATATTGAGGGAGGCGTACCGGGAGTTCAAGAATCTCTGCATGTTGTGGTCGATTGGCAAGGACAGCACAGTGCTGCTCTGGCTCGCCCGGAAGGCGTTTTTCGGCCATGTGCCGATTCCGCTCGTGCACATCGACACGCACTACAAGATTCCGGAGATGATCACCTATCGCGACCGGGTGGCGCTTGAGTGGAATCTGAACATGATTTACGGCGAGAACCGGGCGGCGCTCGACGGGCGGCAGACCTTTCCCGACGGCAATACTGACCGGCTCGTCTGCTGCCGCCACCTGAAGAGCGAGGCGCTGAAGCGCACGCTTTCCGGCGAGTGGCCGCGCTACCGGATGGATCACGAGCTGAAGCGCTACGTGCCGGACGACAAGCGCGAGCCGTTCACGGGCGTCATTGTCGGCGTTCGCGCGGACGAGGAGGGGAGCCGCTCGAAGGAGCGCTATTTCTCGCCGCGTGACAGCGCGAACTCGTGGGATGTCGGCGACCAGCCGCCCGAGTTCTGGAACCAGTTCAAGACCGACTTCGCGCCGGGCACGCACGTGCGCATTCATCCGCTACTCGACTGGACGGAGCTGAACATCTGGGAGTACATCGAGCGTGAGCAGATTCCCATCGTCTCGCTCTACTTCAACCAGGGCGACGGCACGCGCTACCGCTCCCTCGGCTGCGCCCCCTGCACCAACCCGATAGAGTCGCCGTCACGCACCGTGCGCGAGATCATCGAGGAGCTGGAAAGCGGATTGCTCACCAACGTCGCCGAGCGCTCCGGCAGGGCGCAGGACAAGGAGGATGGCGGCCTGGAGACACTGCGCCGCGACGGCTATATGTGAGTGGGCGCGGTTTTTTTATCAGCCCGAAAATTGAAGCTGTAATTGTTCTGTCATTCTGAGCGAAGCGAAGAATCCAGAAAACTCTCGTATCGTCTAATTTATTATCCACTTAAAGGCGATCTCGGGAAACTGGATTCTTCATTACGCTACGCTTCATTCAGAATGACAGACTATTCTCCGGTATTTCATTGTGTCTTTTACTTCCCGGAGCATAACATCATGAACTATTGACGATTAACCACACCAGATGAGTACGGAAACCATTGACAGGGTATTGTCACGATCCAGAATGAACATCGTCATCGTCGGCCATGTCGATCATGGCAAGAGCACGGTGATCGGGCGACTGCTCGCCGATACGGGGTCGCTGCCCGAAGGGCGTCTCGAAGCGGTGCGGGAGTCGTGCCTGCGCAACTCGCGGCCTTTCGAATACGCCTTCCTGCTCGACGCGCTCAAGGACGAGCAGGCGCAGGGAATCACCATCGACACGGCTCGCTGCTTTTTCAAGACCGCCTCGCGCGACTACATCATCATCGACGCGCCGGGCCACATCGAGTTTCTCAAGAACATGATCAGCGGCGCGTCGCGGGCCGAAGCCGCGCTGCTCGTGATCGACGCCAACGAGGGCATCCGGGAGAACTCGAAGCGGCACGGCCACATGGTCGCGATGCTCGGCGTGCGGCAGGTGACGGTGCTGGTCAACAAGATGGATCTCGTCGGATACAGCGAGGAGGCGTTCGAGAAGCTGAAGGCGGAATACACCGCGTACCTCCGGCAGATTGACGTAGAACCGGTCAGCTTTATCCCCGTCAGCGCCCGCGAGGGGGACAACATCGCGGAGAGTTCCGAACTGATGCCGTGGCATGACGGCCCGACCGTGCTGGGTCAGCTCGACCTTTTCACGACTGGCCGGGAGCTGCATGAAAAGCCGTTCCGGCTTCCCGTGCAGGACATCTACAAGTTCACCAGCTCCGGGGACGACCGCCGGATCGTGGCCGGAACCATCGAGGCGGGCACTATCCGCAACGGCGAGGAGGTGCTGTTTCTGCCCTCCGGAAAGCGGTCGCATATCGCGTCAATCGAGTCCTTCAACACTCCGCGCAAGGAGTCAGTTTCGGCTGGGGAGCCGACCGGCTTCACGCTCTCGACGCAGATTTATATCCGACCCGGCGAAATCATGGTGCGCCCCGGCGATCCGCAGCCGGAAGTCGGCACGCGCTTCCGGGCGAATATCTTCTGGGTGGGGCGCGTGCCGATGTCGAAGGAGAAGGAGTACAAGCTGAAGCTCGGCACCGCGAGGGCGACGGTCAGGCTGGCCGAGATCGTCAATACGCTCGACGCTGCCGAGCTGAATCTCAGCCGGGGCAAACAGCAGCTCGATTGCCGTGACGTGGGCGAGTGCATATTCGAAACGACGCGCCCCATCGCCTTCGACCTCGCCTCGCGCAACGAAACGACGGGCCGGTTCGTCATCGTGGACAACTATGAAATCGCCGGTGGCGGCATCGTGCTCGAAAACCTCTCCGGCGGCGAAACTCTGCTGGAGCGCCATATCCGCGAGCGCGAGCGCCACTGGGAGACCGGCTCCGTGCCGACATCCGACCGGGAGCGCGTGAATCGTCACCGCTCGAAGTTCATCGTCATCACCGGCCCGCCCGGCACAGGAAAGCGCGCGCTTTCACGGGAGCTTGAAAACATGCTGTTCAGAAACGGGTGCAGCACCTATTACCTCGGCATGGCCACGATGGAGCACGGGATCGATTCCGATCTGCGGGTGAACGAGAAAAACGTCGAGGAGCGGTTGCGCCGCCTCGGAGAGCTTGCGCGCATCATGACCGATGCTGGCATGATCTTCATCACGGCTATCGACGACGCAGACGATTACGACATCGCGACGCTCAAGCTGCTGAATGATCCTCATGAAATTCTTGTCGTCACCGTTAGCCGAAACGACTTGCAAAATGCCGAACCCGATCTGCATCTCGAAGAGATTTCAGACCTCGTGGAAGCCATCGAACAGATCGCCGACCTTCTGACCTTGCGGGAGATCATCGTGGATTACCAGATTTGATCAGGCAAGCTGTGTTCATAAACAAGAGGCTGTCTCAAAAGCAAAGAAGAGGTCGTTTTTTGTGCTGTAGCATCTGCTTTGTCTGTCATTCTGAGTCCGACGCAGACGGGCGAAGAATCCAGAAAATCTTCGCAAGATATTGTGAATTATTCACTTATGGCAATATCCCCAAAAATGGATTCTTCTCCCGATAGTGGTCGGGACAGAATGACAAAAAACACTGATTTCTGACAACCAATTCGTAACCGGCTTTTGAGGCAGTCTCTTGTTTTCAGTGATCCATCAAAAAATGATCCGGTGCTCAGCGCTTCTCCGGTTTTTTCGCGGATACTTTGATGCTCGCTACGGAACCGGCCATTTTTTCAAGTTCCTCCATCGGGATGTTCATCTGTTCGGCGGCCTCCTTCAGGCCCGGATGATTCAGCGCCATCTCGACCGGAAAGATGGTTTCCCCGAGAATGGTAATCTCCTCGAACCCCGCCTTTTGTATCGCCGCCACATACTCATCTTTCTGGATCGCTCCCGACAGGCAGCGGACATAAGCGTCAATCGACGCGAGCATCTTTTCCGGGATTTTACCGAGCAGGACGATATCCGACACCATCAGGCGGCCACCTGGCTTCAGGACGCGGAAGGCTTCGCGGAAGACCTGCGGTTTGTCGGTCGAGAGGTTGATGACGCAGTTCGAGGTGACCAGATCGACGCTCGCGTCATCGACCGGCAGCTCCTCGATCCTGCCGAGCCGGAAATCGACGTTGCCGTACCCGTTCCGGGTGGCGTTCAGCCTCGCCCGTTCGATCATCTCCGGCGTCATGTCCACCCCGATCACCAGCCCGGTTTCACCCACCAGCGGCGACGCGATGAAGGCGTCCATGCCCGCCCCCGAACCGAGGTCGAGCACGGTATCGCCCGGCTTTATTCCGGCATACGCCAGCGGATTGCCGCAGCCGAGTCCGAGGTTGGCCTCTTGCGGGATGCTGTCGAGCTCACGTTCCGTATAGCCATACAGGCCGCTCATCTCCCGGTTCGAGACCGGCGATGTGCAGCCGCACGGCGAATTGTGCGTGACGACCGATGCGTACATGGTTTTGATCGCGTCAAGAATCCCGTTGTTCTCTTTTGTTTTCATGTTGATGTCCGGTTTTTGTTTTATCGAATAAAATGTTAGATAATGAACATAGTGTTCGATAATAAAATAGAGGGATTCTCAGGCGGAGTCAACAACCAATGTCTGCTGGAATGTCCGTTTCCGAACAGAAGCTGCCTGTTTGTCCGGGCAAAAAGGAGAAATTTTTCATGGGAGAGATCAAAACAGACCGGCGTGTCAGCCGGACGCGGCGGTTGATGCTTGAAGCACTGATGGCGCTCATCGAAGAGCGGGGGTACGAAAACATAACCGTGCAGGATATTCTCGACCGCGCCGACGTCGGGCGCTCGACCTTCTATGCCCATTTTCGTGACAAGGACGAGCTGCTCCTCTCATGGTTCGAGCATCTGCGTTCACTGTTCGAGCAGCAGAAAGAGGCGCTCTTGACCTCGCGAAGCACCGGGAGCACGCCCGACGCCAACATCGTGCTCGACCTGTTCCGGCACACCGCAGAGCATCACAAGCTCTACAAGGCTGTCGCGGGACGGCAGAGCGGCGAGATGATTCTGAAGTACCTGCATCGTTATTTGAACGGGTTGTTGCTGCCGGTTTTTGAAGAGCTGACGAAGCGGCGTCGCGACGTTCCGGTGCCTGTCGAGGTGACGGCTAATTATCTGGTCGGCACGCTGCTTTCCCTGATGACCTGGTGGCTTGACCACAACATGCCGTACCCGCCGGAAAAGATGGAAGCGATGTTCCGCACCCTGACGCGCCCCTCTATAGAAGCGGCGCTTGGTACGCCTGTCGCTGATAATTCGGAAGCCGTGAACAACACTGCGGAAGGTTTCTACAGGCTATTCATCGATCCCCTCTGCTGCGCAGGTCGATAGTACAAGGCACAGCCTTGTTTGTCATATCATGAAAAACGCAACTTTTCTGGACAAAGCGGGAGGTTAAAACTGCGGGGAAAAAAGAAGCTCCCCCGAAGATTCAAGAAAAGGAAGGGGCCTGATCTCGAATCACTACAACGAAGGAGCCGTAAATAAAAGCAATTGTAATGTAATAATAATTATCGTTATATCAAGGATTATTGACGTAGATATCGTTTTCAGCCCTGGCGAGACTGACTGAGACTTACGGGTGCACTCCAGGCAATTCCGGACATCCGCTTAATCCCATTCACCCGGCAACGCCTCAACGTTTGGCGATGGCCTTTTGCGGAGCAGTTAGTACATTGCGAGTAAGAAGCTTAAGCCTTGTTCTCAATTCAAGATTTTGAGCATAAGTGTACTGATGGCTAAATATGGACGCCGGTTTTTTGATGTTTGCATTAAATTTTTATAGTTTTTATTTATTATAATTATGTCAAAACGCACTCGTATTTTAGTTCTTGCAGCAAACCCTAAAGGCACTGTTCCATTGAACTTAGATGAGGAAGTAAGAGAAATTGATGAAGGTCTTCGTAGGGGAAAAAATCGTACCCAATATGAATTGCTTCAACAGTGGGCAGTAAGGCCGCGTGATGTGAGAAGAGCAATACTAGACCATTCCCCTGATATTGTGCATTTTTGTGGGCATGGAGTCGGTGATGAGGGATTAGCTTTAGAAGATGATAATGGAAGTATGCGCTTGGTGTCAACTGAGGCACTATCTGGACTTTTTGAACTGTTTTCTGATAAGGTCAAATGTGTTCTGTTAAATGCATGTTATTCAGAAATTCAGGCAAAATCTATTGTGACCCATATTGAATATGTTATTGGTATGAGTAGATCAATTGGAGATAGGGCCGCAATTGAGTTTGCTGTTGGATTTTATGACGCACTTTTTGCAGGAAAAACGATAGAGGTAGCTTATAGATTTGGAACAAGTGCTATTCAAATGGCTGGGATAAAAGGGCATCAGATTCCTGTATTGTTGAAAAAATCAGAAGTTGAACAGATAATTTTATCTACTCAAAAACCCCTACAAAAATTATTGCCAGGGAAAATACGAGGAGATAGTCTTTTTGTGGTTTCTTTACGGGATTTAGAGAGTAGAGGTAGAACAATTGATGATATTATAACAGAACTCTTAATGATGGATTATGATACGATAACAGGTTTGGATGATACTGCTGCCGGAAATTTAAACCAGTGGAAACCCGTAGTAGAAAACAATCCAGATGGTTTTGTTTTTGTCGTTGATGATACACTAAAAATTATAGGTTATTGGCATTTTGTTGCTCTCCAAGATTATTTTTTCAAGCGAGTAAAGAGTGGCGAGATTGAAGATGAAGAAATTACTGTCGAGAATATGAGATTTTTAGGTATACCTGGTATTTATGATATCTATTTTATTATTGTTGCAGTCCTAAAAGGATATCGTGGCTATAAGGTCAATCGCATGCTGTATGATGGTTTTATAAAACGAATAACAGAGTTGGCTGAAAGTGGAGTTTATGTTAAGAATATATGTGCAAATGCATTTACGCCTGAGGGAGAAGCTCTTTGTAAAAGTATAGGTATGAAATTTTTAACTTTGCATAATAGACGCGGGAAAATTTATATTCTTGATATGAGTGAAGCTGAAATCTTATTATCTGGCGTTCCAGAGTTGCAAAAAATTTATCTTGAAAAGATTAGAGAAAAATAAATGTAAGAGTAAATGATATTTCGGTTATTTTAGCCATGTAAATATTGGCCTATAATTATGATTAAAACACACTTTAGTGTATTTTAATCATTCTGTCCTTTTGCAGATTATGTAGATAGCAAGAGCTATTTAACCGAGAAGTAGTTTTTTATTTTGACCAGACACATTGATGTAAAGGACGTCCAAAGGCGACTGCAAGAGATGCTGTCACAAATCACTTCAGGGGTAGAGTGGGTTCTCACGGACAAAATGAAGCCCGTAGCGCGGTTTGTGCCTGTATCTGTGGGTGCGGCAGGCTTGCACGCAGGAGCGATAAGGAGCAGTTCCGATTTCGATGAAACGTTGCCGGACGCATTCTGGACGGGTAATAGATGAAATTTTCAGGAAACTGAAAACATGCGAGGCTACCATGATCGAGTGGCAGAAAAGGATTACCATCGATCCCGAGAAGTTCGGTGGACGGCCTTGTATTCGGGGATTGCGAATCAGGGTGACTGATATTATCGACCTACTTGCATCTGGTTTGAATCAGGATGAAATCATCGAAGAGTTGCCCGATCTTGAAAAAGAGGCCGTTCTGGTCGCTCTCAAATATGCCAGCCAGAAGCTTGACCATCCCGTCATTGCGCCATAATCCTTCGTTCTATTCCAAACCTCCATCTCCAACCCGCCCAATTCTCCCTCTGATTTTCCTACTCCCAAGCATAGCACGTTAATCTAACCTTGTTTTGCAAGATCACGATAATTGTCATTTCCTGACATCACGCCTGCGGCGAAAGCGGCCCTGCAAATTGCCCATTCTCATATCTCAAAGTCCCCGGTGAATACCCTGACCTTGTCGAGGGTGATGAATACTTCATCGCCTTTGGTGAGTTCGAGGTTGCGCCAGCTTTCGCGGGAGATTTCGGCTTCGATGGGACGATCGAATCCGGCGCTTTCGAGTTCGAGCGTGATCTGGCTGCCGGTGAGGCGGATGTCCCGAATGACGCCCGGATGGTTGTTGCCGTTCCTGATTCTGCTGATGCCGATGTCGTGCGGGCGGATGAAGGCCTGACCCGTTTTCACCTCATGGCCGTTCAGTTCGCGATGTTCGTCGGGCAGGCGCTGGCCGAGCACCACCTTGCCGTTCCTGACTCGTCCGTGGAAAACGTTGACGTTGCCGAGGAAATTGTAGACAAACGAGTTTGCCGGATGGTCGTAGACCTCCTGCGGCGTGCCCTCTTGTTCGATTTTTCCCTTGTTGATCACCACGATCCGGTCGGCCAGCTCCAGCGCCTCCTCCTGGTCGTGCGTGACGAAGATACTCGTGACGTGAATTTCATCGTGCAGCTTGCGCAGCCAGCGCCGCAGCTCCAGGCGAACCTTGGCGTCGAGCGCGGAGAAGGGTTCGTCGAGCAGCAGCACTTTCGGATTCACGGCTAGCGCCCGGGCAAGGGCGATGCGCTGTCGCTGGCCGCCGGAGAGCTGCGAGGGGTAACGCTTCGCGGCCCAATCCATCTGCACGAGCTTCAGGAGGTGCATGACCCTGTCGGCAATCTCCTGCTTCGATGGCCGCTCGGCAGCGGGCTTGACGCTGAGGCCGAAGGCGACGTTGTCGAACACGTTCAGCCGCCTGAAAAGGGCGTAGTGCTGGAAGACGAAGCCGACGTTTTTCGACCGGGCAGGCAGGTTGGTTGTGTCCCGGTTTTCAAGGATGATGCTGCCGGTGTCGGCGGTTTCGAGGCCTGCGATGATTCTCAGGAGGGTCGTCTTGCCGCACCCGGAGGGGCCAAGCAGGGCGACAAGTTCGCCCGTGGCGACCTTGAGGCTGATATTGTCGAGAGCCGTATAGCCGGGGAAGCGTTTGGTGATGTTGCGTAGTTCAATGCTCATGATGTTCAGTGTCTGGTGTTGTGACTGCCTTCGAGCCGTTTTTCAAGCGTTGTTTTCACGCCGATGGTCAACAGGGCGAGAAAGACGAGGATCGAGGCGACGGCGAATGATGCCGTGTAGTTGTACTCGCTGTAGAGAATCTCCACATGCAGCGGAATGGTGTTGGTCATGCCACGGATATGGCCGGAGACCACCGACACCGCGCCGAACTCGCCGATGGAGCGGGCCGTGCAGAGCACCATGCCGTACATCAGCCCCCAGCCGATATTGGGCAGCGTCACCATCCTGAAAAGCCGCCATCCTCCGGCTCCGAGCGTGATCGCGGCCTCCTCCTCCTCGCGCCCCTGCGACTCCATGAGCGGAATCAGCTCTCTGGCGACGAAAGGAAAGGTGACGAAGAGCGTGGCGATGACGATGCCCGGCGTGGCGAAGATGATCTTGATGCCGTGCTCGCCGAGCCATGATCCGAAGGGCGTGCGGCTGCCGAGAAGCAAGACGAAGATGAGTCCGGCGATGACCGGCGAGACGGCGAAGGGCAGGTCGAGCAGGCTGACCAGCAGCGTTTTGCCTTTGAAGGTGAACTTCGAGATGGCCCATGCCGCCGTCACGCCAAACACGGCGTTGATCGGCACGACAATCGCGGCGGTGAGCAGCGTGAGCTTGACAGCTTCAAGCGCGACCGGCTCGCGGATGGCGTCGAGATAGAGCTGCCACCCTTTGCTGAGCGCCTGCGAAAAGACAAGCGCGAGAGGCATGAAGATGAATCCGGCAAAAAAGAGCAGCGTCAGGCCGATGAGAACCGCCTGCACAGCCGGAGGATCGTTTTTCGCAGGCGTGCGGCTGGGCGAGGCTGTATGGTTTTGTCTCTGTTGCATGAAACGGGTTCGGTGGTTAGCGGTAAGCTTTCTGTTGCCAGCGCTGCACGCCGTTGAGCACGAGCAGCATGATGAAGGAGATGAGCAGCAGCACGAAGGCCACTGCCGACGCGCCGTCGTAGTCGAACTGGTCGAGTTTGCTCATGATCATCAGCGGCGCGATCTCGGTTTTGAAGGGCAGATTGCCCGCGATGAAGATCACCGAGCCGTATTCGCCGATCGACCGCGCGAAGGCGAGCGTGACGCCGGTCAGGAGCGCCGGAAAGAGATGCGGAAACAGAATTTTCCGGAAAGTCTGCCAGCGGTTCGCGCCGAGGCTTTGCGCAGCCTCCTCGATCTCCGATTCAAGTTCGGCGATGACCGGCTGCACGGTGCGGACAACGAACGGGAAGCCGATGAAGATCAGCGCCACGACGATGCCTGAGGGGGTGTTCGCCAGCTCGATGCCGAAACGCGGCTCGACCACCGCAAGGAGGGCTACCGTCGCCACCCGAACGAGCAGGCGATGGATCTGCTCGCCCGCAGCAGCAACAAAGCCTACCGGCAGCTCATCGAAACCGATGGCCTGCTCGACTTCTTCCGCCAGGCCACGCCGATCGACATCATCGAATCGAGCCGCATCGGCTCCCGCCCGTCGCGCCGCACGGGCCGCCAGAGCCTCGAAGACCTCCGCGCCATTCCGTGGGTTTTCAGTTGGAACCAGGCCCGCTTCGCCATCTCCGGATGGTACGGCGCGGGCACGGCGCTCGAAGAGCTGCGCGTCACCGACCCCGGCACCTTCGAGGTGATGCGCCAAAGCGACTTCTCCTGGGCGCCCTTCCACTATATTATTAACAACATCGCCACGAGCATTTTGTCGGTCGATCCCTGGATCATGGAGCAATACGCCTCGCTGGTGGAGGATCGAATCATCCGCGAAAACCTCCTCGGCATGATCCAGGCGGAATACCTGCGCACGATGCGACTGCTCGACCTGCTCTACGGCGGCCCGCTCAGGGAGAAGCACTTCAACGTCGCCCGATTCATCGAAACCCGCCAGGAGGGCCTCGGCAAACTCCACCGCTTGCAGATCGACCTGCTCAAAAGCTGGCGAACCGCCAAAGCCTCCGGCGACGAACAACAAGCCGATGCCCTGCTTCCCGAGCTGCTGCTCACGGTCAACGCTATTTCGGGAGGATTGAGAACGACGGGGTAAAAATGAGCGCATTGATTGACCGGAATAAGATGCATGACAAAATCAGCACTTTCCGGTCAATGCAAATTCCTTTTGAGGATGGACTGGAAAGCTTCAATGCCGTTGAAACTTTATAAGGAATCAAAGCGATAGCTTCATCCAACGGAAACGAAAAGCAGAAAGGTTATTCGGACTTTGTGAGCTGGGGGATTTGTGGGGGCGTCTGTCGATGCGATAGAGGTAGAGAAGCGGCGAAGTATTGCTGATGGCTTCAGGCATGAGCTTTTTCGAGGTCATCGAGTTCCGCCGCTAATGGGAAAACCTTGTAGCGATTCAGGCTTAGCAAAAATTCTACCCTCGACATGCCCGCGAGTTCAGCGGCACAGCCGGAAGATAACCTGCCCATTTCAAATAACTTGACCGCCGCCACCATGCGAAGCTCACGCCCGAAAGATTCCGCATCAGTCTTTTCGGCAAGAAGAATCTTGTCTGGAACTTCAATGGTAATCTGTTGAAGACTCATTTTTCACTCCGAATTTTAACGCTGAATTCAACCCTGCGCTTTCTGGTGCCAGCCAGATGTCATCAACGCTTGCCAGCGCATATGAGTTGCATGAAGGAGCGGGCAATCCCGTGCGGTTCTCTTTGGGCGCTCCCAGAGAGCCGCATCAGCAATTGTTTTCCTCGCCTTGAACGGCTACGATTTCGAAGCGCCGGAAGATGATCTTGTCGAAATGATTTACGGCGTGGCTCGAAGTGAACCTGAAAAATCCGATGTTGCGCTGTTTCTGCGGAAGTGGATGAGAAAAAAATGATTGTTGATGAGTAAATGAAGTTGGATATTGAGACGCTGATAATACTTCTCTATACCGTATGAAATTGAGTTAATCTGCCTTGCGGATTGATTCTTATATGGTAATGAT
>JAAXXD010000144.1 GCA_013334655.1 Chlorobaculum sp. | reverse complement strand
TCCTGCATGAACAGGGCAAATGCCTTTGATACACTCATTGAAAAGCCTCCTTTGTTTCTAATGCAGGTTCCGTTAGTGAACCCGCACATTTTGTTTTTTCTCTGGTGACAACCGGCGCTCTCCTTTTTCCCGAACGGGTTATTGCGCTTTGTAGCAGTTATTCGTTTCCACCCATGCGTCGAACGCCTGCATGAACTTCGTTGCGAACTCCCTGAACAATTCGCTCACAAGGTTGCCGCTCTCTTCAAAAAGATTTCCGACGTTGCCGATGTAAACCTCGGGCTGCTCCATGGTTGGCACGTCAAGGAACACCAGCGTCTGTCGCGATGATGTTTCGCGCCAACGTCAAAGCTCACCGGCGGCATTGGAGCGCAGCGGAATTGCCGTCCGGTGCAGCGCCTTGTTAGGTCGTTTCATTGATGAGCCTGATCCTTCGATTCTTTGCTTTGTATTTTTCGATACGTCCACGTTTCTCCAGAGAGTCAACGCTCCGCATGACTCTTTTTTCGAACTCCAATCGGGGATTTCCACGAGTTAGCACACCCACTTCTTTAAGGACGCGCGAGGTCACGGAATGCAACGTACACGACTGATTCGGGCACTTCGATAAGACAGAAAGGATAGCGTCCTGAATTTCCAGTGCCGCTATTTCCTCTGCTCGGCGGCCTGATGGACTGAAGTCAGTTTCCGAATCAGCGGATAAGTAATCTTCATCGTCATAAGCGCCATCATCATCTTCGGTAGTGTCGTCGTCGAACTGGCTGGAACTGTTTACCTCTGAATCGCTTCCGCGAAATGCATTTCCACTCCGTGAGCCTGCAAAGATTTCTCGTTCCTCCAGCGCTTGCCAGAGTCCGGCAAGTGCGCTCTCCTTGTTGGCGTAGAAGGCTGACTCCCGGACCCGGAAAAATTCCCATCCGCAACGCTCTAATTGGCGCTGGCGTTGCATGTCGTCTTCATAACGGTCAGCTCCGTGCCAATGATCGCCGTCGCATTCGACCGCCAGTCGCGCCTGCCCGCCCTCCACCACGAGGTCAATTCGCTTACCTGCGACTTCGTGCTGGGCGTGCACTGCGAAGTCCTTGCGAAGGAGTTCTAAGGCGACATCAACTTCGAACCAGCTATCGAAGGGTGGGGGCGGCTTTACGACTCCTCGGTTGTCGTGGGCCGCCCGCCGCTCCAGTTTTTCCCGGTCGATGCCGATTCCCACATCCTGCTTTAGCCTCGTGTTCTCAAAAAAATCAAGCAACTGTTTCCGAAGACATGAGGCGCTAAGATCGTTACTCGTGACGGAATGGAAAAGAACCATCATATCTCGGGCACGGCTTGCAGCAACATTGAAACGCCGTTCGTCAGCCGCCTTCGTAAGCGGGCCGATTCTTTCGTTACTGGCAGCGACAAGCGACAAGAACATGATGTCCCGCTCGTCGCCTTGGAAACTGTAGGGATTGCCACAGACCAGGCGGCGTCGTTCCATTTCCTCAGCACCCAGGTGTTCGAGCAACTGATTCTCGATCAAAGCAGCCTGCGCTTCGCCCTGAAGCACCACCACGCCCATCGTCTTGTCATCGTACCGGCTGTCATCGCACATTTCCGCGATTCTATTGACAATAGCTTCAGCTTCCGGTCGGTTGATCGTCCGGTTATTTGAACCTTCTCGATGCCCACCGCTCACAAAAACATGCTCAAGCGGCGGTAACCGGTCCTTACCATACTGTCTCAAAGGAATCAGGGGCGTATCCGAATAGCAAAGATCGTTGCTGAAGCGAATGATTTCTGGCATGCAACGGAAGTGCTCACGTAGAACTATGTAGCCTGAACTGTATCGCAATTCAGCATGATCGAAAAGACTTCGGTTGATATTGAAGGACGCTTTGTGCTCAAAGTCGTAAAGATATTGATTGATCAATTGAGTGACGGCATCCAGCTTTACACCTTCTGCCTCTGGACTGATTTGCTTGTCGTCACCAACAACCAGAATCTTCTTGGCCATATAGAGCAACGGTAAAGACTCAAATCCACATTGCGACGCTTCATCAACGA
>JAAXXD010000095.1 GCA_013334655.1 Chlorobaculum sp. | reverse complement strand
TATCTCGACCTCGAACGGCCTTCCGACCTCAGCAAGCTCGACGATCCCGAATGGTTCTTGCAGAATCAGAAAGGCAACCTGGTCTGCATCGACGAGGTGCAGCGCAAGCCGGAGCTTTTTCCGCTCATTCGCTCTCTTGTGGACGAGTGGGGAGAGAACGGCCATTTTCTGGTTCTTGGTTCGGCATCCCGTGATCTCTTGATGCAGAGTTCGGAATCGCTTGCCGGACGAATCACTTACAAACGGCTGACTCCTTTTTTATGGGAGGAGATCAAGGGGCGGGCAACCGTTTCGGAGTACCTTGCACGTGGCGGGTTTCCGAGAAGTCTCTTGCAGGAGGACGGGCAGGTGTCGTTCACTTGGCGGGAGGATTTCATCACCACCTTTCTGGAGCGCGATCTGATGCAATGGAGCGGTTTTGCGCCTGCGACGATGCGCCGACTCTGGCAGATGCTCGCGCACAACAACGGGCAGATGCTCAATCTTTCCACCATCGGAGGTTCACTCGGCGTCAGTCACACCACAGTGCGAAATTACCTCGATCTTCTGCAACAGACCTACATGGTGAGCGTGCTGCCGCCATTGCTTGCCAACACCGGCAAACGGCTGGTCAGGTCTCCGAAAGTGTATGTGGCTGATACCGGCGTTGTCGCGGCGCTGCTCGGGCTTCGTGATTTCAATCAGATTGCGGGCCATCCGGTGTTTGGTTCCCTGTGGGAAACGCTGGTGCTGCTCAATATTCAGGGGATGTTTCCGGCTGCTGAGCTGTGTTACTATCGGACAAGTGGCGGGGCGGAGGTGGATATCGTCATGCAGCACTCCGGCAAGCGTATCGCCATAGAGTGCAAGGCGTCCGTCGCTCCGGCGCTGACGAGAGGAAACAATACCGCCATAGCCGATCTGGCTCCCGACCACACCTTTGTTGTGGCACCGGTTGAAGAGGCTTATCCACTGAAGGCGGGCGTGACGGTCGCGGGCCTTTCGGCACTGATCGACGGGATCGCGAAATTGCTGCGTTGAGGTTGGCAAGCCATTGCTACGCAAAGCGGTATAAATGGCTTGAAAGCTGCCAAGCAGGCGCTTGGCGCTCCCAGGCAAAAACAAAAAAGCCGCTCCCGACAACTCGAGAGCGACTTTTTTATCGTTAATCCTGCGTAAATCCGGGATCAGTAGCGGTAGTGTTCGGGCTTGTAGGGGCCTTCGACCGGGACGCTGATGTAGTCGGCCTGCTCCTGGGTGAGCGTGGTCAGCTTGACGCCGATCTGGCCGAGGTGCAGGCGGGCCACCTCTTCGTCGAGCTGCTTCGGCAGACGGTACACGTCAACCTTGTAGTCGTTCTTCCAAAGTTCGATCTGGGCGAGGGTCTGGTTGGTGAAGGAGTTGCTCATCACGAACGACGGGTGGCCGGTGGCGCAACCGAGGTTCACGAGGCGGCCTTCGGCGAGCAGGTAGATGCAGCGGCCATCTTCGAAGATGTACTTGTCAACCTGCGGCTTGATGTTGAGTTTTGTGGCGCCTTTGAAGTTGTTGAGCGCATCGACCTGGATTTCGTTGTCGAAGTGACCGATGTTGCAGACGATCGCTTCGTCCCTCATCCGGGTGAGGTGTTCGAGGGTGATCACATCCTTGTTGCCGGTGGTGGTGACGAAGATGTTGCCTTCCTTGACAGCCTCTTCCATGGTGGTGACTTCAAAGCCCTCCATGGCGGCCTGCAATGCGCAGATCGGATCGATCTCGGTGACGATCACGCGAGCGCCGTAGGTGCGCATCGAGTGGGCGCACCCTTTGCCTACGTCGCCGTAGCCGAGCACAACGGCAACCTTGCCGGCGATCATGACGTCCGTGGCGCGTTTGATGCCGTCAGCGAGCGACTCGCGGCAGCCGTAGAGGTTGTCGAACTTCGACTTGGTGACCGAGTCGTTGACGTTGATGGCCGGGAAGAGCAGTTCGCCCTTCTCCATCATCTGGTAGAGGCGATGCACGCCGGTGGTGGTCTCCTCGGAGACGCCCTTCATGTCGGCGGCAACCTTGTGCCAGCGCTGGGTGTCTTCGGCGAAAACGTCCTTGAGCTGCTGGAAGAGCGCCTTCTCTTCGGCGTTGCCGGGCACTTTGTCGAGCATCGACGGATCGTTCTCGATCTTGTAGCCGAGGTGGATCATCAATGTCGCGTCGCCGCCGTCATCGACGATGAGGTTCGGGCCGAGGCCGCCTTCGAATTCGAGGATCTGGCGGGTGCACCACCAGTACTCGTCGAGGGTCTCGCCCTTCCAGGCGTACACCGGCACGCCAGCGGCGGCGATGGCTGCGGCGGCGTGATCCTGCGTCGAGAAGATGTTGCAGCTCGCCCAGCGCACATCCGCGCCGAGTTCGACGAGCGTCTCGATCAGCACGGCGGTCTGGATGGTCATGTGCAGGGAGCCAGCGATACGGGCGCCCGCAAGCGGCCTCTGGCCTTCGTATTTTTTGCGCGTAGCCATCAGGCCCGGCATCTCTTTTTCAGCGATTTCAATCTCTTTGCGGCCCCACTCGGCGAGCGTTATATCGGCCACCTTGTATTGGAGCATTGCTGCTTCAGTTGTCATGATCTCTGTTGGTTTGGTGTCAGTTTGTTCGGAACAGGGGAAAGCCCCTGCAAAACGAGTTCACAGAGGCTTTCGAAGGAATATGGATCAGAGGCCGAAAGCGGCTTTCAGCTCACCGACTTTCTCGGTCTTTTCCCACGGGAAGATGTCGCGACCGAAGTGGCCGTAAGCGGCGGAGTCGCGGTAGCACCAGCCGTGCGGACGGTCGAGGTTGAAGCGGCGGATGATGGCCAGCGGGCGAAGATCGAAGATCGCCTCGGCTTTCTCCTGAATCTCGGCGTCGGACAGGCCGTGCTTGCCGGTGCCGTGGGTGTTGATGTAGATCGAGACCGGACGGGCCACGCCGATGGCGTAGGAGACCTGCACGGTGCACTTGTCGGCCAGGTCGGCGGCAACGATGTTCTTGGCGACGTGGCGGGCGGCATAGGCGGCGCTGCGGTCGACCTTCGACGGATCTTTGCCGGAGAACGCGCCACCGCCGTGCGGAGCTGCGCCGCCGTAGGTGTCGACGATGATCTTGCGGCCGGTCAGACCGGTATCGCCGTGTGGGCCACCGATTTCAAAGCGGCCGGTCGGGTTGATGTGGAACTTGGTGTTCTCGTCGAGCAGCTCGGCGGGAATGACCTTGCGGACGACATTCTCGATCACCTCTTTCTGGATGAGCGCCTGGAAATCGGCTTCGCTCATGCCAGCCGGTTCGGGATCGTGCTGGGTGGAGACGACCACGGCGTCAACGCGGGCAACCTTCTCGTCGATGTATTCGAGCGTGACCTGGCTCTTGGCGTCGGGGCGGAGGTAGGTCATGATCTGGCCAGCCTTGCGGATGTCGGCAAGCACTTTCACGAGCTGCTGGGCGAACTGGATGGCGGCGGGCATCAGCTCCGGGGTCTCGGTGCAGGCGTAGCCGAACATCATGCCCTGGTCGCCGGCGCCAACGCGGTCGAACTCGTCGGCGATCTCTTCCTTGCGGTCAACGCCACGGTTGATGTCGGGCGACTGCGCGTGCAGGGCGGAGAGGATGCCGCAGGAGTTTGCGTCAAACATGTATTCACCCTTGGTGTAACCAATCTCGGTGATGGTCTTGCGGGCGACAGTCTGGACGTCCACAATGCCTTTGGTGGTGACTTCACCGCCGACGATCACCTGTCCGGTGGTGACGAAGGTTTCGCAGGCGACGCGGGAGTTGGGATCCTGCTTGATGAACTCGTCGAGAATCGCATCGGAAATCTGGTCGGCTACCTTGTCCGGGTGGCCTTCGGAAACGGATTCGGAGGTAAAGAAGTACCTGGTTTGTGACATGGGTTCCCTTTCGGTTTTTTGTTAATCGAACGACAAGAACTGCGGGCGTCAGGCGGAGTTGCCGAAACGGGGTTCTCGTGAGGGTGAATGTCGTGGATGGACAGACGGGACACGGGAAGCCTTTCGGCAAGCTCCGGGGACGAATCCCGCGAGAGAGCTTTTGGCACCGTGTCCATAGGTAATGGGGATGCCGGAAAATCAGCACAAATGTACGAAACGACGTGATGGTATGCAAAAGTTTTGTGCTGGCGGGGAGGGGAATTTTGTGAGAAAGTAGACGAGTGGACGGAAGAGGGGAGCGGGAAGTTTGCAAAATTGGCACGGGGTGGTTGAGGGCGATGGGTTATTTTTGGGGGTGAGCTGGGCGTTTTGCAAAACAACAAAAAAGAGCCATGAGCATTCGTTACTTGTTCAGGAAATCGGGCGCGGGTTTCGCGCTGTTCGTGCTGCTTCAGTGTCCGGCGGCGCTTTGGGCCGCGCCGTGGAAGTTCGGGGTGATGGGCGACACGCAGTGGACGTGCCCTGATCCGGCGGGACGGAATCCTCATACCGTGCCGGTTTCGATCATCGAACAGGTGAACCGGCAGTTCATCGATGCGGGGGTGAAGTTTGTCATCCAGGTTGGCGACCTGAGCGACGATGGCAGGGAGGTTTCCGAGGAGGAGCGTGTGGTTGCCGCGCGTCCGCTCATCGATGCGGGCATCGGCTTTTTCGCCTTCCGGGGAAATCATGAAACGTATCGTCAGGACAACGATCATGGCGCTCCCGGCTTCAAAATCCGCTATCAGCAGACGTGCGACGGCGGTTTCGTGACGCAAGCCGGAAAGCGCTACACGATTGGCTCGAATTTCAGCAGCCCGGTCAAGGTGAGCCGCGATCTCGACGGCCTGAGCTACTCGTTCGACTGCGGCGATGGAGAGGAGCGAGCGCGTTTCGTGATCATCGATAACTGGCAACTGCCGGGCCGGGTTGTCGCCAATTCCACTCACTACCCCTCCGGGTACACCATTGCCGACCAACAGCCGTGGATCAGCGAGCGGCTCGACAAGCGCAAGCGGAGGACGCCGCACGCCTTTGTGCTTTCGCATCAGCCGATGATTGGCGAGGGGCATCAGGACACGCTCTTCAGCGGTTACGCCAACGAGCATCCTGATTGGCAGAACGCATTTTTTGCCAGCTTGCAGCAGAACGGCGTCAGATACTACATCAGCGGCCACGACCATCTTCACCAGCGCTCGATCATCACGAGTCCCGACGGAAAATCGCAGGTCGAGCAGCTCATCGCCCAATCGGTCAGCACCAAGTTCTACAAGCCGGGATTCCTCGACGACGCCAAATGGTTCGGGCAGAAGAGCCGCGAGCTGTCGATTTCACAGGAGCGCGAAACGGTCGGCTATTATATCTATACCATCGACGGTCCGACCGTCACGGTTGACTACTTTTCGGACGACCATGGCCACTGGCAGTCCGATGCCAGCTTTCCTCAAGGCGCTGGCAGGACGGACACCGGCGTGACGCCGACCTTTCACTTCGTCAAAAAGGAGCGCTGGAGCTACAGCCTGAACGGCAAGCAGTACCTCGTTTCGCAGGGGGCGAGCTACACGGTCGTCTCGGATCGGTTCAAAGGCAACGAGGCGCGGATTCTCGACGGCGTCAACACGAGCGAGGCAAAAGACGACACGCTCGACACCGCTGGCGGCAAGGGGCGGCCATTGACCAAAGTAGTCAACACTGGCTGGATCGCCGTCGATCACTCTAAACCCGCAAACCGCAATCTGGCGAGCGCCATCTTTCAGCTCAGCGGAGTGGGGAAGCTTGGCGGCGATCACGCCGACAGCTATGTGCTGTCGATGAATTACGATCCGGCGAAGACGCGAGCGATTGCTGGCGGACGATTCGGTCTCGTAACGAATGACGCCGCCGGACGCTGGATAAACGCGGTCGAAGCCAACACCGTCGGCACAGCAACCTTTATCGACGGGCCGTGGAAAAGCGGATACGCTCTCGGCTCGCATGGCATCGACCGCAAGCGTCACCGCGTCTGGGCGGTGCTGAACCACGACGGAGCGTTCGCAGTCGGGCCTGTTTCGGAGAATCGGGATTCGATGCTCGACGGTCAACGGTGACAACAACAGGGAGGTCTGAACAACCGGCGATGTCCGGCATCCGGATACAACCATGCTCATGCAATCAAGCAAAGTTCTGGTGCTTAACGCGAGTTACGAGCCGCTGAGCATCTGCGACGCCCGCAACGCCGTGCTGCTGCTCTTCTGTGGCAAGGCGATGATGGTCGCCAGCCATCCTGAACACCGCATCCGCACGGTGACGGAGAGCTATCCGATGCCGAGCATCGTCCGGCTGACCGTGTTCGTGCGGGTCGAGTATCGCGGCGCTGTGTTGAACCGGAAAAACCTTTTCAGACGGGATGAATTCAGTTGTCAGTATTGCGGAGGCGGGAAGGCCGAACTCACGATCGACCACGTGGTTCCGAAATCGCGCGGCGGCGAGGAGAGTTGGGAGAACCTCGTCACCGCTTGCAAACCCTGCAACAACCGCAAGGGAAACCGCACGCCAGCCGAAGCGGGTATGACCCTGCTGAAAAAGCTGTCCAGGCCGAGCCACATCACCCTCATGCGCCAGCATTACCTGCCGGTCTCCGACGAGTGGAAGCCTTACCTCTTCATGAGCTGAACAGCCTCAGCCGCCTGTTCATGGGCAGCGTCGCCGAAGCGGTGGTGCGCAAAGCCGCCATCCCAGTGCTGATCGTCAAGGCCACGGAAAAGGAGTTCATCAGCGAGGAATAAGGGGAGGAGTGTAATATGTGGACGCGGTGGACGTTGTGGACTTGGCGGACAATTGAATATGTAGGGGCGGCTCTTGTGGCCGC
>JAAXXD010000143.1 GCA_013334655.1 Chlorobaculum sp. | reverse complement strand
GAAGTCGAGTTCGAGTTCGATGAGGGCGCAGGAGCGGATGAGCTGCTCGCGCAGTCCGCCGAGCCGCGCTGAGAGGTCGCCCTTCATCTGGCTCACCGCCGTGCGGTAGGCCGATTCGGTGCGAGCGTGGATCATTTCGCCGATGGCCTCGGCCTGCAACAGGTCGATGCGCCCGTTGAGGAAGGCGCGGCGGGTGAACTCGCCCGGTTCGGCGAGGCGGCAGCCGTTGTCGAGCATGAGCCGCAGCACGCGCCCCACCACTACCGGCCCGCCGTGGCAGGTGAACTCCACCATCTCCTCCGAGGTGAAGGAGCGCGGCGAGCGGAAAACGAGCGCGATCACCTCGTCCACCATCTCCTCGCCGTCGTAGAGCCGCCCGAAGTGCGCCGTGTATCCGGCGGCATCGGCGAGTTTGCCGTCGCCGTGAACCTTGCGGAACACACTGTCGGCGATGGCGAGCACCCCCGCGCCGCTGATGCGCACGATGGCGAGCGCCCCGACGCCGACCGGCGTGGCGATGGCGGCGATGGGGTGGCCGGGAATGGGAAGACGAAGATCGGAGGATGACATAATTCGATACGGAATAACAGGTTACAAAGGCCGGACGGTCAGTTCGTCGGGCAACATGCCGTCGGGCAGCTCGACCAGCGAGACGATCAGCCGCGCAAGGTCGCCTGGCTGCATGTACTTCTTCGGCTGAAGCCCGGCGTGGTCGAAAAACTCGGTCATCACCGAGCCGGGATTGATGCAGGCAACGCGGATGCCGAACTCGCGCAGCTCCTCCATGAGCGACTCGGAGAAGCCGTTGACCGCGAACTTCGAGGCGCAGTAGGCCGTGCCCCCCTTGATGCCGCGCTTGCCCGCCACCGAGCCGACGTTGACGATCATGCCGCTCCGTGCGGCCTTCATCGACGGCACGACCTTGCGGGCGCAGAGGAACATGGCTGTGAGGTTGGTGTCGATGAGCCGCCGCCACTCCGCCGGATCGATCAGCTCGATGTCGCGGAAAAAGCCGAATCCGGCGTTGTTGACCAGCAGATCGACCCGACCGAACTGTGCGAGCACGGCATCGAACGCTTTGTCTATGGCAACATCACTGGTAACATCGGCCTGAATCCAGCGAAAATGCTCATGAACGAGCAGCGTTTCCCTGCGACTGAGGCCGAACACCACGGCCCCGGCATCGAGCAAGTCGCGACACACGGCAAGCCCGATTCCCGAACTCGATCCGGTCACGACGGCGGTTTTTCCTGCGAGATTCATGATTCGTTTGCTTTAAGTGTCAAGTCAATCCCAAACAGCCTTCATTCCCCGTCATTGCGAGGAGCATAGCGACGTGGCAATCCATGCGAAGTCAGCGAAGTTAGTTAACGATGGATCGCCACGCCCCCGACAGGGTCTGTACTCGCGATGACAAATCACTGGCTTTTTTCTCTTGAGCACACCATTCGCTGATTCGTTCTCATATCAATAGTACGGATTCTCCGGCCAAATAGTAACTTTGAGGCATTGCAACAACCATCCGAATCATGATGCAGGAAGAAACCCGATCCACCGACGCTTTCAAGGAGTCCATCCTCAACCATAACGCTGTAACGCCAGCAGAACATTTCGAGCGGGTGGTGAATCTTGTCAAGGTACTGCGCTCGGAGTGTCCGTGGGATCGCAAGCAGACACCGGAGTCACTCGCCCATCTGTTGCTTGAAGAGAGCTACGAGCTGGTACACGCCATCGACACCGGGGACGATCCCGAGCTGAAAAAGGAGCTGGGCGACCTCATGCTGCACGTCTGCTTTCAGGTGCTGCTGGCCGACGAGTCCGGGAAGTTCACCTTCGTCGAGGTGTTCGAGGCGCTCTGCCACAAGCTCATCAGCCGCCACCCGCATGTGTTTGGCGACGTGAAGGCCAAGACGGAGCAAGAGGTGGTCGGAAACTGGGAGAACCTCAAGATGAAGGAGGGGCGCACGAGCCTGCTCGACGGCGTGCCGAAAGCGATGTCGGAGCTGCTGCGAGCCTACCGGGTCCAGAAGAAGGTGGCGGGCGTCGGCTTCGACTG
>JAAXXD010000142.1 GCA_013334655.1 Chlorobaculum sp. | reverse complement strand
GCCACCTCGCGCTGCCGGATGTCGGCGAGGCCGGGCAGCAAAAGCTGCTCCGCTCGAAGGTGCTCGTCATCGGCGCAGGCGGCCTCGGCTCCCCGGCAGCCTTCTACCTCGCGGCGGCAGGCATCGGAACCATCGGCCTCATGGATGGCGACACGGTCGATCTGTCGAACCTGCAACGGCAGATTCTGCACACGACCGCCTCACTCGGCACGAACAAAACGGAGTCGGCACGAGCGAGACTCGAAGCGCTCGACCCATCGATCCGCATCGAACCATACGCTTTCCGCCTGAGCGCCGACAACGCGCCGGATATTCTCGCCGGATACGACTTCATCATCGACGCCACGGACAACTTCGACTCCAAATTCCTCATCGCACGCGCCTGCCACCAGGCCGCCAAACCCTACTCCCACGCCGGAATCCGCAACTTCCACGGCCAGACCATGACCGTCATTCCCGGCCAAACCGCCTGCTACCGCTGCCTCTTCCACGAAGATGGCGCACCCGTCGGCGGCACGCCACAAGGCCCCATCGGCGCACTCCCCGGCGTCATCGGCTCCATCCAGGCCCTTGAAGCGATCAAACACCTCCTCGGCATCGGCACACTGCTGACGGATGCGCTGCTGACGTTCGACGCGCTGTCGATGAATTTCCGTAAAGTCGCGGTGCGCCGCGATGCTGGGTGTGCGTTGTGCGGGGTGAGAAACGATTGACGCGAGAGGACTTCTTTGAAAATCAGGCGTATTCTTCGTACATAGATTTGCACGCCTCCCCTGCGGCTTGCGCACTTCTCACTGATCAACATTATTGATCCTGTACCCCATGACTGACCTGTCAACGATATATCCGCGCCTTCTGGCCGAGATCAAGGAGCGCGTTCGATCCGCGCAGTACGAGGCTCTCAAGTCTGTCAACAAAGAGCTTGTCGGGCTTTATTGGGATATTGGACGGATGATCGTGGAGCGGCAGGTCGATACCGAACCTGGATCGTCCATTGCCGAACAACTGTCCCGTGATCTCAGGGCAACGTTTCCCGGAATCAGTGGTTTTTCGCGCAGGAACATCTTTTACATGCGGGAGTTTTACCTGCTCTATCGCGACGATGCGCGAGTGCAACCACTGGTTGCACAAATCGGGTGGTCGCACAATCTTGTCATACTGCAACGCTGCAAGGATGCGCTCGAACGGGAGTTTTACATCCGCATGACTCGCAAGTTCGGTTGGTCGAAGAACGTGCTCATTCATCAGATCGGCAACCAGAGCTACGAAAAATCTCTGCTGGGCCAGAGCAATTTCGATCAGGCTTTGACACCGGAACTCCGTGCGCAGGCGAAACTTGCGGTGAAGGATGAATACACGTTCGATTTTCTGGAGTTGGCCGAAAAGCACGGCGAGCAAGAGCTGGAACGAGCGCTGATCGGAAAGATAGAGTATTTTCTTCGGGCGATGGGCGGCATGTTCGCCTTCATGGGCAGCCAATACCGGCTCGAAGTGGATGGCGATGAATACAGTATCGATCTGCTTCTTTTTCACCGGCGGCTCAGGGCGCTGGTCGCTATCGAGCTGAAGATCGGCAAATTCATGCCGGAGTTCGTTGGTAAAATGCAGTTTTACCTGACAGCACTTGACCGGCAGGTTCGTCAGGAGGACGAAAATCCGTCTATTGGCATCATCCTGTGCAAGGATAAAAACCGCATGGTGGTGGAATACGCCCTGCACGATACCGGAAAGCCGATCGGCGTGGCGACCTACGAAATCACCAGAACGCTTCCCAAGGAACTTCACGGCCAATTACCGACGCCACAAGAGATTGCGCGTCTGCTGGAGGGAATCGAAGGGAAAGGGTGAGGGTCAGAGCATCAACAAAGGACATCGTCGGATTCAGAAATGTTCTGTCTCACGGATTTGATATTGTCAGCAACAAGACCGTTTATGAAATTAAAAACCTAAGTTGAGCGTTTCTGCTCAGGAAAATCGCTCAAATACAGCCATAACTCATTATTTTAAATAGTGTTATCTTTAATAGATAATTCTACCCATCGGGTAAAGATTAACAATGGCATAAAGCAT
>JAAXXD010000094.1 GCA_013334655.1 Chlorobaculum sp. | reverse complement strand
CTTTGATTTCAAGGAAATACTCTGAAGTATTTCAGAAAAAATCGATTTGCGATCTGATTTTGCAGCAATAGCAATTCGTCAATACAGCAAGATCGACCGGACTGAAGCATTGCGGCGCTCCTCGCCGCCGTCATACGGAAACTTGCAGTATTCCGGATGACGATGGCGGGCAAAGCAGCTCAAATGTTGAGCGCTCGCTTGTCGATGGCGAGGGCGGCTTCCCGCATCACTTCCGAGAGGCTCGGGTGCGGGTGGCAGGTTCTGGCGATGTCTTCGGAGGCCGCGCGGAACTCCATGGCGAGCGCCGCTTCGGCAATCAGATCGGAGGCGTCGGCACCGATGATGTGCACGCCGAGAATCTCGTCGGTTTGCGCGTCGGCCAGCATTTTGATGAACCCTTGCGTGTCGCCGAGTCCGAGCGCCCGGCCGTTCGCGGAGAAGGGGCACTGCCCGGCTTTGTAGTCGCGGCCTTCAGAGCGGAGCTGCTGCTCGGTTTTGCCGACCCAGGCGATTTCTGGCGTGGTGTAGATGACCCACGGCATGGTATCGTAATTGACATGGGGCTTCTGTCCGGCCAGCAGTTCGGCGACCATCACCCCTTCATCCTCGGCCTTGTGCGCCAGCATCGGACCGCGCACGACATCGCCAATGGCGTAGATGCCCGGAGCCGCCGTCGCGCACTGGGCGTTGACCGGAATGAAGCCGCGCTCGTCGGTTTGCAGGCCGACCGTTTCGAGATCGAGCTGTTCGGTGTTCGGCACGCGCCCGACGGAGACGATGAGTTTGTCGCATTCGAGCAGATGTTCGGCTCCCTGGTCGTCGGTATAGGCCACCGTCACGCCGCTGTCGGTGACTTTCGCCTGGCCGATCCTGACGCCGAGCTTGATATGCAGTCCCTGCTTCTGGAAGAGCTTCGAGGCTTCGCGCGAAACGCTCTCGTCGGCGCTGGCCAGAAACGATGGCATCACTTCGAGCACGGTAACGTCAGCGCCGAGCCTGCGCCAGACGGAGCCCAGTTCGAGGCCAATGACGCCCGCGCCGATGACGCCGAGCTTTTTCGGCGCTTCGGTGAACTTCAGCGCCCCTTCGTTGTCGCAGATCGATACATTATCGACCTTGACGTTGGGTATCTCCCTCGGTTTCGAGCCGGTGGCGATGATGACTTTCTGGGCGATGACCTCCTCCTGCTCCTCTTTTCCGCGGATGGTGACTCTGAAGCCATCTTCGGTTTTTCCGGCGAAAGAGGCGCGCCCCTTGAGCAGCGTGATCCTGTTTTTTCTGAACAGAAACTGGATGCCCGAGGTCATCCGGTTGACGATATCCACTTTCCGCTGTTGCATCCGCGCGATGTCGATGCTGACGCCCGTGGCGTCGATACCGTGGGCCGCATAATTGTGCGATACGTTTTCAAAGGCTTCCGAGGAGGCGACCAGCGCTTTGAGCGGAATGCAGCCCGCATTGAGGCAGGTGCCACCGAGGCGCGGCTGGCCATCGGGGCTGTCGTATGCATTGAATTCGCAGCAGGCTACGGAAAAGCCGAGCTGGGCGGCGCGGATAGCCGCGATATAGCCGCCGGGTCCGGCGCCAATGACAAGTACGTCGAATTGCATGGTCATATGAGTTTCTTTCTTGCTTAAAGGTCAAGTAACAGACGCGCCGGATCTTCGAGCACATCCTTCATGGCAACAAGGCCAAGCACCGCTTCACGACCGTCGATGATGCGATGGTCGTAAGAGAGGGCCAGGTAGTTCATTGGCCGGATCACAATCTCTCCGTTTTCGACAACGGGACGATCCTTGGTGGCATGGATACCGAGAATCGCAGATTGGGGTGGATTGATGATCGGCGTCGAGAGCATCGAGCCGAACACGCCGCCGTTCGAGATCGAGAAGGTGCCGCCGGTCAGCTCTTCGAGCGACAGAACGCCAAGCTTGGCCTTGGCCGAGTAGTCCGCGATTTTCCGCTCGATTTCAGCGATGCTCATCTGGTCAACGTTGCGCAGAATCGGCACGACCAGTCCCCTTGGCGAGCTGACGGCGATGCCGATGTCGAAGTAGCCGTGGTAGATAATATCCTTGCCATCGACCGATGCGTTCAGGATCGGATACTTTCGAAGCGCCTGCACCGCCGCCTTGACGAAGAAGGACATGAAGCCGAGCTTGACGCCATGCTCTTTTTCAAATGTCTCCTTGTAGCGGTTTCTCAGGGTCATGACAGGCTGCATATTCACTTCGTTGAAAGTCGTGAGTATGGCGTTGGTCGCCTGCGATTGCAGGAGCCGTTCAGCAATTCGCGCCCTGAGCCGCGTCATCGGCACGCGCTGTTCCGGACGCTCGGTCAGAAGCGGCGCTTCGAGATGCGCCTCGACCGGCTTCGGTTTCGGCGGCTGAGGCTGAACCGGCGCTGGCGCTCCGCCTTCCGCTTCCTCGGCGATGGCCGAGAGAACGTCGCCTTTGGTGATGCGTCCGCTCTTTCCGGTGCCCGCGATCTCTGCGGGGTTGAGTCCCGTTTCAGCCATGAGTCGCGCCGCAGAGGGCATGGCGGGCGGCGTTTCCTGCGGCTCGCCCTCTCCCGAGGCGGACTGCCGGGCGGCTTGCTGCTTGGTTTCCGGGGCCGGGGGCGCGGCGGCCGGTGATGGCGCGGCTACACCCTCGCTGTCGATTCTCGCCAGCACCTGTCCGGCGGTGACCGTGCTGCCATTACCGGCGAGAATCTCGAACAGGATGCCCGACGATGGTGACGGGACATCGAAGATCACTTTGTCCGTCTCGATTTCAAACAGAATCTCGTCTTCCGCTACAGCGTCTCCCGGCTGCTTGTGCCAGTTGACCAGCGTAGCTTCGGCGACCGATTCCGACAACTGCGATATGGTGACGTCAATGATTGCCATTGGTGGATTTTATTTGTTGAAAAAAACGGCGAAATCACCGAAAGCCTGATCGAGCAGCGCCTGCTGCTGCATGGCGTGTTTCGATGCGTAACCGCAGGCGGTCGAAGCCGATGCGAAACGCCCCGCATAACCGAAAATCTGCCCGCTTCTCATGGCTCTCATGAAAAAGCGCTGGAAAAAACGCCAGTAGCCCTGGTTTTTCGGTTCGTCCTGGCACCAGACAATATCGCGGAGTCGGGGATAGCGTCGCAGCTCCCTTGCGAGATCCTCTTCCGGGAACGGATAGAGCTGCTCGACACGGATGATGGCCACATGTTCCGCCCCGCTCTCCCTTCGCCGGTTCACAAGATCGTAGTACACCCTTCCCGAACAGGCCAGCACCCTGGTGATTTTGTCAGGATCGGCGACCAGATCGTCGATGAGGTTACGGAACCCGCCCACGGCAAGCTCGTCGAGCCGCGAGACCGCCTCCTTGTGGCGCAACAGCGATTTTGGCGTGAGAATCACCAGCGGCTTGCGCATCATGGAGGTCATCTGTCGCCGGAGCAGGTGGAAAATCTGCGCCGGAGTGGTAGGCTGGCAAACCTGGATGTTGTTTTCGGCGCAGAGTTGCAGGTAACGCTCCGGACGCGCCGACGAGTGCTCCGGCCCCTGCCCTTCGTAGCCGTGCGGCAGCATCAGGGTGATGCCAGAGGCGAGTCCCCATTTGACCTCGCCCGAGGTGATGAACTGGTCGATAAGCACCTGCGCGCCGTTGGCAAAGTCGCCAAACTGCGCCTCCCAGATCACCAGCGTATCGGGCGCCGAGATGGAGTAGCCGTACTCGAAACCAAGCACCGCCTCCTCCGAGAGCACCGAATCGATCACCGTGAACGGGGCCTGCTTCTCCGTGATGTTCTGCAAGGGCACATAGATGCCCGAATCCCAGCGCTCGCGCTTCTGGTCGTGCAAGACGGCATGGCGGTGCGAGAATGTGCCGCGTCCGCTGTCCTGGCCGGTGATGCGGATGGGATAGCCGCCCGCGACGAGCGAGGCGAAGGCGAGATGCTCGCCCATGCCCCAGTCGAGCAACTGCTCGCCACGCCCCATCCGGGCGCGGTCGTTGAGCACCTTTTCAACCAGCGGATGCAGCTTGAACGATTCCGGCACCTTCGTGATCCGCTCCGAGAGCCGCTGCAGCTCGGCGACCGGCACCCCGGTATCCGATGACTCCGGCGGCACGGAGGAGGGTTCGGTGGTGAAGAGAGTTTTGTTGACCAGCACCGGATTCGGCGTGTAGCGCCCCTCGTCCAGCTCCTTGCGGAACTGCTTGCTCATGGCGTCGGCAAACTCCGGTTTGATAACCCCTTGCGACACGAGCTTGTCGGCATAGAGCCTGCGGGTGCCGGGATGCTTGTCGATCTTCTTGTACATCAGCGGCTGCGTGAGCGCTGGGGTGTCCTGCTCGTTGTGCCCGAGCTTCCTGAAGCAGACGATATCAAGCACGACGTCATGCCTGAAGGCCTGCCGGTAATCGAGCGCCATCTGCGCGGCCAGCACCACCGCTTCGGGATCGTCGCCGTTGACGTGCAGCACCGGCGCTTCGATCATCTTGACCACGTCGGTACAGTAGGTCGTCGAGCGGCTGTCTCGCGGGTCGGAGGTGGTGAAGCCGATCTGGTTGTTGATGACGATATGCACCGTGCCACCCGTGCCGTATCCCCTCGTCATGGCGAGATTGAGGGTTTCCATGACGACCCCCTGCCCCGCGAAGGCCGCGTCGCCATGCACGAGAATCGGCAGCACCTGCGAACCGTCGCGGTCGTCGCGCCGGGTCTGTCGCGCCTTGACGGCCCCTTCGACCACGGGGTTGACGATTTCGAGATGCGACGGATTGAAGGCGAGCGAAAGGTTGACCGGGCCGCCCGGCGTGGAGATATCGCTCGTGAATCCCTGATGGTACTTCACGTCGCCCGACGGCAGATCACCGGCGTGCTTGCCCTCGAACTCCGCGAACAGGTCAGAGGGATTTTTCCCCATGATGTTGACCAGCACGTTCAGGCGACCACGGTGCGCCATGCCGATCACGATCTCCTGAACCCCGGCCTTTCCGGCCCGCTGAATCAGTTCATCCATGGCGGGGATGAAGCTGTCGCCCCCTTCAAGAGAAAAGCGTTTCTGGCCGATGAAGCGCGTATGCAGATAGCGCTCGAACCCCTCGGCAGCCGTCAGTCGTTCGAGAATGTGCTTCTTTTTGGCGGGATCGAAATTGGGTTTGGCCCGGATAGTCTCGAATTTTGCCTGCCACCACCGCTTTTCGCTCTGGTCGGTGATGTACATGAACTCGATGGCGAGGGTGCCGCAGTAGGTTTCGCGAAGGTTCTGGAGAAGCTCCCGGAGTGGCATGCTTTCACTGCCGAAACGGGTATTGCTCGTGTTGAAGACCGTGCCCATGTCGGTGTCGGAGAAGCCGTAGAAGGAGGGATCGAGATCGGGAAGCGGAGGTCGTTCCTGGCGTTTCAGCGGATCGAGGTCAGCCCGGCGGGAGCCGATGTTGCGGTATGCCGAGATAAGCTGTTGCACAGCAACACGCTTTCGTCCGAGTTCGGCATCGGGACTTGCCACGACGCGCCGGATCGGTCCGAGCCGGGCCTGTTCAGCGAAAGCAGCCTGAACAGGCCCGTGAGCAATGTCTGGCCGGTCGCGTCCGCCTTCCGCCGGAACATACTGCATTGCATCGAAATAGCTTCGCCAGTTTTCCGGGACGGAAGCCGGATTGTCGAGGTAAGCTTCGTACAGCTCTTCGATATAGGGAGCGTTCCCGCCGAAGAGGTACGAGTTGATCTTGTACTCCTGCATCACGATGAGGGTTTCTTGCCTTTGATGGTTCTATGGATTTGAGTGTCGGTCGAATTGGCGTAAACCGGGTGCGAAGAACGGGAAAGCTGCTGTCGAAGGACAGCGGAAGAGGTATGTGAACGTGTATCGATCATAGTTTTCTCTGCCCTTCAGCCAAATTGGTCTGAAATACGGCACTCGGTATATACTCAAATTTTCGGAAATTCTCGATGAAAAATCACGATTGTTAAAGGCTTTGGAGAAAAAAGGCTATGTGTGGGCGACGGTTGGTCTGAACGCCCCGGAGATCGAACATCGTTCAGGCAACGCCAACGCCAAGCAGTAGGTGTATCGGAAGGGGTAAAGAAATATACTCGACGGGATGGTGGCGCGACATAAGGCGGATGGCGGGATGTAAGGAACGCATCGCTGTTGTCTGGAATACTATAACCATCAGTTCGCTATAACGGCGACGTTGTACAGCAGGTCGTTTTCACTGCAAGCCTTTATATAAACGAAAACTTTCGTTAACATTACTGTGGATTTATTCAGCACATCACATTGGAGAAACAACATGAAACGAGCGGTCTTTTTTTTTGCAGGTATCTTGTTCACGAATACGGCACTCGCTGACCACTACGTTCAGGGCTACACTCGAAAAGACGGGACGTATGTTCAAGGTCACACGGCCAGTGACCCCGACCCGTATCGTTACAATAACCACAGCTCGCAGACCTACGGTGGTACTCAACGAGACGAATACAGCTCTGGGACGGGTGCAACCAACAAAAGCAATTCAAGCTATCGCTGGCGCGACAACGACAGTGACGGCGTAAGCAATCCCTATGATAGGAAACCTGATTCCAAGAGAGATTGGTAGCACTTCCAAAATCCCCAACCCTACGCTCCAACTGACTGACGCAAGCTCAACTCGCCGAAAAGCTCGGTATCCGCCAGAGCATGGTCAGCGATTATGAATGCGGCCGCCGCTTTTATTCCGATGCTATGGCCAGGCGGCTCAGTGAAGCGCTCGATGTCAATGAAGAGCACCTGAAATACGGCGATCAGCAGGAGTGTGGAGCGTGATGTAATATTATACTGGAATACCCTAAGTGTTAATAAAGATGTCGCATCCTAAAAGGAGGCGATCTATGGGTTATTCGCATGCAGTACGGCAGAGTCTTCTGAAGAAAGTGCTGCCGCCAGAAGGCAGAAGCATCAGAGAAGTGAGCA
>JAAXXD010000093.1 GCA_013334655.1 Chlorobaculum sp. | reverse complement strand
GCGGGCGCGTCGAGAATCTCTACGCCTCGCTCGTCGTGCTGCTTGGCTACACGCCATCGTTCATGCGCATCAACCAGTGGCAGAATCAGGCGCAATACGAAATGCGCGAGGGCGAGATTTGCGGCTTTCGCATGATCGAAGAGCGCGAAGGCGAAATCGAACTCATTCTCTATTACGGTGACACGATGCCGCAAAGCGGTCGCGACAAGTTCCAGGAGCTTTTCGAGCAGTTCCTCTATATGCGCGACGTGGACGTGACGCGCTTTCCGCCGGTTGTCTGTTCGAAAAATCATCGCATCGAACGCGCTACTGTCGTCAAGCGCGTTCGCGAAGGCAAAGACTTTGTTTTCTGCGACGAGTGTGGTGAAAAAGTCACGCTGCCCGATTTCGACAAACCGCAAACCATCGGTATCGGCGCATCGCCGTGGCTGCAACGCGAAGAGGCGATGGCCCGCCTGCGCAGCCTTTACGAACAGCACCTCACCAAGATCAAAAGCTACCGTCGCGGATGGGCTATTCCCCGAGCCTACATCAGCCGCCTGCCCGAACAGGAGCGATGGGCCGCGAAGCTCATCCACGACCTGCGCGACGCGGGCGTGCTTATCGTCGAAAGAATCGAAGAGTTGCAAGCGGATGATTTCGTGATCGTGCTGAGTAGCACTGCGTATGAAAGGGCGTTTCAATCCGCGTCATCCGATCTTGCCAGCGACGCTCAGGAGATTCGCGCCCGCTTGGGGAATGGCAAGAAAAAAGTGCTGTCGCTTGCCTGCGAAGGAAAGCCGAGCAAGCACGCATTCGAGGAATGCGACACCGGCAACTTCTGCGACGAAACGCATTACGCCGTCAGCCTCTTCAACCTCGTGCTGGAACTCTACGCCATTCCGCTCAACCACAAAGGTTTCGAGCCGCTACGCCTGTCCCTCCACCAGCAATGGGAGCAAACGCTTGCAGGCAAGGCAGCGGTCGTCGAGTCGACCTCCAAAGCGCTCAAGCTTTTCATCAGCTACTCTCACGCAGACGAGGTGTTCAAGGATGAGTTGGTGAAAATGCTCGCCGGATTCCAACGGCGCGGTATCATCGACGCCTGGCAGGATCGTCGTATCGAGGCGGGAGACGAGTGGCTGAAGGCAATCAAGTCCGCGCTCAATGAATGCGATATGGCCCTACTACTGGTCAGCGCTGATTTCATCGCTTCGCCATTTATCAACGACGAAGAACTGCCGGCTCTGCTACAGCGGCGCGAATCCGAAGGCATGATCGTCGTCCCGATCATCGTCCGTGACTGCCCGTGGAGATCCGAGCCGGTATTGAAAGACCTTCAAGCATTGCCAAAAGATGCTCAACCGGTCAACACCTTCCCAAGAGAGACCGGCGAACGAGATAGAATCTGGACGACGATTGCGCAGGAGATCGAGAAGCGGTCCAATGAGAAGCGGTGAGCAGTCGCGAGGTTCCGGCATAACGCCGTTAGCTCCGTTCTTTTCACGTCGTCCACTGCCGCACCGTTTCGCGCGTCACCAAGACCTGTGCTCCGGTATCTTTCAGCAGCGATTCAACGAACGGCAAAAAGCCTTCGATCTTTTCGGAGGCGTCAACAATTTCAACCACCATCGGCAAATCGCCTGCGAGTTCGAAGATTTTCGTCGTGTGCACTTTGTGGCGCAGGCCAAAGGAGAGGAGGCCGCGGAAGACCGTGGCTCCTGCCATGCCGCGTTCGAGGGCTTCGCTGACGAGGAGTTCGTAGAGAGGGCGGTGGTGCAGCTTTTCCTGCTCGCCGACGAAAATCCGCAGGAGTTCCGATTCGGTGAAGTTCATCATTGCCAGAGTTTTGCGAGTAGCGTTCCGGAGACGATGCAGACAAGGCCGCCAGCAAGGCTTCCGCCGACGTACAGCCCGGCGTAGAGCGCCTGGCCGTCGCGGAGTAGGCCGTTGGTTTCGTACATCGCCGTGGAAAAGGTGGTGAAGCCGCCGCAGAAGCCGGTGGTGAGCAGCAGCCTCGTTTCAGGAGAGATGAGCGTAGTCGAAAGAGCAAGTTCGCTGATGAAACCGATCAGGAACGATCCAAACAGGTTGACCGCGAGCGTGGCGTAGGGAAAGCCGGTTCCCGAAAAAGGCACGGCAAGCGCCACGAGGTAGCGGGCTACCGATCCGGCAAAGCCGCCCACGCCTACAAGAAGCACATTTTTCATCCCGGCCTCAGCGATCCGGGCAGGTCTGCCGATCCTCGATGCGCTTGTGGGCGCAGCACATCTCGTCGTGGATGTTCATGAGGATGTTGAAGACGCCGAGGCAGATGATGGTCGGTGCCCATAGGCCGATAAAAATCGCGACGAGCTGGCTGTTCGCCCATGTGCCGAAAAGGAACACGTAGATCGAGAGCATGATCGACAGGGCCGCAGCCACGAGGTAAAATATCGGCTTCATAACGGGAGCTGGTTGGTTGATCGAATCTCTTGTATGAATGTAACAATTTGGCGCTGTTCAGCACGCCGTCCGCCGAGTCTTTCCGGTTCCGAAGAGCGCGTTCACGAGGAATACCAGCGCGGCGACAAGGATGATGGTGGCACCCGAAGCGAGATCGAATACCCACGACAGCCACAGTCCGGCGATGCTGAAAATGCAGGAAAAGAGCGTGCCGAGCGCCATCATGCCGTACAGGCTCCGGCTGAAGCTCCGGGCGACGGCGGCGGGAATGGTGAGCAGGGCGATCACCATGACGATGCCAACCACCCGCACCATGATGACCACGGTGAGCGCGATGAGGCAGAGCATCAAGAGGTCGAGCGCCACGGTTTTCAGCCCCGATATTCGCGCATACTCCTCGTCGAACGAGATGGCGAGAAACTCCTTGTCGAAGAGCCACACCATGGCGATGATCAGACAATCAAGCCCCATAATGAGTTGCAGGTCGGAGTCGGGCACGGTCAGGATGTTGCCGAACAGGTAGCTGAAGAGATTCGGCGCGTAGCCCGGCGTCAGGCCGATCAGGATGACGCCGATCGACATGCCCGCCGCCCAGAACGCGCCGATGGCTGTGTCTTCGGCGATCCTGGCCTTGCGCGACAAGAGGCCAATGCCGATGGCCGCCGCGAGGCTGAAGGGGATGATGCCCGCGAGGGGATTCAGGCCGAGGTAGTAGCTGAGGCCGATGCCGCCGAAGGCCGTGTGGGCGATGCCGCCGCTGATGAAGCCGAGCCGCCGGACAACGACGTACGTGCCGATGATGCCGCAGGCGACGCTCGACAGGATGGCCGCCAGGAAGGCGTTGCGCATGAACTCGAAGTGCAGGAAATCAGGCATGGCGGTGGGGCGTTTGCGTTTCGCGATGCTCGACCACGTCGACTGGAAAGTGGTAGAGCTTTTCGAGGGCCGTGCGGCCAAGCGTCGAGCCGGGTTCGTGCATGTCGAGCGTGCAGTTCAGGCAGGCGATGCGCGAGACGTGCCGCCCGATGGTGCCGGTGTCGTGCGTGACCAGCACGATGGTGTGCTGCTTTCTGAGCTGGTCGAGCAGATCGTAGATGGTGGTCTTCATCTCGGGATCGACGCTCGCCGTCGGCTCGTCGAGGAGCAGCAGCTCCGGCTCTCCGGCCAGCGCCCGTGCGATGAGCGCCCGCTGTAGTTCGCCACCCGACAGCGCCCCGATGCGCCGCTGGGCAAGCGAGGCGAGGCCGGTGGTTTCGAGCGCGTCGAGCGCCTTCTGGCGATCCTCCCGCCCGTAGCGCTGGAAGAGCTTTTTGCGCGACAAGCGGCCCATCAGCACCACCTCCATCGCGCTGATCGGAAACGAGCGGTCGAAATCGAGCCGCTGCGGCACGTAGCCGATCCGTCCCGACGCCTGCCCCGGCTCCTTGCCGAACACCGTGACGCTGCCGGATGACGGCTTGACGAGGCCAAGCATCACCTTGAGCAGCGTGGTTTTGCCGCCACCGTTCGGCCCAAGCACGGCGAGAAAATCCCCCTCGTGCACCGAGAGCGACAGGCCGTCGAGCACCTTCGCGCCACCGAGTTCGACGCAGAGCCGGTCGCAGGCGATCAGCGGCTCCGTCATTGCATCCCCCGCACGAAGGCATCCGTCGCCCTACGGAGATTTTCCGCGTAGTTCCGCGAAAGGGGATCGACCGTGACCGTGCGCCCGCCAATGTCCCGTGCGATGGCGTCAGCCTGCGCCGAGCTGAACTGCGGCGAGACGAATACCACGCTGATGCCCGCGCTCCTCGCCTGCTCGATCACCCGCTCCATCTGGCGCGGCGTCAGCGTCTTGCCCTCCGCCTCGGCGGCGATCTGCTCCAGTCCATACTCATGGGCGAAGTAGCCCCACGCGGGATGAAAGACGAGGAATCGGCGGCTCTTCACGCCCTTCAGATGCCCGCGAATCTCGCCGTCGAGCGTCTGAAGCTCCCGGTCGAGTGCCGCACGGTTGGCCGCGTAATAGGCTTTTCCGGCAGGATCGAGCGCCACGAGCGAGCGCTCGACGTTCGAGGCGATCGGGCGGGCGTTTGCCGGAGAGAGCCAGAAATGGGGATCGAGATGGCCGTGCTCGTGGCGCGGCTCTCCGGCGACGGGTTCGTGCGCCTGATTCGCTTCGCCCATCGGCAGCAGCGTGACGCCCGCCGAAGCATTGCACACTGCGATGTCGCGATTGAGCGCAAGCAGGCGATCCATCCAGTCAAGCTCGAACTCGACCCCCGATCCCGCCTTGACGAAGAGGTTCGAGCGGCTGAAGAGCGCCATCTGCTGCGGCGTCGGCTCGTAGGTGTGCGGATTGCCGCCAGCCTGCACCATCACCGACACCGAGACCCGCTCGCCGCCGATGCGCTCGACGAACCACGCAAGCGGCTCGATGGAAGCGATCACCTGCACCTTGCCGGAAGTTGGTTGCTTTGCCGCGCATCCCGTCAGCACTGCGGCGCAAAGCAGCAACAGCAGCGCGAGGCTTCGAGCGGTGAAATAGGCGAGACGTGTCGTATGGCGTGGTTTGATCGTCATGCCGGGTCTCCGGATTCGTTGAATGAGAGGCGGAAAAGGCGTCTTTGTAAAGATAGGGCAAGAAAGGAAATACAAAAAGAGTGCATCGGCAGGAGGCTCCGGGTGGCGGCCTCCTGCCGGGATGCGATCAACTCCGCTTGTAGCGGTTCAGGGCGCTGACGATGGCCTTGATGGAGGCGAGGCTGATGTTCGAGTCGATGCCCGAACCGCAGACCAGCGCGCCGTCATCGAAGGCGAGACGGATGTAGGAGATGGCGAGCGCGTCGGAGCTGTGGCCGATGGAGTGCTCCGAGTACTCGTCCACATGGAACCCGATGCCGGTGTGGCTCGTCATGCCGCGCACGAAGGCGTCGAGCGGCCCGTTGCCTTTGGCCTTGAAGCTGAACTCGCCATCAGGCCCCACCATCGAGGAGCTGACAAGCGTCGCCACCTCGTCGTTGCGATCCGGGTCTTCGTCGCTCCAGCTTATGGTGCACTTTTTCATCAGATACGGCTTCGCGCCGCCGATATACGCCTTCTGGAACAGCTCGTGAATCTGCTCCGCCGAAAGCTCGTCGCCCGTCCGGTCGGTCACCTCCTGCACGACGGAGCCGAAATCGGGCTGCATCCACTTGGGAATCTGGATGCCGTACTCCTTTTCGAGCACATAGGCGACGCCGCCCTTGCCCGACTGGCTGTTGATCCTGACAATAGCCTCATACGTGCACCCCACATCCTGCGGATCGATCGGCAGATAGGGCACGTCCCAAACGTCGGGCGTTCGTTTGTGCGCCTTCATCCCCTTGCTGATGGCATCCTGATGCGAGCCGGAGAAGGCCGTGTAGACCAGGTCGCCCGAGTAGGGATGGCGCGGATGCACCGTCATGCGGGTGCAGCGGCTGTAGACCTCACGGACATGCGGCAGGTTGGAAAAGTCGAGCTTCGGATCGATGCCCTGCGTCATCAGGTTCAGCGCCATGATGATAATATCCATGTTGCCGCACCGCTCGCCGTTGCCGAACAGCGCTCCTTCGATGCGATCCGCGCCCGCCATCATCGCCAGCTCGGAGGTCGCCACCGCCGTGCCCCGATCATTGTGCGCGTGCACGCTGATGATCGCCGCGTCGCGATCTTTAATATGGCGGCAGAACCACTCGATGCGGTCGGCGTAAACATTCGGCGTGGAAAGCTCAACGGTCGAAGGCAGGTTCAGAATCACCTTGTTCTCCGCCGACGCGCCCCATTCGTCCATCACCGCATGGCACACGTCGAGCGCGTAGTCCAGCTCGGTGCCGGTAAAGCTCTCCGGGCTGTACTCGAAGCGGATGCCCGGATTGCCGCTCGCCTCCTTCAGCTCCCGAACCAGCCGCGTTCCGGCCACGGCGATGGTGATGATCTCCTCGCGGCTCATGCGGAACACCACGTCACGCTGCTGGCGCGAGGTCGAGTTGTAGAGATGCACGATAGCGTTCTTCGCCCCCTTGATCGCCTCGAAGGTGCGGCGGATGAGATGCTCGCGCGACTGGGTCAGCACCTGAATGCTCACGTCGTCTGGTATGAGGTTGTTCTCGATCAGCTTGCGCGCAAAGGCGAACTCCGTGGCCGAGGCGGACGGGAAGCCCACCTCGATCTCCTTGAAGCCGACGGAGACGAGCAGTTTGAAAAACTCCACCTTTTCATCGACGCTCATCGGAATCGGCAGCGCCTGGTTGCCGTCGCGCAGATCGACGCTGCTCCAGATCGGCGCTTTGGTGATGGTCTTGTCGGGCCAGGTTCTGTCTGTCAGCCCGACCGTCGGGTAGGATGCATATTTCCGGTAATTCATAGTACTCATGACTGAGTCTCCTGTTAATCTCTTTGATAATAAAGTCCTGTAAAGTAAAAAAGCCGCTTACCCTGAGAGGATTGCGGCTTTGAAATCGGATTCCGTGCAGTCAACAAAACTACAATGCGCTCCCCCTCAGGCAGGTAAGGCCCGTTAGCGATAGCGTAAGAAG
>JAAXXD010000019.1 GCA_013334655.1 Chlorobaculum sp. | reverse complement strand
GGCTGAGGTTCGGATGTGCTTTGTAGATCATGGAACGCCTTTCAGATAAAGAGCTTACGAGTGCAATTTTTTTTGAGCCAATCGACTCCGACCTTGAGTTGACCGATGGTTTTGTAGCGTTGTTCGTTCTCAAGCAGGCAATCGCGCTCGGTTTTTTGGGCCGTTTCGCCTTTGGAGAAAATCTCAGGAGCCTTGTCGAGAAACTCGCATTTCCACTGGGCGATCTGGTTCGGATGCAGCTCATGCTTCTGGGCCAGTTCGTTCAGGGAAAGCCGTTCGCTGATGGCATCAAGGAGTATCCTGGTTTTGAATTAAGGCGTAAATTTGCAGCGTGTCTGTTTCATTGAGACAGCTGGGGTTAGGTTATTCCAATGTAACTGGCTGTCTTTTTTGGGGGGAGTATTTCAGTCTCTCAAACTGTAAAATTGTAGTAAAGATTGTAATGACCATTTCACCGAATGCTATGGTGGTATCAATGCTTCAGGGCCGTTCGTCCAATTTTACAAAAGGGAGTCTCATTTTTGCCTCTTCAAAATGTGTACCAACCTGATTTCGTGCGTCATACATACGTCGCAAAAACAATATAAAAATGGTTTAAAAAAGCTCAAAAACGCGGAAAACGGGGCTTTTTCGGGGGATTTTCAGGAAAAGAAAAAGCCCTGTAAGTTGTTTTCTTACAGGGCTTTAGGAGGGATGTGGGCGGTAGAAGATTCGAACTTCTGACCTCTACCGTGTCAAGGTAGCGCTCTAACCAACTGAGCTAACCGCCCGTCTGAGAAGGCCCTAATATAGGACTTTCCCGTTTGAATCCAAACAGTTTATGCGGTTTTGCGCTCTTTGCCGTCCTTTTTGTGGTAAACCGGGCCGCTCGTTTTTTCGATGGTTTCGAGTGTGATGACGCACTTCTGAACATCCTTGAGGGTGGGCAGTTCGAACATGATGTCGATCATGACGCTTTCGAGCACGGAGCGCAGGGCGCGCGCGCCGGTGCCCCGGTCGATGGCGATTTCTACCACGCGGTCGAGCGCTTCGTCCGTGAATTCGAGTTCCACGCTGTCCATCTCGAACAGGCGCTTGTACTGCTTGACGAGCGCGTTTTTCGGCTCGACGAGGATGTTGCGCAGGGCGGTCGCGTCGAGCGGTTCGAGCGCCGACATGACGGGCAACCGTCCGATGAACTCGGGAATGAGGCCGTAATCGTGCAGATCATCCTGCGTGACGAGCTTGAGAATCTCAGGGTCGTAGCCGGTCTGCTTGTGCTTGACCCTGGAGCCGAAGCCCATCGAGGATTTCGAGACGCGGCGGGCGATGATTTTGTCGAGTCCTTCGAACGCTCCTCCGCAGATGAAAAGGATGTTCTTGGTATTGATGTTGATGAGCTGCTGCTCCGGGTGCTTGCGTCCGCCTTTCGGGGGCACGCCGACCACCGATCCTTCGAGAATCTTGAGCAGCGCCTGCTGGACGCCTTCGCCCGAGACATCGCGCGTGATGGAGACGTTGGCCGACTTGCGGGCGATCTTGTCGATCTCGTCCACGTAGATGATGCCGCGTTCGGCGCGTTCGAGGTTGAAGTCGGAAGCGTGCAAGAGCCGCGCGAGAATAGTCTCGACGTCGTCGCCCACGTAGCCCGCTTCGGTGAGGGAGGTGGCGTCGGCGATGGTGAAGGGCACTTCGAGCAGATTGGCGAGCGTCTGGGCGAGCAGCGTCTTGCCGGTGCCGGTCGGGCCGATGAGCAGGATGTTGCTCTTTTCGATGACCACCTCGTCCTCGGCTGACCAGTCGCTTGCGTCGATTCTCTTGTAGTGGTTATAGACCGCCACGGCGAGCGACTTCTTGGCCGAATCCTGACCGATGACATACTGGTCGAGCGCCTCCTTGATGTTGCTCGGGCTTTTCAGTCGGGGCTGGAAAGCGGGTTCAGCGGCTTTGTCGGAGTGACGGATGGCGCTGATCTCTTTGCGCAGGATTTCAACAGAACTGAGAATGCAGCGGTCGCAGATGAAGGCTCTCGGTCCGGCGACCATGCTGTTGACCTCCTGGCTGGTTCTGCCGCAGAAGGAGCATATGACCGGCGGCTCTCCTCCGAAGTTCTTCTTTCCGCCGTTCTGGCCTTTACGCGGCTCTTTGTCTTTGATCATTGGGTAGCGTTAAATTCTCTTGCTTCACAATCCCATGCGGGCGAGGCTGTCGAGCACGTGCTGGATCATCATGCTGAGGCGCGGATGCTTCTCCTCGAAGTGGCCGACGGCGTCGTTCAGCCGCTCTGTCATGCTCTCCTCATCGACGGCCTCGTTGCCACCCTCGACGAGCTTCGAGATGTCATCCTTCAAGGTAGCGAGCACCTCGCCAGTCTTTTCATCGACCGATCCGAGCTGACCCAGCTCCTCATGCAGGGTTTCGAGCAGTTCTCTCAGTTTTTGCTGTTCCATACAACGTATCCGGTTTATTCAGCCATTTTCAGTCAACTTGCAACACTCTCGCTTGCCGATTCGTTCACGGCAGGCTGGTGCAGCCCATCAGATGACGGTCGCACTCCCTCGCGGCGGCGCGGCCTTCATTGATCGCCCATACCACGAGGCTCTGGCCACGGCGCGCGTCGCCAGCGGCGAAGACCTTGTCAACGCTGGTGCGGTAGCTTTTTTCGTCAGCCTTGATGTTGCTGCGGCTGTCCTGTTCGACGCCGAGCGATTCGAGAAGCTGCGCTTCCGGCCCGAGAAAACCCATCGCGAGCAGGACGAGTTGGGCCGGAATGATCTCCTCCGTCCCTGCGACCGGCACGGGAATGAAGCGTCCACCCTCAGTCCACGTCCAGGTGACGCCACAGACCTCGACCGCCGAGAGCTGACCGTTGTCGCCGATAAACTTCTTGGTCATCATGAGATAGCGGCGCGGATCCTCGCCCTGCACGGCGGCGGCCTCCTCCTGGCCGTAATCGACCTTGAAGACCTTCGGCCATTCGGGCCACGGATTGTCATCCTGACGGAAATCGGCAGGTTTGGGCATGATTTCGAGCTGGATCACGCTCCTGCATCCCTGGCGAAGCGAGGTGGCGACGCAGTCGGTGCCGGTATCACCACCGCCGATCACCACCACATCCTTGCCTTTGGCCGAAAGCGCCGGTTCCGAGCCATCGAGCACGGACTTCGTGCTTGAACGCAGGAACTCCATCGCGTAGTGGATGCCCGCAAGCTCGCGCCCTTCGGCATTGAGGTCGCGCGGGTTGGTCGCACCGGTGCAGAGCACCACGGCATCGAACTCCGAGAGGAGCTTGTCAGCCGGGTAGTTCACGCCAACTTCGGTGCTGACGACGAACTCCACCCCCTCCTCTTTCATGAGATCAACGCGGCGCTGCACGACGGCCTCTTTGTCGAGCTTCATGTTCGGGATGCCGTACATGAGCAGGCCGCCGATGCGGTCGTCACGCTCGAAAACCGTGACCGAGTGGCCCGCCTTGTTGAGCTGGTCGGCGCAGGCAAGGCCCGAGGGACCAGAACCCACGACGGCCACCTTTTTGCCGGAGCGGACGGCGATCTGCTTCGGCTCAACCCACCCTTCGGCGAAAGCGTGCTCGATGATCGAGCACTCGATATTCTTGATGGTGACCGGCGGCTGGATGATGCCGAGCACGCAGGAGCCTTCGCACGGCGCGGGGCAGACGCGGCCCGTGAACTCCGGGAAGTTGTTGGTCTTGTTGAGACGGTCGTAAGCGTCGCGCCAGAAGCCGCGATAGACGTGATCGTTCCACTCGGGAATGAGGTTGTGAATCGGGCAGCCGGCAGTCATACCGCTGAGCATGAAGCCCGAGTGGCAGAAGGGCGTACCGCAATCCATGCAGCGCGCGCCCTGATCGCCAAGCTGATCCGGCGTCATCTCCTCGTGAAACTCCTGCCAGTCCTTTATTCTCTCCAGAGGCGCCCTGTCTGCGGGAAGGGCCCTCCGGTACTCCATGAATCCTTTCAGTTTACCCATTTGATCGTAATGCGTTGCAGTTTAGTTCCCCGAGACCCGGGACGGATCGTGCACGTTCTTCTCGAAGGCGGCCATGACGGCTTCGTCGCCGGTCATGCCCATCGCCTCGACCTCTTTCATCGCCTCGACGGCGCGCTTGTAGTCGTTCGGCAGCACTTTCACGAAGCGCTGTGATGCGTTCGGCCAGGTCGCGAGCAGTCGCGCCGCGAGTTCGCTGCCGGTGAGCGCCACGTGCTGCTCGATCTTCGAGCGGAGCCATTCGAGCTCATCCTCGCCTTCGACCGCCGAGAGCGAGACCATTTCAAGGTTGCAGCGTCCGGCAAAAGCGCCATCGACGTCGTAGACGTAAGCCACGCCGCCTGACATGCCCGCCGCGAAGTTGCGACCGGTTTTGCCGAGAATGAGCACCTTGCCGCCGGTCATGTACTCGCAGCCGTGGTCGCCCACCGACTCGACCACCGCCTCCATGCCGCTGTTGCGCACGCAGAAGCGCTCGCCCGCCATGCCGCGGATGAACGCTTCGCCGGAGGTCGCGCCGTAGAAGGCCACGTTGCCGACGATGATGTTCTCTTCGGGCTTGAACGTTGAGGACTTGTGCGGATAGGCGATGATCCTGCCGCCGGAGAGTCCCTTGCCGATATAGTCGTTGGCGTCGCCTACCAGCTCGATGGTCATCCCTTTCGGAATAAACGCGCCGAGGCTCTGGCCCGCCGAACCGATGAACCTGAGGTGGATGGTATCATCCGGAAGTCCTTTGCTGCCCCAGGCTTTCGTGACCGCATGGCCGACGATGGTGCCCGCGACGCGGTTGATATTCTTGATCGGCAGCGTGGTCGAAACCTTCTCGCCGCGCTTGATGGCCGGTTCGCAGATGGTCATGAGGGTCGTCATGTCAAGACTCTCCTCGATGCCGTGATCCTGCGCCATCGTGCAGTAAGCGGTGTCGTTGTCACCAATATCGATCTGGTGCAGCATCTTGGAGAGATCGACCCCCTTGGCTTTCCAGTGATCGATGGTGCGCGAAGTGGCGAGCAGGTCGGTGCGACCGACGAGATCGTTCAGCTTGCGGATGCCGAGCTTTGCCATGTACTCGCGGACACCCTGGGCAAGGAAGCGCATGAAGTGCTCCACATCCTCCGGTTTGCCCTTGAAGTTCTTGCGAAGTTCGGGGTTCTGCGTGGCGATGCCGACCGGGCAGGAGTCATCCTGGCAGCAGCGCATCATGATGCAGCCCATGACAACGAGGCCGGTGGTGGCGAAGCCGAACTCCTCCGCGCCGAGCATGGCCGCGATGACGATGTCACGCGCGGTCTTGAGCTGGCCGTCCGCCTCGATGACGATCCGGCTGCGCAGGTTGTTGAGCATGAGCGTCTGGTGCGTTTCGGCAAGACCAAGCTCCCAAGGCATACCGGCGTGCATGATGCTCGATACGGGTGAAGCGCCGGTGCCGCCGTCGTGGCCGCTGATGAGCACCACGTCGGCATGAGCCTTGGCGACGCCCGCCGCGATAGTGCCGACGCCGACCGTCGAGACCAGCTTGACGTTGATTCGCGCCGACCGGTTGGCGTTCTTGAGATCGAAGATGAGCTGCGCCAGATCCTCGATAGAGTAAATATCGTGATGCGGCGGCGGCGAAATCAGCCCGACGCCGGGGGTCGAGTGGCGGGTCTTGGCCACCCACGGATAGACTTTGGTGCCCGGAAGCTGGCCGCCCTCGCCGGGTTTGGCGCCCTGGGCCATCTTGATCTGAATCTCCTCGGCGTTGGTGAGGTACTCGCTCGTAACGCCGAAACGACCCGAGGCGACCTGCTTGATCGCCGACATGCGGCTGTCGCCGTTGGCGTCGCGCACAAAGCGCTCAGGATCCTCGCCGCCCTCGCCGGTGTTGCTCTTGCCGCCGAGGCGGTTCATGGCGATGGCGAGCGTTTCATGCGCCTCCTTGCTGATCGAACCGTAGGACATGGCTCCGGTCTTGAAGCGCCTGACAATCGCCTCGATCGGCTCGACCTCTTCAATCGGGATCGGCTTTTCGGAGAAGCGAATCTCCATCAGGCCCCGAATCGTGCAGTAGTGCTCGCTCTGGTTGTCGATGAGCCTCTCGTACTTCTTGAACAGCTCGTAGTCGCCCGTCCGGCAGGAGCGCTGGAGATAGTGCAGCGTCTCGGGATTGAAGAGGTGATACTCTCCGTCGTGACGCCACTTGCGGTCGCCGCCAGCTTCGAGGCCGCGATTGACCTTGTTGCCGCCGGGCGGGAAGGCCGCCTCGTGGCGCTTTTTAACCTCCTCGGCAAGCGTTTCGAGACCGATGCCTTCGATGCGCGACGGCGTCTTGGTAAAGTAGCTGTCCACCACCTCGGTGTTGAGACCGACCGCTTCGAAAATCTGCGCGCCGCGATAGCTCTGCACCGTCGAGATGCCCATCTTGGCCATCGTTTTTACGACGCCCTTGACGATTGCCTTGACGTAATTCTTGATCGCCTTCTTCTCATCGTGCGAGATGCGCTTTTCGGCCACCTGCTGGCTGATGGTCTCGAAGGCGAGATAGGGATTGATCGCGCCCGCGCCGTAGCTGATCAGCATGGCGAAGTGGTGCACCGTGCGCGGCTCGCCGGACTCGATGATGAGGCCAACCTTGGTTCTGAGCCCCGCGCTGATGAGAAAGTGATGAAAGCCCGAAAGCGCAAGCAGCGCCGGAATCGGGGCGCGTGACTTTTCAAGTTCGCCCTTGTCGGAGAGGATGACGATGTTCACGCCGTCCTGGTTGATCGCCTTTTCAGCCTGTCGATACAAGTCCTGCATCGACTCGCGGATCCCTTTGCCGCCCTCATCGACATTGTAGAAGATCGGCAGGGTGATCGCCTTGAAGCCGGGCTTGTCGATGCCGCGAATCTTTTCGAGGTCTTCGTTGGTCAGAATCGGGTGAGGAATCCTGACGCGGCGGCAGTTGATCTCGCCTGCATCGAGCAGGTTGCCTTCGGTGCCGAGCATGACGGTGGTCGAGGTGACGATCTCCTCGCGGATCGAGTCGATCGGAGGATTGGTCACTTGGGCAAAGAGCTGCTTGAAGTAATCGTACAACAGCCTCGGGCGATTCGAAAGTACGGCAAGCGGCGTATCGTTACCCATCGAAGCGATAAGCTCAATACCGCTTTGCGCCATCGAGCGGACCTGCATCGTAATATCCTCCTGGGTGTAGCCGAACGCTTTCTGGCGGGCGGTGATGCTGAAGTGATCCTCGTCGGGATTCTTCATGCGCTCACGCTCCGGCAGGGAGGCGAGGTCGATCACATTGCGATCGATCCACTCCTTGTAGGGTTGTTCAGCGGCGATGCTCTTCTTGATCTCCTCGTCGGAGATGATGCGCCCTTCTTTGGTGTCCACGAGGAACATGCGGCCCGGCTGGAGACGATCCTTGCGGACGATCTTTTCGGGATCGATGTCGAGCACGCCGACCTCGGAGGCCATGACCACCAGGTCGTCGCTTGTTATATAGTAGCGCGACGGGCGCAGACCGTTACGGTCGAGCACCGCGCCGATCTGGATGCCGTCGGTGAAGACGACCGACGCCGGGCCGTCCCACGGCTCCATGAGGCAACTGTGATATTCGTAGAACGCGCGCTTCTCCGGGTCCATCGATTCGTTGCCCGACCACGGCTCGGGAATGACCATCATGGCCGCGTGCGCCATCGAGCGGCCGCACATGACGAGCAGCTCAAAAGCGTTGTCGAGCGTGGCCGAATCGCTGCCCTCTTCGAGTAGAATCGGCTTGATCTCTTCGAGCGCGTCCTTGAAGATGAGAGACTGCATGTTCTTTTCACGCGCCTTCATCCAGTTCACGTTGCCGCGCAGGGTGTTGATCTCGCCGTTGTGGCTCAGGAAGCGGTAGGGATGAGCGCGATCCCAGCTCGGGAAGGTGTTGGTGCTGAAGCGGGAGTGCACCATCGCGATGGCGCTCTCCATGTCCGGGTCGCTCAGCTCGGGATAGAACTCCTCTACCTGCTCCGGGTTGAGCATTCCTTTATAGACAATCGTGCGGGCCGAAAAGCTCGACACGTAGAAAAAACTGCTGCCGAGAAGGCCTGAGGTGAAGCGCACGCGCTTGAAAATACGACGGCGGATGATGAAAAGCTTGCGCTCGAACTCGATGTCGGTCATGTTGTCGTTGCCGCGACCGACGAAAATCTGCTTGACCACCGGCTCCTGCGAGCGGGCGGTTTCGCCGAGGGTGGAGTTGTTCGTCGGCACCTTGCGCAGACCGAGATATTTCTGGCCTTCGGCCTGCACCATCTGGCGGCAGATATCCTCGATGGCGCGGCGCTGCGAGAGGTCGGGCGGCAGAAACACCATGCCGACGCCATACTGCCCCGCCGGGGGCAGCTCGATATTCCTTTCGGCACAGACTTTGCGCATGAACTTGTCGGGGATCTGCATCAGGATGCCAGCGCCGTCGCCGGTGTTCTTCTCGAAGCCTGTGGCGCCACGATGCTTCATGTTCACCAGGACCTGCAGGCCCTGCTTGATGATCTGATGGGACTTTGCGCCCTTGATGTTGGCGACGAAACCAACGCCACAGGCATCATGCTCGAACTGAGGATCGTACAGCCCCCCCTCATGCTTTGCTTTCATATTTTCAGGCACATCAATTCAGAAAAATTCAAAAAAACAGGACTTTCCTTGTGCGAAGGGCAGAATATAAGGTATTGAACCATAAAATTCACGACCTTTTGCCTTCACGCCCGAACCTCCTCGGCAAACGAAATGGCGCGAAACCGGAACTCCTTTCAAGCTCAGGCTTTGCCCTGTTTGGCGACAGCCTCGACCGCTTTCTGCAACTCCTCCTGGTTGCCCAGATAGTAGTGCCTGATCGGCTTGAGATCGTCGTCGAGCTCGTAGACCAGCGGAATGCCGGTCGGAATGTTCAGGCCGACGATATCCTCGTCGGAGATGTTGTCGAGATACTTGATCAGCGCCCGGAGCGAGTTGCCGTGAGCCGTGATGATGACCTTCTTTCCGTCATTGATCATGGGCGCAATGGTACCGTGCCAGTAGGGCAGGAAGCGGGCCACCGTATCTTTCAGGCACTCCGTGGCGGGCAGCTCTTCCGGGGAGAGCGAGGCGTAACGAGGATCCTTGCCGGGCCAGAAATCGTCGCTCTCGGTGAGAGCTGGCGGCGGCGTATCATAGCTGCGGCGCCAGACCAGCACCTGCTCGTCGCCGTGGCGCTGGGCGGTCTCGGCCTTGTTGAGGCCCTGAAGAGCGCCGTAGTGGCGTTCGTTGAGACGCCAGCTCTTGGTGACGGGAATCCACATGAGACTCATCTCGTCGAGCACCGTCCAGAGGGTACGGATGGCCCGCTTGAGCACCGACGTGTAGGCGACGTCGAACACGAATCCCTCGTCCTTGAGTAATTGACCGGCGGCTTTCGCCTCTTCTCTTCCCTTCTCGGAAAGATCGACATCCACCCAGCCGGTAAAACGGTTTTCCCGGTTCCACTGGCTTTCACCGTGCCTCAGCAGGACAAGTTTCTTCATAGTCAACACTCCTTGTGCTCGTAAATTGATTCTTGAAAAAGGATAGAGGACGCCATTTACAGGCTTGTCAATTTAATATTCTGAAAAACCAATCTCAAACTTTCTCTCAGATGCTCGTGAAGCTTCGCCACTTCCGAACATCCGGGATTTTTTATCCGGGGCTTGTCACCTCTTTGTGGCATTATCGTTCGAAATATTATATCTTATATGCTTTTTGACGCTTGACGACCGAACCTGACGCCCTGGCACCGGCTTCCGTTGCCTGTCGGTAGGCTGAACAAGCCAGCGCCCTCCGGGCTGCACCTCAGTAACCAGCATGTATCGTATCTGAACGCCATGAACCTCAACAATTTCAGATTAAAGCTCGGCGGAAAAGAGTTCGTCCCTATCATTATCGGCGGCATGGGGGTCAACATCTCGACTTCGGAGCTTGCCTTGTCGGCGGAACGGCTGGGAGGAGTCGGTCATATCTCCGATGCCGAGGTGATGCAGGTCTGCGACCAGATTTTCGGCACCACCTATGTGGCCGACAAACGCCAGAGGTATGCCGCCAATATCAATAATCGCGACAAGTCGGCAGTGAAGTTCGATCTTGAACAGCTTGCCGAAGCTCAGAAGCGGTTCGTCTCATATACCATCAACCAGAAGAGTGGCAATGGCGCGATCTTCATGAACTGCATGGAGAAGCTCACCATGAACAACTCCGCGGCCACGCTCAAGGTGCGCTTGGAGGCCGCAATGGAGGCCGGTATCGACGGTATCACGCTGGCCGCCGGACTGAATCTCAGAAGCCTCGATCTTATCAGCGAGCACGAAAGATTCCGTGACGTCAAGCTCGGCATCATCATCTCGTCGGTTCGGGCGCTCTCGATCTTCCTGAAACGCGCCGTTCGCTTGCAGCGCCTGCCGGACTATATCGTGGTCGAAGGCCCTCTCGCTGGCGGCCATCTCGGCTTCAGCCCGGACGACTGGCAGTCGTTCAAGCTGGAGTCGATCATCGCCGAGACGCTCGCGTTCCTGAAAAAGGAGAACCTCGACATTCCGGTCATTGCGGCAGGCGGCATCTTCACCGGCACCGATGCAGTCGAGTACCTCCAGATGGGAGCTTCCGCAGTGCAGGTGGCAACGCGCTTCACCATCGCCAGAGAAGCAGGCCTTCCGGACGATGTCAAACAGCACTACCTCAATGCCCGCGAAGAGGACGTGGAGGTCAACACCGCTTCCCCCACCGGCTACCCAATGCGGATGCTCAGGCAGTCGCCGACTCTTCGGTATGGAATGAAGCCGAACTGCGAGGGACTCGGATACCTGCTCGACAACGACGGCAAGTGCTCGTATATCGACGCTTACTACAAGACGCTCGAATCGAGAAACCCCGCCGAAAGCCGCTTCATCGTCAATGGCAAGACCTGCCTCTGCACCGGCATGGCGCGTTACGATTGCTGGACTTGCGGCCACACGGTTTCACGCCTGAAGGAGACCGCCAACCGCCTGCCGGATGGTTCGTGGCAGTTGCCCTCCGCCGAGGATATTTTCATGGACTACCTCCTGAGCGAAAACCACTCGATCAGAAAGCCCGAAGCCGGGATGCTGAGCTGAAAAGGGGCGTTTTTTTGCCTCTGAAGATCAGATAGCTTACCTTGTCTGAAAAGGAGCGGATGCCTCATGCGTTCGTTCCGGGACATGATTACGGCCAGAAACCGGGTTCCCGCCACCATGAAAAGACAACTGTTTTCCTGGCTGAGGCTGTCGGCCACGTTCATCATCCTGCTCATGTCGGCCATCGCCGTCAACCAGCTCTACAGCCTGTCGCTTGCGCTGAACAGCTTCATCCCCTATTCCGGCTACGCTTTCCTCGTTTTGTGGGGCATTTTTTTTGCCGTCACGCTTCTCTACGGCTACCGGCTCTGGAGTATGCCGAAGGTTCCGCCGCTTGCCGACCGGGTTGGCGGCAGCAATTTCGACGCCTGGATCGCGTGGCTGGGCAAATCGCTTGCCGTGCATCGCAACCACCCCGACGGCGGCAAAAAGGAGCATGACCTGCGGTGGGTCAAGGCCAACCTCAAGCTGCACGAAGTCGATGCGCTCAACGCCACTAAAACCCTGGCCACGAAGAACTTCTTCATCGGAGCCTTCGCGCAGAACACTTCGTACGGCACGACCACCTCGCTCATGAACAACATCAAGCTTGTCTGGAGCATCTACGCAAAATATCACCGCAATCACTCGATCAGGGAGTTCCTGCGGTTGCTCCACTCGGTCTACGAGTGCCTGCCGCTGTCGGACTTTAACAAGGATGAGCTTCCGGCGCACATCAAGCCGATCATCCAGTGCTCCTTCAGCAACACCCTCTCGTCGCTCCTGCCGGGCGGCAACCTCTTGACGCCATTCTTCCTCAACCTGTTTCTGGCGGGCGCGACCAACACTTATTTGACTTGCCTCGCAGGCATCATCACCTCGAAGCACTGTCAGATGCTCTCGCTCGAAGACAAGGATGAAATCGTGCAGCAAAGCATGTTCGAAGCGGCGTTCATGCTCAGGGAGATCGTCAGGGAGTGCAACCCGATTCTCTCCGTAACGATCAGCAACGCTGTCAAGAAAGCAGGCCTCGAAAGCCTCGACACCGTCACCGCCCCCACCTCCGGCAGCAGCATGGCGCAAGACATCGTCTCGCACCTGGCCAGCTCGCTTAGGAATATCATCATGGAGAGCGGGAAGGATTAGAAGAGGGGGGGACGAAATCGGCGATGAGTACGGTGTGCACCACGTTCAGGTCGGCAATTGGAAGAAAGAGCTGCAAGAAGAGGCTTCGAGTCTGTCGATACGGACAAGCTCTATTCGGAAATCGGACAACTGAAGGTCGAACTGGACTGGTAAATAAAGTCGGGGATTTGCCGATAAAGTCGCGAAGAACCTTGATCGACGCAAACGAATCCCTGCCAGAATTACTCCTGACGCGGGAGAGCTGGAATTTCTGGAACTATCGTCGTTCCAAAAAGTAGTTCTGGCGGCCCGACCGCTGAAAGCGGGGGTGAAACCACTCTGCCTGTTTCCCGATGGGGAAAGTTTTCTTTGAGAAACAGACGCTTATGCTTTACTTTCCGTGAGCGAGCTGGAATCGCTTGTTCTGTATATCAACCTATGACCATGTAGATGAAGTTAATATTACGTGTTCTCGCCTATCTCGCGCCATCCAAAGGAAAAGTGGCGATGGTTTTTCTGATAAGCATTCTCACATCACTTTTCAGCGTTGTTTCAATCTATTCCGTACTCCCGCTGCTCAATGAGATATTCAATGCCGACAAAACACCAGTTGCCACAGCTCCGCCATCCACAGCGTTAACGAGTATTCCGAAGCCAGGCTCGTTGTCCCGGGAAAGTCTGATCGATACTGCGACAATGCAGGAGAGCGTGAAACAGGTGATGACGCAGTTGTTCCATGCGGAAACAAAACAGCGCACCCTGTTCAATATCTGCGTGTTCCTTGTAGCGACCTTTGCATGTAAAAATCTGTTTCTCTATCTCAACAAGCAGATCATTTTCAATATTCAGACCAAATCGACCAAAAAACTGAGGGACGACGTATTTCACTCGATCATTGAAAAACACCTCGATTATTTCAATCACCAGCGTGTCGGCAGTTTGATGAACCATGTCTATAGTGACGTTGAAAATGTTCAGTCCTCGATCAGTTCCACCTTTATCAATTTTATTCAGAACCCGTTCACTATATTTTTTTATCTTGGCGTGCTTCTGGTTCTGAGCTGGAAACTGACCCTGTTTGCACTTTCTGTCTCCAGCATTGTTTTTGTTATCATCAGGGTGATAGGAAAGAAAGTTAAGCATCTGTCACATATTGTGCGCAGCCGGATGGGAGATATGAATTCGGTCTTGCAAGAGAAATTCAACGGTATCAAGGTAATCAAGTCCAGCGCTTTCGAAGAGGTCGAAGTCGAACGATTCAAAGCGTTCACCAGTGATTTCCGCCGTTTGGATCTTAAAATCTTTCGTTTGAGAAATATCATCGGGCCACTCAATGAAACATTGCTTGTCTTTGCGGTTGCGATGGTGCTCTGGTTTGGCGGACTTCAGGTTTTCGAGGGGAGGATGACGGCAAATGAGTTGATTGTTTTCGCCTTCAGTCTCTATTCGGTGATGGGCCCGCTCAAAACGCTCGGTGAAGCCAACACCAATATTCAGAATGGCATGGCTTCAGCGGAACGTCTGTTTGAAGTCATTGATGCTGAACCTCTGGTGAAGAATGGTGTTAGAACTATTACCGGATTCAACGACATCATTCGTTTTGAGAAGGTCACCTTCAGTTACCGTAAGGATGGGAGTACTCCCAAAGTTCTCGACAATGTTTCTTTCGACATTCGTAAAGGTGAGATGGTGGCGCTGGTCGGTCAGTCGGGTTCGGGTAAATCGACGGCGGTCGATCTCTTGCTTCGGTTTTTCGATGTGGATTCGGGGCGAATTACGATTGATGGCGTCGATATCAAAGAGTTCGATTACAAGCAGTTGCGCCGCATGATCGGTGTGGTGAGTCAGGAGGTGATTCTTTTCAACGATACGATCGAGCATAATATCGCTTACGGCGTTCATGGCGAAGTCATGCATGAGCAGGTTGAACATGCGGCAAAGCTGGCCAATGCTCACAACTTCATTGAAGAGAAACCCGACAGGTATGATACCATTGTTGGTGATCGCGGCATTCAACTTTCGGGAGGCCAGCGCCAGCGGCTCGCTATCGCCAGAGCGATGGTGCGCAACCCCGATCTCCTGATTTTCGACGAGGCGACCAGCGCTCTCGACAACGAATCCGAGAAGGTTGTACAGGAGGCAATCGACAATGCGCTCTCCGACAGAACGGCTCTCGTTGTGGCCCACCGGCTTTCCACGGTCAAGAACGCCGACCGAATCATCGTGTTCGACAAGGGACGGGTTGCCGAGTCTGGGTCGCATGAAGAGCTGATCGCCAAGAACGGATTATACAAGATGTATTATGATATACAATTCACGGCGAATAGTGAAAAAGGCAAAAAAGAATAAACCCGTTTACAATGACACTATCTTTTTCTAAAATATTTGTTGCCGGGCATAACGGGATGGTTGGGGCTGCTATTGTAAGAGCGCTTCGAGAGAATGGATGCCGTAATATAGTTACCTGTTCCCATAGCGAGCTTGATCTAACCGATCAGCATAAGGTCAGGACGTTTTTCGAGAAAGAGAGACCTGAGCTGGTGTATCTTGCAGCTGCCAAGGTTGGGGGGATCCATGCCAATAACACGTTTCCTGCCGATTTTATCTATGATAATCTCATGATAGCGGCTAATGTCATTCATTCTGCTTTTACAAGTGGCGTGGAACGATTATTATTTCTTGGGTCAAGTTGTATTTATCCGAAATGCATTGCTCAACCGATGGCTGAAGACGCTTTGCTTACCGGTACTCTCGAACCTACCAACGAACCCTATGCCATTGCAAAAATTGCGGGTATCAAGCTTTGTGAAAGTTTCAACCGCCAGCATGGAACAGATTTCCGTAGTGTGATGCCAACGAATCTCTATGGCCCGGGTGACAATTATCATCCTGAAAATTCACATGTGATTCCTGCTTTGATTCGCCGTTTCCATGAGGCAAAGCAGAACCGTGAAGAATCTGTTATTGTTTGGGGTAGCGGCAAGCCTCGTCGTGAATTTCTCTTTGTCGATGACCTGGCATCAGCTTGTCTTCATGTCATGCAGCTTGACAAAGCGGTTTATGACGCCAATACTTTGCCGATGCAGAGTCATATCAATGTCGGTTTCGGGGATGATCTGTCCATACGAGATGTGGCGGAGCTTGTTGCTCGAATTACAGGTTATCGGGGAAATATTATATATGATGTCTCCAAGCCAGACGGTGCGCCAAGAAAGCTTATGGATAGTTCGAAACTTCAGTCTCTTGGGTGGACAGCCAAGGTCAGCCTTGAAAATGGCCTTGAGTTGGCATATAAAGATTATTTGAAAAAGCTATCTTGATTAATAGAACTCTAATGACTATGCAATTAAATCAGAAAATTGCACTTATTACGGGAATAACAGGTCAGGACGGCGCTTATCTTGCAGAGCTCCTTCTTGACAAAGGCTATATTGTTCATGGAATAAAAAGAAGAAGCAGTCTTTTCAATACCGCTCGAATTGACCATCTCTACAAGGATCGCCATGAAAAAAATGTGAGATTTTTTCTTCATAATGGCGATATGACCGATTCTTCCAGCTTGATCAGAATTATCCAGCATACTCGCCCGGATGAAATCTATAATCTTGCAGCGCAAAGCCATGTGGCAGTGAGCTTTGAAGAACCTGAATACACGGCAAATTCAGATGCACTCGGCGCACTGAGGTTGCTTGAAGCGATTCGTATACTGGGTATGGAGAAAAAAACCCGTTTCTACCAGGCAAGCACCTCTGAATTGTACGGTTTGGTTCAGGAAACACCGCAAAAAGAAACGACGCCATTTTATCCCAGAAGCCCTTATGCAGTGGCAAAATTGTACGCTTACTGGATTACGGTCAATTACCGTGAAGCCTATGGCATTTACGCTTGTAACGGCATACTCTTCAATCATGAAAGCCCGGTCAGGGGAGAGACTTTTGTTACACGCAAGATTACGCGCGCACTTGCACGAATAAAAGTTGGACTTCAGGATCATCTTTATGTCGGAAATCTTGACGCGCGCCGTGACTGGGGACATGCCAAGGATTATGTACAGATGCAATGGCTTATGCTCCAGCAGCAAAGTCCGGAAGATTATGTGATAGCCACTGGAGTTCAGCACAGTGTAAGAGATTTCATTGCGGCGGCGGCTGATGAACTTGGCATAAGCATACGGTGGCAGGGCACAGGAGTCGAGGAAAAGGGCATGGATGATCATGGCAGGTGCATCGTCAGTGTCGATCCGATGTATTTCAGACCTACCGAAGTTGAATCATTGCTTGGTGACGCATCGAAGGCAAGAGATCGTTTGGGATGGGTGCCGACAGTTGGCTTTGATGAACTGGTGGTTGAAATGGTTCGTGAAGACTTGAAACGGGCCCAACGTGACGCTCTCGTGAAAAAGCATGGTTATACTGCTCATGATTTTTCAGAATAAACTTTCTTGAGATTTTCTATTTATTTATGATAAAACGTTCAAGAGTTCATTGCCTGAAACTTTATTTAGAAGTAAATAAAAGTAGTTCAAAATACTATGTATCTCAATTGCGCAATGGAGCGCTTGAGAGGGTTTTAGTAATCAATCAGTACTGGTTGTTTACAATATCATATTTATCTTCTGTTTCTATCCGTTGAAATGCATTATAGGTATGTATTCAATCTCCGATAATTTCATATCTACCTTTTTGAAAGTTGCCTTTTTCATTGATCATATGAGTTTAGTGACTGGGAGTGCATATTTTTTGTTTTATTAATATATTGGTATTACGGATTCCATATTAGGCCACCAATATAGACGCGAGTGTCATTGATAATGCCTGGCAAAAAGTCAATTTTCATATTCTGGATTCTATCATACTCGAAAAAACAGAAGCCTGGCCAGAGGTGCCATATTTTTTCTCTTGATTGAAGTTCTCCAAATATTCCTTTAACCCGTAAGATTTCAATGATGCTGCATGTTCTCTGCGGATATAGTTTCTTAATGTCCAGTTGAGAGCTCTTACATGAGATGAGCTTCCTTTGTATTTTATATAAGGATTTTATTTCATTTTTAGGTAAGAAGTATTTATGCTAATGCATAAATCTCTTATTTTATGTTTTATGTTGCTCTCGAATAGTTATCTACAATTATAAAAACGAAATCGTCCGATAGATATTTATTGACAATTCTTATTTGGTGGTTCAATGCTTGAATGTTGTTAAAGGCGATGGTTATTTTTGCTATATTATTGTCATAATTAACGTTTTAAGTGTTTGTAATTTCCCCTTCGGTTTTAAGTCTCTTAGCTAAAAAAGCTTGTTCTTGTAAAAATTGATATTATTTAATAAAAAAATATATTTTATTTTCTGAGATGTTTAAAAAATATTGCTAAAATAATTTCTTATAAGATATATTGTTTTATATTTAAAATATTTAAGGGAGTATTGTTTCTTATTTTGGTTTCTTAGTAAGCTGTGTCCCCCATAATATTTTTTGTTTAGTATTGTTATTTTGTTTTCGAAAGGCAGTTTTGCGCCTTCGGGGTAGAGGTATGCAGGAGATAATGTCTTGACACTTTCATGGTCAATAACATATCTGTTGAGGTGCGATTCGTCATGCCATTTTGCAATGATATTGCGTGAGCTATCATCAAGTATTGCGGTTCTTAAGTTATTAATTAATTTTATATAAGATGTTGAGGTTCCTCCATTAAGGCCGCCTGCAAAATAAAATTCTCCTTTGTTATCTGGTACGTATGCTGCTGAATTTATGTTATTTTCATATGGAAAATCCTGGCGTTTTTTATGAAAATAGCCGGGGTGTTTGCAGACGACTATCTGATTTTCGTTTTCTGGGAGGATTTCGTCGCCGATCTCGCAGTTTATTCTAAGATTCGCATTGAAAAAGTAAATGTAATCATATTTTTCAAGTTTTTCCCGTATTGAATAAAATAAATCAAATCTGTTGAGTGTGTCGTGGGGCCATCCCAACTGTTTTTGAGGAATAAATATCAGATTGTTATGTTTTTTAAATGCTTTCGGAATAGGTGCATCTGTAAATACAAAATAAGTTATATTATGGTGTTTTAAAAGGTATTTTTTTGCTGAATTATAGAAGCTTTTCAGGAATATTATGTATTTCCCGGTGCATATATAAAGAATAGCTGTATTTTTTTTCATGATACGATCTCGATAAAAAGTTTTTACAAAAAAATATTTTATTGATGTCGCTCTGCAGTATCTATAAAATGTCCGCAGAGTCGTTTATGAGATTTTTATCCATTCTTTGGGTATTAAGGTGCTTGTATTTATTGTGTTATCAGCAAACCATTGCTTCGGTGATATTATGATTTTATCTTCTTTTTGGTTTAGCCACGCGGCCCACCAACTGAAACTGCTGTTTGCAATAATCTGATGATCGCAGAGTGACATCAAACGTAAATCCTGAAAAGCATTCTCGGCTCCGTTGTGCGAGGCGAAAGAAACTGTTCCAGGGAAATCAATATTATTTTTAGACCACTTAATATCGTCTGAAAATACAATAAAATGAGGATTGTTTATATGTGAGCAAATTATACTGAACGCATTCTGATAGTATTCCGGAGAGCAAGTGCCGTGAGTGTTTGCTGTGTTTATTTTAGAAACATAATCACCGCGTCTTACGTGAACGCCAATGCAACTCGTTTTTTTTATGATGCTTATCAGCTTTGCATCTTCTTCGCTTGGTGTGGCGATCGGAGTGAATTCATTTTTTATGATTTCGGCGATGCCTTCAAAATAAAGTTGACTTTGCCAATATCCGTTCAGATAAACATTATCTCTAAGTGATAATACGTTTGGGTCAAAAAAAAATGATTTTTCTTTGTATTTATATATGTATTTGTTTAGTAGGGGGAGTTTTTTTATTGTGCGATTGTTATGGATTTGACAAAAAATATTCTCGGTAAAAGAGGTTGTTCTTGCTTTGATCTGGTATTTGTCGAGTTCATAATTCCTGACCGTATCTGCCGATGGTATTTTTGAGTACCATGAAAGATCGAGAACAACTTCGGAATTGTTAATAAAAGCAAGATGCCTGCCTGCCGCATATTGAAATAACTGGTTTCCCAGTCCACCTGTAACTTTGACTATGATCATGTGTAGCTTGTTAAGCTATTATTTTATGCTTAGAAGTAAAATTTCTTTAAATATGTTTTAAAAAATTTTGATTTTTTAGGCCTGTAAACGGTAGATAGATGAGATGATTTATATATATCAAGCGCGTTCCTGCTGTGCCGAATATTGTTTTTACAGCAATGCCACCATTTTTTTCCTAATTCAATTTGAAATATTAATTTATCAAAAATACAGTGCTTCTGGTTTGTCGCGTCGAGATATTCAAGCCATGCTTTCGCATCGAGCAGATTTATTTGTTTGTTGTTGTCGGCTATAAGATTATGAGTCTTCGTGTCAACATTTTCAGATATGTAAAATATCTTGTTGAGATATGCGAGCCGAATATATCTGGTGTTTTCTGTCTGAATAAAATCCTTTGTTGTGCTTATCTGATTGTCGTGTATGCGATATAAAAGTAAAACATCTTCGAGGTTTCCAAATGTGGTTTTGTCTGACATATAAACCCAGAAATTGTAGTCTTCTACATGCATGAGATCGTCGGGGTACCAATGCCCCTCAATAACTGATTTCCTTATGATGACGGTCGGGTGGAAAAAACAAGTATGAAAAAGAAGGGATACTTTTAACTCTGTATCGTGTACGGGTTGTGTTCTGATGTATTTATTTTTCCCGTTTTTGAATACATGCATCCCCGTGCCAGAAATTCCGATATTTTGATTTGCATCCATAAAGTGGACTTGCTTTGAAATTCTGTCGGGGAGGCTTATGTCGTCGCAATCCATGCGGATGATATACTCTCCTTGGACTATTTGTAATCCTTTGTTGAGCGATTTAATTATCCCACAGTTGCTTTGATTGCAAAAAAGTTGAATGCGTTTGTCTGTATATGATTTTATTATATCTATACTATGGTCTGAAGAGCCGTCATCAATAATAATGAACTCGAAATCCGAAAAATTTTGACACAACATACTGTCGATGGCTTCACGTAAATGTTTTTCGCCATTGTAAACGGGCATAAGTATGCTGACTTTTGGATTTTGCATTATAAGATGTATTGTGAATTACATTATAAAACCGTGTTTTCTGCCATAGATAATATCTTACTCATCATTGTTGTATCCGAGAATTGTTCGAGGACGTACCTGCGCCCCCGTCTGCCCATATCACGCGCTTTGGCGGGGTCGTCGAAGAGCGAGCAGATGCTTCGTTTCAGCGCATCCTGGTCGCCGTTCGGGACGATGAATCCGGTTTGGCCGTCACGCACCCCTTCCGGCAGGCCTCCTGTAGTGCTGACAATGACGGGAATTTCACAGGCGCTCGCTTCCGGGATCACTCTCGGCAATCCCTCCTCCTGATAGGAGGGGAAGTAAACCGGCTCCGAGGTCAGCACGAAGATGTCAGCAGCTTGCAGGAGCTTTGGCAGTTCATGGTTATCGACCGAAGGATGGATGATAACCCGATTTTCGATTCGAAGTTCTTTGAGCAGCGCATCGATCAGGAAGCATTCCGGTTCATCACGGTCGGCGACGATCATATAGGCGAGATCGGGGTACCGGTCGCGCAGGGCGGCCACGGCCATGAGAACATGCCGGAACCCTTTGACGCCAACCATTCGGCCCACGGTGATGAGCAGCTTGGATTCCGGTTCGATGCCGAATTGTTTGCGCAGAGCTTTTTTTCTCTCTGGTTCGTGCTCCGGAACGAAAACGTCCGTGAGCACATTGCAGCCGAGCACAAGGCTTGGGCAGCGGAGATTCGGATACATCGATCTGGCTATGTTATCGAGGGAACGGCTGACCGGCATGAAGAGATCGATCGAGCTGTAAATCTTGTTGATTTTTGTGATCACCTTCGGTTTTCTCGGAAAGACGTGCTTGGTGACGTCCGTGCCATGCGAGGCGCAATAGATTTTGAAGCGGAAAAGCGGCTTGAGGCGGTAGATGACTTGCAGGTCGTCCCAGGTCGCGGCGACGAGAATAAGCTCTTTCCGCGTCGCCATATATTTTAGCAATGTTGGCAATTGATAGAGCCAGTGAAATTTTCTCCAGTCGTGCCCGGCGATGTAGTGCACCTCTCGCGTCGAGCGCACCCCCTTTTTCTTGTGGCTCCGCGTCAGATGCGTCAGCACGATGGCCTCGTAGCCGTTCGCGGTCAGCGTTTTCAGCAGATTCTCCGCCCAGAGCGCGATGCCTCCCATGAATGGCGGATATTCCGAGCAGAGTATGACGAAGGTTTTGTGCTTCATTTGAGCTCAATGCAGTTTCCAAGTCCGTCCACCAGCGCGATCCAGCGGCCATTCGGCATCCGGTGCGGATCGACCGTGTGCATTCCAAGGTTGTTCCATGCCTCATCTCCTGCCTGGATGACCGGCGTTTCGGAAACCGGCTCCTCGCGATAAGTGGTTGGCGTCAGTTCGGTGATGCGGAATGCCCATGCCTTACTGCCGTAATACGGCTGTCCGTCCTGTGCGAAGCGATAGAGCACCGCGCCCTCCTCGACGACCCGCCCTCCGGGACGTGTGAAGTGGTCGCTGTTCCTGAAGACGGGGCTTGCCGGGTGCTCCCTCCACGGGCCGGTCAGCGATTCGGCGAGATGCAGATGGAGATTGTTGACCTTGCGCATGTAGCTGAACAAATACCAGTGGCCGTCGTGAAAAACGACAGACGGGTCGAGCAACGGCACCTCTCGTTTGCTTCCTCTGAGAAGCGTTGCGACTGGCCGCCAGTCTCGCGGAAACGAGGATGCCCGGTAGAGGCGGATCGATTTTGATTTGGCGCACTCGGGAATCATGTACATCTGGCCATCGTGCTCGAAAACATAGGGATAGGAGAGGTGGAAACGCTCCCGGAGCACTACGCCGGTGTACCGCCAGGTTTTAAGATCGTCACTGATAGCGTGACCGATTTCGCCGCTTTCCCTTTTGGCGTTCAGCACCTCGAAAAAAAGGTGGAACTGCTTGTCGTGCGTTATCATGAATGGATCGGCGACGAAGCGCGCGGGCACATCGGTTACATCTTTCGCAGTCAGAATCGGATTGCGGACTTCCGAAGCAGGGGAGAGCTTAACCGGATCCGGGCCTTCGTACAGTCCGATAGACCAGATCAGACTGTCACGGCGCGCTATTTTTGCCTGTTTTCGCTTCAACCTTTGACGGATGAGCATCGACAGAGCGACGCTGATGATGAACGTCAGGACAAAAACAAGAGTGGTCATAAATCCATGAACGGTATTATTCATGTAAGATTTTAATATAGCTGATCCGTCAGTTCTTTCCCAACGGAAAGGCGATCAGCCTTGTCGGGCTTGCTGCTTGAGTCGCTGCATGGCGCTGGCGACCTCGTCCGGCTCGATGCCACTCACTTCGCCCGTGGGCGAGATGACGATCTCGTACGGAATGGCATAGGGGCCGAATCGCGAAATGTCCTGCGGCGCTTCGCGGTACAGCCCGACGACAGGCGTGCCGGTTGACGAGGCCACATGTACCATCGAGGTGTCCGGCGTCAAGAGCAGCCGGAGCTTCGAGACGATGCGGCTCGCTTCGTAGAGGTTCCGCGTGGAGGGCGAGGCGATGACGTTCGGGGAGCTCGCTTCGAGGCGGCGCTTTGCGTCGAGGTCATCCGGGCCGGAGAGCACGACGAATCGCTCGTCGGGAAAACCGCCGATCAGCGTTTTCCATTTTTCCTCCGTCCACAGCCGGTTCGGCTCGCCCGCGCTGATGTTGACGCCGATGGGCGCGTCGGAGTCGATCTTGCCGAGAAATGCTGTCAGCTCCTCAGGAAGCGGCATGGCAGGAAGCGACGGACGGCACGCTTCCAAATCCGCACTGATGCCGAGCAGCGGCAGGAGGGCGCAGTTTTTAAGCGTCATGTGGAGGTGGAACTCCGTGTCGAGCAGCCGGTCGTAAAGTCCCTCGTGAAACGGGTTTTTGTGCCCGACCTTGAAGCGGGCGCGGATGAGCGCCGACTGGAGCAGGAAGTGGGTCGAGGGATGATCCTTGGTGTTGAAGAGCAGGTCGAACTCGCGGGCGAGCACCTCGCGGAAATAGCGCTGGGGCTGCTTCTTGGCGAGGTGCACCGCCGTCACCTCCGGGGCGTTCATGAAAAAGCTGGCCGATGCGCGACTGAAGGCGATGATGTGGATTTCGAGATCGGGAAAGGCGCGGCGCAGATTGCGGACGAGCGGCGTGAGCAACACGCAGTCGCCGAGCTTCTCCTGAGCGAGAATGACGACGGAGTCGAGCGGGCCGCTGAATTCGGCGATGCCGCTTCTCGGCGGCGCAAAGCGTTGCAGCAAACGGGCGAAAGCCTGGCGGAACTGCCTTTTTTTCTTTTTTCGGGGTTTCATCACCGTCCGCTTTTTTCGGCGAGCTTCGCTTGCAGGTGTTTTTCGAGATTATCGATCATGATCGGCACGGTGAATTGCGTTTCGACGCGCTCATGTCCGGCTTTGCCGTATGCTTCGAGGAGGGCGGGGTTGTCGATGATCTTTTCAATCGCCTCGGCAATGGCCGTCGGATCTTTTGGCGGGATGATGAGGCCGGTGTCGCAGACGAGGCTTTCGTCGCTCGCTCCCATCAGCTCTCTCGCGCCGTTCACGTCGGTGGCGACAACCGGCTTTTGCATCGCCATTGCCTCCATGACGACGTTCGGCATTCCCTCGAAAAGCGATGCGAGCACGAAGAGGTCGCACCCTTTGAGGCACGGGTAGATGTCCGGCGTGAAGCCGAGGAAGATGAACGTCTCTTCGAGGCCGAGCGCTTTGACCCGGCTTTTCAGTTCGGCTTCGAGCTTGCCTTCGCCCGAAATGGCGAAGATGAGGTCGTCGCGTTTGCGTTTCAGCATGGCGGCGGCGTCGATCAGGTACTCGAATCCTTTTTGTTTCGAGAGGCGTCCGGCGCTGTAGATGATCTTTTTGCCGGGAAAGCGCGAGGCGAAGTCGAAGGCCGTGACTTTTTCGGGAATGGTGAGGCCGTTGTAGATCACCTTGACGAAGTCGCGGTCGAACCAGCTGTATCCGGCGTAGGCTTCGCGGATGGTGCGGCTGTTGGTGATGATGCCGTCGGTGAGGCGCGTGAGCGAGAGTTTGTGCTTCCACTTCTTGCTGCACAGCAACATGCCGTGACGCGCCAGCACCACGGGCCGCCCGACGAGCCGCGCGGCGAAGCCCGCGACGCGCACATCCTTGTTGAGGTTGCAGATGAGGATGTCGGTCTCATGGCGCTTCATCCACGAGGCGATCTTCAAGGTCGCCAGCGGGCTGAAGTCGCCGCGAATCTCCATCACTTCAGTCCGGACGCCCTTGCCCGCGGCATATTCCAAAAGCCGGGAGTTGCGCTTGCTGGCGAGCACCACGTTATGGCCGCGGTCGGTCAGGCCTTTGGCGGCGTTAACCATCCATTTTTCGCCGCCGCCGAATTTGTTGCGGCTGATGGAGTTGATGAAGAGAATGTTCAAAGGGGCCTCTGTCAGTTTCTGATTTTTCGAAAGAAGGAGATCATATCCGTTTCCATTTTTTCCGATGAAAACCGTTCAAGGGTTATCTCTCTTGCATTGCCGGAAAGCCGTTTCCTCAGATCACGGTCATGATATAAACGGTCGAACAGCATGGCAAGAAGCGATTCGTCTCCGTAATCGACATAGAGGCAATGTTCATTGTCTTTGAGCAGTTCTTCGGTTCCTCCGGCTCTGGTGGTGATGATAGCGTTATCCAGCAATGCCGATTCGATGATGGCATAAGGGATGCCCTCGTTTTTGGAGGTCAAAGCGAATACATCGCTGGCCAGAAGGTTTGGGTATGGATTTTTCACGAACCCGGCAAAGATGACAAAGCGTTTGACGCCGAGTGATTCGGTCAGGGCTTCGAGTTTTTCTCTCTCGCCGCCTGATCCCATGATGACCAGACCGGCATCGGTGATTTTATTCTCTTTGAGAAATCTGGCGAATCCTCTAATCAGAAAGTCAAACCCTTTTCTTTCGCTCAACTCCGCCAGCGATGTCACCATGAAATCGAACGCTTTTTTCGCGGGAGCGATGCTTCCGCGATTGATCGATATGCCGTTGGGGATGACCGCTATTTTTTCCGGTTTCATAAAATGGCTTTGCAGCAGGACCTCCTTGATGACCTGCGCGTTCACCATGATGCCGTCGGCCAGCATGTTATAAACCAGATTATTGACGAACGTGTTCGCAAGATTTCTGACGATGCCGAGAATCAGGATGTTTTTCGCGCCGGTGATTCTGCAGGCGACGCCCGCGAGAAAGTAGTCTTTCCGTTTTGTCGGAACGACAACATCGACACGATTTCGCCTGATGATGGAGACCAGTCTGTTCAGGGTAAACAGGTCGGCTTCGTTCATGAATGGCAAGCGGTATTTATCCACGGTGAAGCGGTTTCCCACCTCATCAGCCCGATAAGCCAGCATGACGCGATGCTTCTGGCTGAGCACTTGCGCCGCGTTCAGAACCCAGGCTTCATTGCCACCCCATTTTCGCGCGGAGCAGGTGAAAAGTATATTCATCTTTCATAGAAACTGATTGCCGAATCTATAAATAAAAAACAGGTTACGATTTTCAGAATAAACGCTTGGCGGTCTTGCGGAGCGTTTATTCTGAGGTTGGTATGCTAAAGGCTTTTGTGATCGCCTCTTCGGCTTCATTCCCATGATTCAGGCCGCGCTCCTCTCATGCTTTTCCCGCCACATCCCGGCAGAAACCGGCGATTTCGCTCGACATCCGATCCAACGAAAACTGATCGATGATCCGTTCCCGTGCATTCTTCGTGAACTCCGCCCGGCGCTCCGGCGACTCGACGAGCGATTGCAATGCTTTCGCCAGTGCCTCCTCGTCGCCGTAATCGAGCAGGTAGCCGTTCAGACCGTCTTCGATCACCTCATCGACGCCGCCTGCTCTGGTGCTGATGGGCGCGTTGCCGAGGTACATCGCTTCGAGCAGGGCGTTGGGCAGCCCCTCGTTGGTCGAGGTGACGGCGAAAATGTCGCTCACAGCGAGCCACGGGTAGGGATTCTTCTGGAAGCCGGCAAAGAGCACGCGCTCCCGCAGCCCCAGCTCCACCGCCAGCTTCGCGAACTCCTCCTTCTGCGCTCCGTCGCCGATGATGACGAGGCCCGCGTTGCAGTTGCCGCTCTCTTCGACGAATCGGGCGAAACTGCGGATAAGAAAGTCGTAGCCTTTGTTCCAGGTGAGCCGTCCCAGCCCGGTGATGGTGACAGGAAAGGGCTTGGCGACGGGCTGCTCCGAGCGCCGACGGTCGAGTTCGGCGGTGTCGAGGCCGTTGTAGATGACGCGGATTTTTGCTTCGGGAATGTAGCCGGTTTCGAGCAGAGTCTTTTTGATCTTGCCCGCGTTGACGATGATTCCACTGCTGAGAGTGTGGTACATGAAGCGCTGCCAGGGCCAGCGCAACTTGCGGTCAGCGCCGAGGCGCACGATCATCGGCGTGCCGGTCATCCGCCCGGCCAGGCCGCCGAGGAGGTAATCCTTGCGCTTGGTCGGGATGATCACCTCGATGCCAAGCTGCCGAATGATCGAGACCATTCGAAACAGCGTAAAAAGATCGACATGGCTGAAGCAGGGGAGGCGGAATTTTGGCAGGTCGAAGTTCTCGCCCACCACCGCTTTCCGGTAAACGAGCGAGACCTCATGCTTCTCCGAGAGCTTGCGGGCGGCCATCCGCGTCCATTTTTCAGTGCCGCCCCACTCTCTGGCGGAGTTGACGAAGAGAAGCTTCATCCGTTACAATCTGCCGTCAATATCCCCGATTGGCAGCACCCCCTTCACGTCATAGATCACGGCGTTGGAGCATGAGCAAAGAGAGCGGATATTCATATCGGCGAACGCTTTGTGGGCGACGGCGAGGATAACGGCGTCGTATTTGTCACCGCACGGTTTGTCGATGCACTCCAGGCCGTACTCGTGCCGCACCTCCTCCGGGTTGGCCCAGGGATCGTGGATGTGCACCTCGACGCCGTACTGGCGCAGTTCGGCGACAATATCGACGGCGCGGGTGTTGCGGATGTCGGGGCAGTTCTCCTTGAAGGTGATGCCAAGCATGAGCACCTTCGAGCCTTTGATTCTGATCTCTTTCGAAATCATCAGCTTGACCACCTCCGAAGCGACATATTTGCCCATGTTGTCGTTCAGGCGTCGGCCCGCGAGGATGATCTCCGGGTGATAGCCATACTCCTGCGCCTTCTGCGCAAGGTAGTAGGGATCGACGCCGATGCAGTGGCCGCCCACCAGGCCGGGGCGGAAAGGAAGAAAGTTCCATTTGCTGCCCGCCGCTTCGAGTACATCGAGGGTGTCGATGCCCATGCGATTGAAGATCATCGCCAGTTCGTTGACGAAGGCGATGTTGATGTCGCGCTGCGAGTTCTCGATCACCTTGGCTGCCTCGGCTACTCTGATCGACGAGGCCAGGTGCGTGCCCGCCGTGATGATCGAACGGTAGAGATCGTCAACCTTTCGGGCGGCCTCGGGGGTCGAGCCGGAGGTCACTTTTTTGATTTTTGTGACCGTATGCTCCTTGTCGCCGGGGTTGATCCGCTCGGGAGAGTAGCCCGCGAAAAAGTCCTCGTTGAAAACCAGGCCGGAGACCTCTTCGAGCACCGGCACGCAATCTTCCTCGGTCGCGCCGGGGTAGACGGTCGATTCGTAGATGACGATGTCCCCCTTTTTCAGCACCCGTCCGACGGTTTCGCTCGCCCTGACCAGCGGGGTCAGCACCGGACGGTTGTGCCGGTCGGTCGGCGTCGGCACGGTGATGATGTAGATGTTCGCTCCGGCGATCTCTGCGATTGCGGAGGTGACGAAGAGCCCTTTGTCATCCGCCGCGTTCAGCGGGTTGTTTGCCGCGAGCACCGAGGTGAGCCCCTCCTCACTGACTTCGAGGGTTGAGTCGCACCCTTTTTTCAGCTCTTCGATCCGACCCGGTTTGATGTCAAAACCGGTCACCGGGAATTTCTTCGCGAACTCCACGGCGAGAGGCAGGCCGACGTAACCCAGGCCGATTACAGCTATTTTTGTATTCTTCATTAGAAATGGCGCTGGTTCAGACGTTGAAAAATTCACGGTACCAGGTGATGAAGCGATCCACCCCCTCCTGCACCGTCGTTTCAGGTTTGTAGCCGAGATCGTTCACCAGGTCGCTCACGTCGGCGTAGGTCGAAGGCACGTCGCCCGGTTGCATGGGAAGCAGGTTTTTTTCGATGGTTTTGCCGAGCGCCTTTTCGACAGCTCCGATGTAATCCATCAGGCTGACCGGCTGATTGTTACCGATGTTGTAGACCCGGTACGGTGCGGATGAGGTTCCGGGATCGGGATCAGCGCCGCTCCAGTCGGGATTCGGCTGCGCCGGATGGTCGAGCACGCGCACGACACCCTCGACGATGTCGTCGATGTAGGTGAAATCACGCTGCATGTTGCCGTAGTTGAATACGTCAATCGGGCGACCTTCGAGCGCGGCCTTGGTGAAGAGAAAGAGCGCCATATCGGGCCTGCCCCAGGGGCCGTAGACGGTGAAGAAGCGCAAGCCGGTGGTCGGAATGCGGAACAGGTGGCTGTAGGTGTGCGCCATCAGCTCGTTCGATTTCTTGCTCGCCGCGTAGAGGCTGAGCGGGTGATCGACGTTATCATGCACCGAGAAGGGCTGACTTTCGTTCAGGCCATAGACCGACGAACTTGAAGCATAGCAGAAATTGGCGAGGTTGTTGTGGCGGGCCGCCTCCAGCAGATTGGCAAAGCCGACGATATTCGAACTGACGTAAGCGCCTGGATTGGTGAGCGAGTACCGCACGCCAGCCTGGGCGGCAAGATTGCAGAGCGCATCGAATTTTTCCGTCCTGAACAGCTTGTCGATTCCCTCCTTGTCTTCAAGATTGAGCTTGACGAAGCGGTAGCCGGGATGTTTCGACGACTGAACAGGCTTGCCGTATTCGATGGCGGATTCATCGATGCCCGAGTATGCGAGTCGTCCGTATTTGACGCGCTGGTCGTAGTAATCATTGATGTTGTCGATGCCGACCACTTCGTCACCTCTTGAAGCGAGGCGTTCGCAAAGATGGAAACCGATGAATCCGGCAGCGCCGGTAACGAGAATTTTCATGCAGAATATTATGATTGAGGCCCGTCGAGCGGGCGGTTATCGGGAACAGGCGGCAGTTGGTCTGTAGACATACGCAGGGAAAGTGTTTGTGATCCTGAAGATAATGAGCTTTTCGGTAAAATGCGTTCAATTCAGGATGAAATCGCAGGTCATGTTTGTTTATTGTCCTCAATTCCGGAAATAGGGTATCTTCCCGTTTTGCTCGCAGAGCAATCAATCAGTAAGTGCATCTTTTTTCATGAATATCACTCGCAATAAGGAATATCCGGGACGACCTTCTCTTTTCGGCACGATTCTGGTGTTGCTCTCGGTTCTGGCCGCATATCCGCTTGTCGGCGCGTTTTTGACCATTCTCGTCACGGGTGGCATTTCTCTGGATGACAGTTTCCAGAGTTTCACCGGCCCGGTAGTGTCGAAGATGCTGGCGGCCCAGGCTGTCGGGCAGATTCTGGTGCTTGCACTGCCGGTGTTCTGGATTGTCAGCAGCTTTACCGGCGAAGGGGTGTTCGGCAAGGCGACGCTTGGCTGGCTCGGCATGGGGAAACGCAGCGGCGCTCGGACGGCGCTGATGGCCGGGGCCGGAATGCTGTTGCTGCAACCCGCGCTGTACACCATCGTCGAATTGCAAATGCTTCTGCTGCCTCATCTGGGCGCTTTCGGAAAATCGCTTATGCAGCAGCAAGCCACGCTCGACCTGTTTATCAGAAAGCTTGCTGGCGGCTCGTCGTTCGACAGCATCCTTTTGTCATTTCTGGTGATCGTGCTGACTCCGGCGCTTTGCGAAGAGCTGTTTTTTCGCGGTTACATACAGAAAAGCCTCGCATTGAGCCTTTCTCCCGGGAAAGGGGTGTTTATTACCGGCGCGGTGTTCGCCATGTTTCACCTTGAGTGGTTCAATTTGGTGCCGCTCGCTTTGCTCGGGTGGTATATTGGCTATATTTACTGGAAATCCGATAACCTTCTGGTTTCCGCCGTCGCTCACGGCACAAACAACCTGGCAGCCTTCATCTTGCTGAAGAGCGGGCTGGATTCCGGCAGCGCTGGCGAAGCGTCGTCAGGAATGCTCGACTCCTGGCAGTGGTGGGTTCTGGTGGTGGTTTCGTTGTTTCTCTTTTTTCAGCTGATCCGCTCTTTTCCGGTGAGGCCGACATTGCTGGATGCCGATAACCCGATGCCCGCCGGGCATCGTTGAAATTTCTGTTCCGATGCAAAGCAATCTCATGCAGAGAGTGGCGGTGGCCGTCGTGGGCATTCCGCTCTTTCTCTGGCTCAATATAAAAGGTGGCCCGTACTTCCTCGGGTTGGTGCTCGTGCTCGCGCTCATGGCGACCTGGGAGTTCTGGCGGCTTGCCACGCAGCGTGCGCATCCACCGTCGATCGCCATGCTTTTGCCGCTGACCGCTTTCATTCAGCTCGATTTCTATTTCGGGTTTATCGAGTACTGGGAAGCGATTCTCGCCGTGGTCATGCTTCTTTATGTGCTTGAGCTGTGGCGGAATCAGGGTTCGCAGTTCATGAACCTGGGCGCGACCCTGGTCGGCCTGCTCTACGTGAACCTGAGCTTCGGTTCGCTGCTCAGGCTCCGGCTTTCCGAGGCCAAAGGCGCGGGCTCCGGCGAAGCGCTGGTGCTGCTCTTGTTTCTGTGCGTCTGGGCGGCGGATATTTTCGCCTATTTCGGCGGACGCGGCTTTGGCGGCAAGTTCATCAAAAAGAAGCTCTTTCCCCGCATCAGCCCGAAAAAAACCTGGGAGGGCTACCTCGTCGGCATTGCCGGAAGCGCTCTGGCCGCCTGGCTCTGCTCGACCTATATCGGCGGTTGCCCCGACGGACGGGCGATGGTTGCCGGATTGCTCATCGGCGCGGTCGCGCCCGCGGGCGATCTGCTGGAGTCGATGTTCAAGCGCGATGCAGGGGTGAAGGACTCCTCCGGCGTCATTCCGGGGCACGGCGGCGTGCTCGACCGCTTCGACACGGTGATGTTCGTCTCTCCGCTGCTCTATTTTCTTTCGCATCACTGGTGATCTTTCGCCGGTTGAAACCGGGACGGAAACGATGTTTTTTTTATATTCCCGTTCTTTTTTTTCAGAGGTGCTCCTCTGTTGATGGAATCGTGAACTCCGGCTCTGCGCCTCGTCGCAGGTTTCGCCATCGAGGCCGGACTGACCGGCATGGTTCCCCGGTGCGCGTGGGTTTGCGATCTTGCGTTTACACTCTGCAATGCTGTTATCGACCATGAAAATCGAAGCCCTTCTCTCGGAAAAGCACATCTACCTGAATCTCGATTCGGGTTCAAAGGATGCAGTGATCGACAGGCTGGTCGCGATGGTGGCCGGTCATGAAAAGGTCAGGGACATCAAGCTGCTCGCCGAGGATGTGCGGAAGCGCGAGCAGGAGATGTCCACGGGCATCGGAAAGAATATCGGCCTGCCGCACGCCAAGACCACAGCGGTGCTGGCACCGGTGCTGGCGTTCGTGACGCTCTCCAGCGAGGTCGATTTCGACTCCATCGACAATCAGCCGGTCAAGATCGTCTTCCTGCTCGCCACACCGGAGACGATGCTCGCCGAGCATCTCAAGCTGCTCGGACGTATCACGAGAATCGCCGGAAAGGACGATGTTCGCCAGAAGCTCATCGAAGCCGCGACGCCCGCTGAGGTGCTGGCGTTGTTCCGTGAAGAGGAGAAGGATTTACCCCAGATTTAATTGTCGAGAGAAAATAGAGTTATGGCGCAGTTGCAGGCAGTGAAAGGGACGCGGGATATTTTCCCGGACGAGATTTCGAGATGGCACTATGTCGAGGGGGTCGTCCACTCGGTAGCGGCGCTTTACGGATTCAGCGAAATTCGCACGCCCGCCTTCGAGTACACCGAGCTGTTCCAGCGCGGCATCGGCGCGACCACCGACATTGTTGGCAAGGAGATGTTCACCTTTCTGCCCGACCCCAACGGACGCTCGCTGACGCTTCGGCCCGAGATGACCGCTGGCGTGATGCGCGCCTGTTTGCAGAAGAACTTGCTCTCGCAGGCTCCGGTACACAAGCTCTGGTACATCAGCGACCTGTTCCGCAAGGAGCGCCCGCAGGCTGGCCGCCAGCGCCAGTTCACGCAGTTCGGCGCGGAGCTGCTTGGCGTTTCGTCGCCCGCGGCGGTGGCCGAGGCGCTGACCTTCATGATGCAGGTGTTCGAAACGCTCGGCCTGCACGGTCTCAGGCTGCGCATCAACTCGCTCGGCGACCTCGACGACCGCGCCCGCTACCGCGAGGCGCTTCGGGCCTACTTCCAGCCTTACGAAGCCGACCTCGACGAGCCGTCCAGAGAGCGGCTCGAAAAGAATCCGCTGCGCATTCTCGACTCGAAAAATCCCGCGCTCAAGGAGATGATCGCCGAAGCGCCGCGCCTCTACGCCTCGCTCAAGCCGGAGTCCGTGGCCGAGTTCGAGGCGGTGCTTGCCTACCTCGACGACCGCCAGATCGCTTATGACGTCGATCAACTGCTGGTGCGCGGCCTCGACTACTACTGCCACACCGCTTTTGAAGTGACCAGCTCCGAGCTTGGCGCTCAGGACGCCATCGGCGGCGGCGGTCGCTACGACGGCCTGGCGCGTGAACTCGGGTCATCGAACGATCTGCCTGCCGTGGGATTCGCCGTTGGCATGGAGCGGCTGATGATCGTCATGGAGAAGCAGGGGCTGTTCGCAACGCTCAACCCGCACGGGCCGCTTGTCTGCGTCATTGTCCAGCAGCAGGAGCTTGCCAGCCACGCCATGCAGGTCGCTTTCCGGCTGCGCAAGGCGGGCATCCGCACGGAAATCGACCTCGCCGGGCGGAGCATGAAGGCGCAGATGCGCGAAGCCAACCGCACTGGATCGGCCTACGCGCTCTTTGTCGGCCAGTCGGAGTTCGAATCGGGCATCTACGCGCTCAAAAATCTCGTCACCTCCGAGCAGACCGCGCTCGACCTCGACGCCATCATCGAAGTGCTGCGCGAACCGGCGGCGCGGGAGGCGCTGAAGCCATGAAGCCACAACTCGTTATCTACGGCAAGCCGGAGTGCTGCCTCTGCGACGACGCGCTCGAAGTGCTCGAAGCGGTGCGCAAACGCATTCCCTTCGACATCGAGAAAAAGGATATTTCCGGTGACGCCGACCTCCTGGAGCGCTACGGCCTGAGCATCCCCGTCATCCTGATCGACGGCAAAATGGCCTTCAAGCACCGCGTTGACAAGGATCGCCTCGTCGCCCTGCTCAAGGGGCGGTAAATCACCATACATGCGAGCCGCCCGTATCCGGTGCCATACTGCACACGGACAATGAACCGTGTGTATATTTGTTCGAGGAAGAACGCAGCCAACTCTGAAAAAGAAATTGGGCTAAAGCCCAGATTTATTCTTTCTTTATCAACCCCGTCCCGAAAGCTTTCGGGACGGGGTTGATGAAGCGAGCGATGGACTCTGTCATATTCAGGAGGGATTTATCCCGACGGACATTCATCTCATCTTGCATCTTCATATTGCCCCGGCTTTCAAGCCGGGGTGAGTCGATCCGAAAAACATCTGGACTTCAGTCAAATCTTTTGCTGTTTGCCGTCACAGATAAAGTGATTTATCAGAAAAATCATCCATGTTCATGGAAAGAAGGAGAGAAAAAGCACTGGTCTGCTGATTCTTTTCGACTGGGGAAGACAAACGTTTTCTCATTCCCTGTTTTCTGTTGTTCACGCAATATCGAAGTCTGTTCGGCAGTCGCTTAGCCGGTGACTGATGATCTGTCACGCATTCCGGCGATGAGCATCAGAAAAAGAAGCGCGGAAAAAGCCGCCATAATCGCGCCGAACCAAAAGGTCGCCGCCGGAGAGACCTTGTCCCACAGCAATCCGGCGATGATGCTCGATGGCAGCGCTGCAATGCCGATCGCTCCAGCATAAATTCCGTAGGCCGTGCCTTTGAGAGAATCGGGCACGAGCGTTGCGAGAAACGCTTTCTGAATCCCCTCGGTCAGACCCATGAACACGCCGTACAGGCTGAACAGCAGCCAGGCGGCATGTGGAGTCGTCGCAAGAGCGAATCCGGCGTAAAGCACTCCGAACAGCAGAAAACCGCTCAGAATCAGGCGCTTCTTGCCATATCTGTCGGCAGCGATCCCGGCGGGAATTGCGGTCAGGGAATAGATGAGATTGAAGAGGAGATAGACCACCGGAATCATCGCTGCCGGAACGCCGAGTTGCCCGGCTCTGAGGATCAGGAATGCATCGCTTGAATTGCCAAGCGCGAAGAGCGCGACGATCAGAAAAAAGAATCGCGCCCGGCCACTGAAGCCGGAGAGGGAGAGCTTCAGGCTCTGCGACGGGCCGGATGGCGCGGCTTTTTTGCGCTCGGTTATGAACAGCGCGATGATCAGTACGGCGAGCAGCCCCGGCAGCATCGAGAGCCAGAAAAGCGGACGGTAGCCGCTGTGAAACATCTGCAAGCCGAGAAACGCGATTCCCGGCCCGGCAACAGCGCC
>JAAXXD010000018.1 GCA_013334655.1 Chlorobaculum sp. | reverse complement strand
CCAAGCTGGAGCTTGGCGCTCCCAGGTAAAGAAAGAATCGAGCAGGCACTCGGCGCTCCCAGGTTTACAGTCGCGTAATCAACACTATCATGGCAAAAAAGCAATCGTTACCGCTCGACATCGACATCTTTCGGCACGACGAGGCGACTCGCAAGAACATACCGACCGCCGAGCATCAGTCCGTCATGGACAGGCAGGAGCAGAGCGCCGTTCGCGTGGCGTACGAGCGGCGGAACCGCGATCTCGATCCGCAGCTTGCGTGGCGCGGCAAGGACGAGCAGGACTGGTCCGACCTCGTGGTTCCGGCTCCGCCGCTCTACATTCAGGAGAAGGTGCACCCGAAGGTGCTCATCGACGATCTTTTGCGCCGCAGCCGGGCCGAGGCCAAGGCTGCCGATACGCAGTTCGATCTTTTCGCCGACTTCAACGGCCTGCCGGACGACAACGCCAAAACCGAGTTCTACCAGCACGACGCACATTGGGCGAATCGCATGATTCTCGGCGACAGTTTGCAGGTGATGGCGAGCCTCGCCGAGCGCGAGGGGCTTCGCGGCAAGGTGCAGTGCTTCTATTTCGATCCGCCGTACGGCATCAAGTTCAACTCGAACTTCCAGTGGTCAACCACCAGCCGCGACGTGAAGGACGGCAACACCGATCACATCACGCGCGAACCGGAGCAGGTCAAGGCGTTCCGCGACACCTGGCGCGACGGCATCCATTCGTACTTGACTTATCTCCGCGACCGCCTGACTGTGGCAAGGGATTTGCTTACCGAATCCGGCTCGATTTTCGTGCAGATCAACTCAGAAAATGAAGCCTTATTAACTCTTGTTCTCGCAGAAGTATTTGGGATAGAAAACTTTGTAGCAAATATTGTATTTCGTAAAAAAACATTACCACTCGGTGCGACATATGTCGAGACAATGCATGATCACATTATTATGTTTGCCCGTAAAATTGACTCACTAAAATTTCGTCCTTTGTATGAACCAATAACATCATTAACTCAACATTATCGTTTTTTTGAAACAGCAGAAGGCAAAATAGAAACCACATCAATTGCTGATCGCGAAAATCCTGATTTACAAAACAAAAAAATATTCCGATTATTTTCGCTTCTGGCACCGTCTTATTCACCTGAAACCGACTTTATGTTTGAATGGCAAGGTGAGAGCTTTCCGCCACCGAATAAAGGAAGTTGGGTTACAAATCGTGAAAAATTGGTACGAATAGGGCGTGCACAAAGATTTTTACGAGAAGGAAAATCTCTTGGTTATAGACTGAATGTAAATGATTGGCCCTTTAGGAAAATCACTAATCTTTGGGTTAGTTTGTCAGTTAGTTATCAGAAAACATATGTTGTTCAAACAAACGAAGAAGTTATACAACGATGTATCCTGATGTCCACCGATCCCGGTGATCTTGTGCTTGATCCGACGTGTGGTTCGGGGACGACGGCGTATGTGGCCGAGCAGTGGGGGCGGCGGTGGATTACGATTGACACTTCCCGCGTGGCGCTTGCTCTGGCGCGGGCGCGCATCATGGGGGCGCGGTACTCGTACTACCTGCTTGCCGACAGCCGCGATGGGCAGCTCAGGGAGGCTGAAATCACCGGTTCGGCGCCGTCGTCGCAGCCCGCGAGAGGCGACATCCGGCACGGTTTCGTCTATGAGCGCGTGCCGCACATCACGCTGAAATCGATTGCCAACAACGCCGAAATCGACGTCATCTGGGAGCGGCATCAGGAGCAGCTCGAACCGCTCCGCCAGCAGCTCAACCAGGCGCTCGGCAAAGCGTGGCAGGAGTGGGAAATCCCGCGCGAAGCCTCGAAAAGCTGGCCCGACGAAACCCGGAGCCTCCACGCCGCATGGTGGGAGCGGCGCATCGCGCGGCAGCAGGAGATCGACGCCTCCATCGCCGCCAAAGCGGAATTCGAGTACCTCTACGACAAACCGTACATCGACCGGAAGAAAGTGCGCGTCGCCGGGCCGTTCACCGTCGAAAGCCTCTCGCCGCACCGCGTGCTTGGCGTCGATGAAGAGGACGACCTCATCGATTCTCTCGCCGAAACTGGCAGCGGCTACGACGACCAGCAGAGCTTCGTTTCGATGATCCTCGAAAACCTCCGAACCTCCGGCGTCCAGCAGGCGAACAAGAGCGACAAGATCGACTTCATTTCGCTCACCCCGTGGCCCGGCGAGCTGGTCTGCGCCGAAGGGCGTTACCTCGAAGCCGACGGCACGACCGAGCGCCGCGCGGCCATCTTCATCGGCCCCGAATTCGGCACCGTCTCGCGCCCCGACCTGGTCGGAGCCGCCCGCGAAGCCGGAGACGCCGGATTTGACGTGCTGGTCGCCTGCGCCTTCAACTACGACGCGCACTCCTCCGAGTTCAACAAACTCGGCAGAATCCCGGTGCTCAAAGCCCGGATGAACGCCGACCTGCACATGTCGGGCGACCTCAAAAACACCGGCAAAGGCAACCTCTTCGTCATCTTCGGCGAGCCGGACATCGACATTCTCGACGCCCCGGACGGCAAAATACAGGTCCGCGTCAACGGCGTGGACGTCTTCCACCCCAACACCGGCGAAGTCCGCAGCGACGGAGCCGAAGGCATAGCCTGCTGGTTCATCGACACCGACTACAACATGGAATCCTTCTTCGTCCGCCAGGCATATTTCCTCGGCGCAAACGACCCCTACAAAGCGCTGAAAACAACGCTAAAGTCAGAAATCAACGAAGAAACCTGGGCAACCCTGAACAGCGACATATCAAGACCGTTTGAAAAACCCGCGACGGGAAGGATTGCGGTAAAAGTCATCAATCACTTGGGCGACGAGGTGATGAAGGTGTATAGAGTTGGGTGAACGTCAAGACAAGACGATTCAGTCATCCGAAAAATTTGGATAACTGTTTCCGATGCTGCGTGTTACTGTTTGAAACTTGAGACAAAAGCCAATGAGCAGGAAGAAAAAAGCAAAAGAACAACCCTCTATCGTCCGCTCATCGGCGGCGGAGTATCTGACTTTTATTGCGGCCACTGGCTCGGCGGGCGTCGAAGCCGTGTACGCCGATGAAAGCATCTGGCTGACGCAGAAGATGATGGGGGTGCTTTACGATGTACAAACTCATACCATCAACTATCATCTGAAAAAAGTGTTTGCCGATAGTGAGTTGCAGGAGGATTCAGTTATTCGAAATTTTCGAATAACTGCCAGCGATGGCAAGAGCTACAACACCCAACACTACAAGCTGCCCGCGATTATTGCCGTTGGTTACAAGGTAAACTCCGAACGTGCCGTGCAGTTCCGCAAGTGGGCAACCGCCGTTATCGAGGAGTACACCATCAAAGCATATGTGATGGATGATGAGCGGATAAAAGGTGGTGGCTCCATTCTGACGGAAAAGTACTTTGAAGAGCATTTACAGCGCATCCGGGAAATCCGGCTTTCAGAGCGCAAGTTCTATCAGAAAATCACCGACATTTACGCAACCTCCATCGATTATGACGTAACGGCGCAAGCGACGAAACGCTTTTTCGCCACGGTTCAGAACAAACTGCACTGGGCCATTCACGGCCAGACAGCGGCGGAAGTGATCGTCAATCGTGCCGATGCCGGGAAAGAGCATATGGGCCTGACCAACTGGACGGATGCGCCGCGAGGGAAAATTCAGAAGTTCGACGTGGCTGTGGCCAAAAACTACCTCACTGAACACGAAATAGCGCAACTGGCGCGGCTGGTAAATGCTTACCTGGATGTCGCCGAAGACATGTCCCTGCGCAAGATTCCCATGACTATGCAGGACTGGGAAACCCGCCTCAACCGGTTTATTGCAGCCACCGACCGTGAAATACTTCAGGATGCCGGAAAGGTGACGGCGGAAATCGCCAAAGCCCATGCCGAAAGCGAGTTCGAGAAATACCGCATCGTTCAGGACAGATTCTTCGAAAGCGACTTCGACCGATTGGTCAAAGAGATCGCTCAACGGTATGAAGCCGGGAAAAAGAATGAAGATGATGGGGAGTAAAACAAAGGTTTTGTATTGACTGTGTTGTGCGAAGGAAATGCATGAGGGACGTAATTAAATGAGGTAAATAATTTCTCTTTTATCCGGCAGATTTCAGTGTCACGCCTATGATCAGGTTATTTGATGGTGATCAGCCGTTCGAATTTGAGCTGGTGACGAGTGGCTGTTGGCGGGTTTGCAAAACCGACTCTGCTATCGTACAATAGTACCGCGTACAAGAGGCACGAAAAGGTTCCGGAGCAGATATTCGAGAACCCTGTCAGGGCGGATGTCAGTTGGTCGGAGATCGAAAGTCTGCTGGTGGCTCTTGGCGCTGATTTGTCGGAGGGCAGAGGTTCGCGGGTGCGGATAGTGCTCAATGGTGTGCGGGCAGTGTTTCACCGGCCTCACACCAGAAAGGAGACCGATAGAGGGGCGTTACAATCGATGAGACGTTTTCTGCAAGAAGCCGGAGTTCGCTAATTATGCTGAAATACAAAGGATACAGTGGCCATGTCGAGTACGATGACGAGGCGAAGCTTTTTCATGGCGAGGTGCTCAATACGCGCGATGTCGTAACGTTCCAAGGGACGAATGTCGATGAAATTGAACAGGCATTCCGCGAATCGGTCGATGATTATCTCGATTTTTGCAAGGAGCGGGGAGAAGAGCCAAACAAACCATTTTCAGGCAAGCTTGTACTGAGAATGAGTCCCGAATTGCATCACAAAGTCTTCATCAAAGCATCAAAAGCCGGAAAAAGCGTGAATAAATGGATTTCAGATACTCTTGAATCGGCATGAATGAATCGTGAATCATATATATTTGTAGAACGAAAACAGGAAGTGACATGGGAAAGAGGTATGAGATAGGCGATGATTTTTTTCGTGAAAAAATATTGGCTGCTATGTTGTTTGGATTCCGTAACGTCAAAAATCCGTCAACCGTCACCGTTCATCCGGAACTTATGGTGAAAATCAGGGAGAATTTCAAGGATAAGGTGATATCGCCGAAACAGTTTGGCGATGTAGAGGTCTTTTGCGGGCTGACGGTCATTGAAGATGTGACAAAAGAAAAGGATTACCTTTTGGTAAATTAAACCCTGAAAAAAGCAATCGCTCAGGCTCAGCGAACGGTTGAGTGACAAGCAGAAGAAGCAGTCTCAAAAGTCATTCAATCACGAACAGTCAAGTCTTTATTCGATTGTCATTCTGAACGCAGTGAAGAATCCAGTTTTCGGATATTCGCAATAATCGACTATTCTGTAATGTTTTACAAGATTAATCTGGATTCTTCGCCCGACTGCGTCGGACTCAGAATGACAGACAAAATCGAAAATAAATTACTGAATGAACACTTTTGAGACAGCCACCTTCTGCCGGTTCGTCTCACTTTTTGATGTAGGCGTTCAGGCCGATGGTTACGGGTTTGCCTTCGATCATGACGTCGGTGACGGCGTTGCCGTGGGTGCTGGCGACAACGAGGGTTTTGCCGGATGACGACGGGGTCGGTTTTTCGAGGTCGATTTCGATGCAGAGCTTGTTGTCCCTGATTTCAACGGTCATGGCCATACGTGAGATGTTTTGATGGTTAAAGAGCGCTTTCCGGTCTCAATATACCCATCCGCCGGGTATCCGTCACTTGATTTCCGGGAGATCGGGCTCGATCTTTATCTGCACCTCGTTACGCCGCAGGAAGGGAAGGGTCCATGGCGGATCGTACGAGGCGAGCCTGGGTTCCGAAAGCGCGCGATAGCCCTGTTTTTTGAGCCAGTCTTGAAGTTGCCTGCCGTACTTTTCAAGATTTGCGGCGGAGTGCAGGCCCGAGAAGGTGACCACGGCAATCGTTGAGGGTGGCAGCTCTCTGAGCTTCACTTCGGGATCGAGCGGTTCGGGGGCCGACTCCAGAGTAAAACTTTCGGGAAGCACGAACGCCATACTCCATCCGCCTTTGCCGGGTTGCTGCAAGACCGGTGCCGTCATTGATATCTTTTCGCTGCCGCGCTCCTGCAAAACCGGTGCTGTCATGCTGATCGACGTTTTTGACCGGTTCTTGCCGAAAATATATCCGGCCAGCCGGTTGAAGCCCTTGCCGCTTGCGGCGCTGTAACTCTCCTCGTTAAGGAAGGTTTCTGCAATCACCATAGGGCCATAACGACGCACCTCAAACGGCCCATCGTGATTCAGCACTTCGAAGTGCGGTTCCGCGGCCTCCCGCTTTCCCAGCACGGAGCATCCCGCCAAGAGCAGGCTTGTCAGCATCAGTATTACGGTGTTCATGATCTCCTCCGTCGTTATCAGTGTGGTGCGTCATCGTACGCTCTCATCAACAATGGAAGGCTGAAAAAGGTTTGTTCTACGGATCGTGGCTTTGAGGAGGAATATTCTGCGGGACGTGAGTAACTGGAGCAAATGGAGGCACTATTCGGGTAACGGAAAGGTTCTAAGGTTTGTGTACCATCCTGTAAAGTCGCGTTTTGGCATTGATTATCAATCCAATGCCGTCTACTATTCTTAAAAATCTCCTGTCGCAGCCACAAGAAACTGCTTGCCAGGAGATTGTCTTCAAAAGATGTATCGATGGCAGGATTGCAGGAAAGGGCAGGGAGGTTGTTCAATAGCCGCAATTGTATATTATTTATAGCGTTGCCGGAAAGTTTCAGGAACAAAACAGGAGCTTCTCACCATGGATACCCGAAAGCTGATCGAAACCTATCATCTCGCATGGACAAGCGGGGATTTTGTCTCGGCTCGCAACTGTCTGGCTGACGACCTCGATTTCAGAGGAAGCATGGACACGTTTACGAAAGCCGATGATTTCATCGCGGCATTGACCCAATTCCGTCAGATGGTGAAGGAGGTCACATTGTTGCAGCAATTGTATGATGAAACCGGGGCGGCGTTGCTGTATGATTGCGATACCGCCTCTCCCGCAGGGGTGATTCGCACCGCTGAATTCTTTACCGTTACGGGCAACCGGATTTCTGCGATCAGGCTGGTCTTCGATGCTACTGCACTCAGGCAAGCAATGCAAGCCTGAACATCACCGCCGGGATGCTGTTCAGCGGCTGGGGGGAGTGCCAGAGTGGGGAAGGACGTCACCAAATCTCTATCCAGCGGTTTGGATAAAAGCCGGAGACTTTGGCTTTTGCTTAAGGCAGGATGAGCATCTTGATGGCGGAAAATCAGTGAGCGTTCTGTAAGTTGCTGAAGCAATGCAGGTTACTTCAACCCGAACGTTCAACATCCACAATCATTGGTATGGCCTCATATGACGCGGTGATTTCGGGGGCTGGCCCGGCGGGGTGTTCGGCGGCGCTGTTTCTTGCTCGGAAAGGGTGCAAGGTCTTGCTGCTCGAAAAGGAGCGCTTTCCGCGAGAGAAGGTTTGCGGAGATGGCATCACCTCGGTGGCCTCCTCTTTGCTGCAAGAGATGGGCGTTCTCGAAATTGTCCGTCAAAGAGTGGGGCAACTGACGTTTTTTCAAGGTGTTACCCTCTTTTCTCCGTCTGGTGGCATTGTGCACGGCAATATTTCGCAAGCCGGATGTTCTTCGGGCGAGGCTTATGTCATTCCGAGAAAAATCCTCGATGATTGCATCATGGCTGCGGTCAAAGAGCATCCGTCAATTACCCTTCTTGAAAATACTGCCGTCAACGATATTCTCATACACGGCAATCGGGCGAGCGGCCTCATCAGCACCAAAGGTGAGTTCGCCGGGCGCGTTGTCATTGCCGCCGATGGATTCTATTCGCCGATAGCCAAACGGCTGAAACTGAACAACAACAAGAAAAACCATACGGGTTTTGCCATTCGCGCCTATTTTTCGCAGGTCGAGGGGCTTACCGACTCAATCGAGCTGCATTACGAAAAATCGATGCTGCCGGGGTATGGCTGGGTATTTCCGGCAGGCAGGCAACGAGCCAATATCGGGGTTGGCGTTTTTACCCGCTTTACAGATCAACGGGGACTCAAGCGTTTGTTCGAGCGGTTTGTCACCGAAAGCGCGATGGCATCCGGGAGGCTGAAAAATGCGGGAATGGAGCCGGGCACGCTCAGGGCGTGGCCGCTTCCGATGGGTTCCTTTCCGGGAAAGCGAGGCCGCGGAAACGTGTTGCTTGCCGGAGATGCCGGAAGTTTTGTCGATCCGCTGACTGGTGAAGGCATCTACTATGCCTTGAAAAGCGGACAACTTGCCGCCGAGGCCGCAGAGCAGGCGCTCGATGCAGATGATGCAACTGCGGCAACGGCCTTGTACGAAAAGCTCTGGCGAAAAGCGTTCCGGTTTCACGATTTCACCGTCGGGTATGCTCTTCAGACCCTGATGAACAATGCGGCTATTCTCGAATCACTCATGCGGCATACAGCCAGAAAGCAAGCACGGGCCGATCTGCTGGCCGATGTTATCGCTCATAACCGTAGAAAAATCGAGCTGCTTAAACTGATTGTTCCGTTTTTTTGAACTATCTTAAAGGGAGTTCAGGGATGTTCGTCAATCTGAAACCGAGTGGCCATGTTTTTGCTTGTGAATTAAATGCATCTCAAAAACAAATCTTCGAGAAAGGAGGTCAGTATGCGATATTTTTATGATTCACATTGCCACATGATGAATTTGAGCCATCCAAATCTTACGGCCATTATCAAGAGGATTTATAATGATAATGTGAAGCCTAAAATAAAGCCGCTATTGTTGAAATATGCCAAGACTTTCAAGATGGCTCTTGTGGTGTTTCTGTTTGTCATTCCGGCTGTCGTTATAATGCTTTTGCTGACTGATCAGATTAAGGTTATCAAGTTGGCGCTCTATTTTATCTCAGCTCTTTTATTGGGTTCATTCGTGATGCTTTATATTAAATTTGGCAATACGGAAAAAAGAGAGAAAACGCTTTCTCAGATACAGTCGAGTGTATTGGATAAGGCTAAGGAAAAACTTGGCAATGTGATGAATTTGCTGGCTATCATGGAGACAGATATTGGAGATTGTCTTATCCAGATGGAAGAGGATTTGAGAAATAATTTACCATTGAACAGTTCTCTTGTGATTTCAGGCAATGGTGAAAAGAAAGAGTACGAGAAAATTGTGTTGACCCCGCTCATCATGGATTTCGGGTTGAAAGATTCAGGTAAAACGAATCTGACCTACAAAGTGAGATGGAAGCCTATCGTTGCTCAGGTTGAAGATTTATTTATCGGAATACGGGATTATTATCGTCACAGGAATGATTATGTTAAAGGGCATCCTGAACCGCTTTTTCAGATCATTCCGTTTATGGGAATCAATACGAAAAATTATACAATGAGGGCGCATGGCGATAACAGTGGTGCTTCAATGAAATTAGAGGATGTTTTGAAGGATAATTTTGAAGAATTTGGAAATGATTTAACTCATCAACAACGGCGCAAAAACATCGATGCTATACAGATAAAGTGGAAGGATTTCAATGGCAATATCGAATCGATAGGTTCGCATTGTTTTTTGGGCATAAAGGTCTACCCTCCACTTGGTTTCGACCCTTGGCCAGAAAATAGCAAGGAGAAAGATAAAGTACGACACATGTACAAGTATTGTGTGGATAACAATATCCCGATAACTGCGCATTGCAGTCCAGGAGGTTTTCTCGTGGATAAAAGCTATAAAGAATTTTCCAGTCCTTTTAAATGGGAATCCGTGTTGAAGGAATACAGAAATCTCAGACTCAATCTTGCGCATTTTGGTGGTGTTGAAAGTGAAGGATGGCGCAGAAAAATCGCGGATATGATTCTTGAAATCGATCCTAAAACCGGTCACTATACATATGAAAATTTTTATACCGATATTTCGTATCAGGGAGTTAACAAGAAGTCTTATCATGATTTAAAGGCTTTTTTGGATACTTTTGAAAAAACGAGCAGGAGGCGGTTGGTCGAACGCATTATTTTTGGAACCGATTTCATGATCAATCTTCAGGATATAAGCGCTTATAGCGCATATCTGAATTACTTTTTCGAGACTGATACGCTTACTCTTGAAGAAAAAGATATGCTGTGCAATAAAAACGCTGAGAGGTTTTTGTTTCTCGGGTAGAGGCGTGCTGTCATTTTATTCGGTTCTGATCCTGGGTTATCAGGATCAGAACCGAGAATACTATTTTTTATCAGGCAATAAAATTTCATTGTTATACGCTGCATTGGGCATCATCGCGCTTTTTTACTGAATTATTTTGCAAGATGTCGTCATAAAAAGTTGTTATCACTATATCTACATGGTCGCAATCATCGCTTTGAGTCAGCCGTTCATGAATTGAAATCGCTGTTATCGCCGAGCGACTGGAAGCCGGAGACGACGTCGAACAGCTCTTCATCGATTCCGGCCTGGCGGCGTTCGTTGTAAAGGCGTGTCAGCGTTTCGAGCATGTCGTCGATGTTTTTTTCGGCGCGTTGCATGGCGGAGAGGCGACTGGCGTTTTCAGCGGCGAGTGATTCGGCGCAGGCCCGGTAGAGCGAGACGAAGAGGTACTCCCGAATCAGCGCCCACTGCAAGCTCTCTACGCCGTTGAGGATTTCAGGTTTTGAGCGGGTCGGCCATTTACCGATGCGTATGGCAATTTCGGTTGCCCATGTTTGGTCGAATGGCAGCAGTTGCTTTGATACCGGTCGGTACTGTTCGCCGCTGACCGGGCTGTTGTGGTAGAGGCGGAGCGTGATCGAGGGCGTTTTTTCGCGCAGACGCTCCACCTCGCTGAGCAGGTCGCCGACCAGCGGCGTGATAGCGCTGACCGAGTTCGGCAGCGCAAAGAGCGTTTCGGCGCGAATGGCGCCTTCTTCGAGCCTGCTTTGCACACGCTCGCCAACCGGAATTACGGCAATTGCTCCTGGAATGGTGACGTGTTCGCGCTGGAAAGTTTCGGCGATGAGGTCGTTGAACTGGCCGACCAGCCCCTGATCGGAGCCGAACACGATGGCGATGGTCAGCGCCTCTGAGCGCTTCTCGTGACGGAACGCCGAGTGGCCATTTTCAGTCAGATGCAGGCAGCCGAAAAGGCCGAGTTCGACGGTGTGGTAATAGTCTCCGAGTGCCCGGACAGCCTCTTCGTATTGGCGGATGTTGACGGCGGCGAGCGTTTTCATGGTTCTGACCACCGAGCCGAGCGTGCCCGCGTGAGCGATCTTGCCGCGCAGGAGTTCAATCGATTCACTCATGAGCTTTCCCCAAGTGTTCGAGCGCCCGTTTCGCGGTTTCAAGCATGACGCGCCGGTCGACATCGTCGAGCGCCTTGCCGGAGAGAATTCGCGCCACCAGATCCTTCGGCAGTGACACGGCGGACTTGCGCACCGCTGCCATCGCCTCGCGCATCCCGTCCAGCCCGATCCGCTCGAAGCTCCCTTCGGTCAGCGCGAGGAGGATGAGCAACTGTTCGGGCAGCGAAAGTACGTCGAACTCGTCCTGCTTGAAGCATTCGCGGATTCGCTGGCCGTGGTCGATGATGTTGCGGCTTGCGTCGTCCAGCCGGGTGCCGAAGCGTGCGAAGTTTTCCAGCTCCTCGAACTGCGCGTAGGCGAGCTTGAGGCTGCCGGTAACCGCGCGGTAGGCGGCGAGTTGCGCCTTGCCGCCGACGCGCGAGACCGATTTACCGATCTCCACGGCGGGCAGAGTGCCGAGTTCGAAGAGCGTCGGCGAGAGATAGAGCTGGCCGTCGGTGATGGAGATCAGGTTGGTCGGGATGTAGGCCGCGATGTTCTGCGCCTCGGTTTCGATGATTGGCAGCGCGGTCAGCGAGCCGCCGCCGAGTTCGCGGCTCAGGTGCGTGGCCCGCTCCAGGAGTCGCGAGTGGATATAAAATACGTCGCCGGGGAAGGCTTCGCGTCCGGGCGGGCGCTTGAGCAGGAGCGACAGTTCGCGGTAGGCGCGGGCGTGGTTGGTCAAATCGTCGTAGACGATCAGCACGTCGCGGCCTTGCTGCATGAAGTATTCCGCGATGGTCGTGGCGGCGTAAGGGGCGATGTATTGCAGGCCGGGCGGGTCGTTGCCCTCCGTGACCATCACGATGGAGTGTTCCATTGCGCCACGCTCGCGCAAGACCGCGACCGCTTTGGCGACCGACGCGGCTTTCTGGCCGATGGCGCAGTAGATGCAGAGCACCTCGTTGCCGCGCTGGTTGATCATGGCCGAAAGCGCCACGGAGGTCTTGCCAGTCTGGCGGTCGCCGAGGATCAACTCGCGCTGGCCGCGTCCGACGGGCACGATGGCGTCGATCACCTCGATGCCGGTTTGCAGCGGCACGGTGACCGGAGCACGATCCATGATGGGCGGCGCGGGGCGCTCGATTGGCCAGCGTTTGGTGGCTTTGACCGGGCCGAGTTCGTCGAGCGGCTGGCCGAGCGGATCGATCACGCGCCCGATGAGCGCGTCGCCGACCGGCACGTCCGTAACGCGCCCCGTGCGACTTGCCCGCTCACCGGTTCTGAGCCGGGAGTAATCGCCGAGCAGCACGATGCCCACCTCGCCGGGATCGATGTTGAAGGCGATGCCAAAAAGGTCGTCGCGGAACTGCACCAGCTCCTCGCAGCTAACGCCCGGCAGTCCGTCGATTTTGGCGATGCCGTTCAGCACGGTCGTGACGACGCCCTCCTCGACGAGAGAGAGGTTTGCTGACCAACCTTCCCGCGACTGACGAAGGTTTTCGAGTGCCTTGTCCAGCGGATATGCGCTCCTATTCTGCATTCGCCGAATCTCCCTCCACCGCACCAACACGGTGCGCTTCGGCGGCCTGCTTCAGTGCGTCGAGCGCCGCCTCGAAATGCCACGAAACGCACAAGCCATTCACGCAAAACTCGATGCCGCAACCGGCTTTGTCCGACAGTTCAAATGACAGGGGAGCCTCGGAGCCGAGCAGCGCCGTGATCGTATCGCTCAGCTTTCCTCGCTGAGCCTGATCGAGCGGGAAGGCGGTGCGCACGACCGCTTGCTTCGGCGTTCCGTTCTTGTCGCCGAATCGTCCGGCAATCATGTCGCCGCTCGTTTCGAGCTTGCGGCAGAACTTGTCGATGATACGCGATTCGAGCGACTCGTCGGCCAGCTCCGTCAGCAGTTTTCCGGCAAGCGCAAATATTTCGTCGCTGATACGCCGCTCGCTCTCCTCCCGCCGCTCCTCCTGCTCGCGCTTCAGGGTTTCGAGCAGCCTGGAACGCAGAGCGTCGGACTCCTCCCGCGCCTCGTCGAGCAGCGCGTTACGCCGGGTCGCGGCCTCGTCCGTCGCCTGCTTCAGCATGAGCTGGCGCTGTTGTTCGAATTCGTCGTTCTTCTGCTGCCACTCCGCGTTCTCCCGCGCGGCCTCTCGCTCGACGTCCGCGGCATGTTTCAGCTCGTCGGCGATCTTCTTTTCCCGCTTGTCGAGCGCCCCGATCACCGGCTGGTAGAGGAAGCGCTTCAGCAGCCAGAGCAGGATGAGAAAATTGACGAGCTGGGCAGCCACGGTGAACCAGTCGATCAGCATTCTCAGTGTCCTCCGGCCTGCGTGATGGCGTAATTCCAGAACGGGTTGGCGAAGACGAGGATGATCGAGATGACAAAGCAATAGATCGCAATCGACTCGATCATGGCCAGCCCGACGAAGAGCGTGCGCGTGATGGCGGAGGCGGCGTCGGGCTGCTGGGCGAGCGAAGCGAGGGCTGACGAAACGGCCCGTCCTTCGCCGAGAGCCGGGCCGATGGCGCCGATGCTGATCGTCAGTCCGGCGGTGACGATGGAGACAATCGCGATGATAGCAAGCGTGTCCATGATGGTTTTGTGTTGGTTAACTGGTTGATTTTTAACGGGTTCTGGTTGCGGCGGCGATATAGACCGTGGCGAGGATGCTGAAAATGTAGGCCTGCACCATGCCGGTCAACAGTCCGAGAATGTTCATGAGCACCGGGAAGACAAGCGGCGAAATCGTGATGAGAATGACGAGAATCATGTCGCCGCTCATCATGTTGCCGAACAGACGCACGGCGAGCGCCAGCGTGCGGGTCAATTCGCTGACGATGTTGAAGGGGAGCATGATGGGCGTCGGTTCGGCGTAGGTTTTCAGGTACCCCAAGAGGCCGCTCTCCGCGATGCCGAAGAGCGGCACGGCGATGAAGACCGAGAGCGCGAGCGCCGCCGTGGTGGAGAGCGAGCCGGTCGGCGGCTCGTAGCCGGGAATGACCGTGCAGAGGTTGGCCGTGGCGATGAAGAGGAAGAGCGTGGCGATGTAGGGGAGATACTTTTCGGGCTTTTCCAGCCCGACCTCGCCGATCTGCTGGCGGGCCATCGTGACGATGATTTCAAGCACGCTCTGCCAGCGCGAGATGCGCACATCCGTCGAGAGTCGCCGCGTGATGAGCGCCGAACCGCCTGCGAGCAGCAGCATCAATGCCCAGGTGGTGACGATGGTCAGGTTCAGCTTCAGAAATCCCGACTGCCAGAAAATGACCTGGTCGCTGCTCAGGTGCATGGTTTCTCCTCCTTGCCGCGATTGTCCGCTGCGTCGCCCCGGCGTCCAATCAGCACGCTCAGCGCTTTGGCAGCCACGAATCCGCCAACTGCGAAGAGCAATCGCTCCGGGTTTCCGGCGGCGATGAAGAGGAATCCGCCAATCACGATGGCCGTGCGCAGGAGCGAGCTGGCGAGGAAGAGGAGCGCCGGGCGCGGCGACGCGAGGCCTTTCTGCACCGTCAGCCAGAGTCCGCCGAAAAAGAGGAGGCCCAGCAGGAAACCTCCGAAAGTCGCCAGCAGATTCGCTATCATGTCACTTCTCCTTGTCGATGTTCCGGTGCTCCTCCGAGACCCAGCGCCATGCGCTCAGGCATCCGATGACGAGGCCGATGACGATCATGGTGAGCGTCCACGAGTGCCGCGACGGATAGTTGCCGTCGAGCCAGACGCCGATGGCCACGCCTGTGAGCGTCGGAATCGCTACTGACCAGCCGATGATGCCGAACATCGCGAACCCCTCCCAGATGCTTCGCGTCACCGCTTTGCGCGCATCGATCTTGCGCAGCTCGCGCTCTCCGATCCGCTCGTCGAGCGGCTTTCCGTTCGCCGACAGTTTGCCGTTCTTGCGCTCACTCATGCTTCAGCTCCATGAAGCGCCGGATGAAACTGCTCTCCAGCTTTGCCATAGTATCGCGTACGCCGCGCTCCCGCTCGTCGAGATCGAGAAACTCCCGCCGCACCGCCGCTTCGAGTTGGCCGAGATCGACGCCGCCAATGGCGTGACGCACCGACACAACAACCTCGGGGCCGGTTTTGACGAGAATCCCCTGATCGACCGCGACGAAGCTCTCGCCCTCGCCGATGACGCGGTACATCAGAATCCCCGGCGCGAGCGGCGCGATGCAGTCGAGCCGGTTCGGCAGGAATCCATACGAGCCACGCTCCGTTTCAGCCACGATGCTCGCCACCCGCTCTTTCACGGCGAACACCTTGTAAGGGAGCAAGATTTTCAGGCGCATCGAATCGGCAAGCATCTCAATCTCCTCCTTTCGATGTGTCGGTGGACTCTGCCGTCGTCTCGACCAAAGCTTTTTCCCGCGCTTCCACGATACTTCCGATCATGTAGAGCGCCTGTTCGGGGTAGTTCTCGAACTCGTCGCGAAGGATGCGTTCGCAGCCGTCGATGGTGTCGGCAATCGGGACGCTTTTGCCAGCGAGGCCGGAGAACTGTTCGGTCGTGAAAAATGGCTGGGTGAAGAAGCGTTCGAGCCGCCGCGCCCGCCCGACGAGGCGGCGATCCTCCGCCGAAAGCTGTTCGAGGCCGAGCATCGCGATGATCTCCTTCAGCTCGGCGTACTGCGCCAGCACGCGCCGCGCCTCCCGCGCCAGCTCGTAGTGGCGGCGGCCAACGATGCTCTGGCCGGTCATCTTCGAGCCGGAGGAGAGCGGATCGACCGCCGGGTAAAACCCCTCGCCCGCGCGTTTCCGTGACAGCACCAGCGAGGCCGAGAGGTGCGAGAAGGTGTGCACCGCCGCCGGATCGGTGAAGTCGTCCGCCGGAACGTAGACCGCCTGGATCGAAGTGATCGCCCCTGTGCCAGTGTTGGCGATGCGCTCTTCGAGGGCGGAAAGCTCGGTACCGATGGTCGGCTGGTAGCCGAGACGCGAGGGCATTTGCCCCATCATGCCCGAAATCTCCGAACCGGCCTGGATGAAGCGAAAGATGTTGTCGATGAGCAACAGCACCTCCTGGTGGAGGTCGTCGCGGAAATACTCGGCCATTGTCAGCGCCGCAAGCCCAACGCGGAAGCGGCTTCCCGGCGGTTCGTTCATCTGGCCGAACACCATCACCATGTTGTCGAGCACGCCCGCCTCGCTCATGTCGCGGTATAGCTCCTCGCCCTCGCGGCACCGCTCGCCGATGCCGCAGAAGATGCTCACGCCGCTCTCCGTGCTCACCATGTTGTGAATCATCTCCGTCAAAAGCACGGTCTTGCCGACCCCCGCGCCGCCGAACAGCCCAGCCTTGCCGCCGCGTTCGAGCGGCGCGAGCAGGTCGATGATCTTGATGCCGGTCTGGAACACCTCGGCCTTGGTCGAACGGCGGGCGAGCGGGGGAGGAGCGCCATGCACCGAACGCCACGCAACATCGCTCACCGGCCCGCGCCGGTCGATTGCGTTCCCGAACACGTCGAACATGCGCGACAGCGTGCCCTTGCCGACGGGAGCCTTCAGTGGCGAGCCGGTGTTGTGGACGGCCATGCCACGGCAAAGCCCCTCGGTCGGCGTCAAAGCGATCCCCCGCACGCGGCGCCGGTCGAGCTGCATCAGCACCTCGATAACCACCTCCATCTCGCGCCCGGTCTTGACGACCGAGTAAATCGACGGCAGCGCCTCGTCGAAGCGCAGATCGACGACGCTCCCGCGAATCGAGGTGACGGTTCCCACGCTCTGAGGCTCCGATGTTCGCAAGTTCATGCTCCCGTTAGTTTTGCTGCTTTAAAAATAAAAGTAGTAAAACCGATGACACAAACCAACCGCAGCTGGGTTTTTGGAGGGGGAGGGGGTAGGGGATACGAAGAGTTACTTTAGCTGGATGTTCAACGCGGGAGTTTGTTGCAGGGCTGCTTTCCGGCGTTTTTTTGTGGATATTTGATTGGAAAAAGAGAAACGATACAAATATTATGAGACCGTGTCCGCCGGTGGTTCATGCAATTGCTTGATGAGATCGTTCCAAAGTACCTTCATTTCTGATGGCGTTTCCTGTTGATCGAGCAGATCGACGAATTCGTTTGTAAAAGTCGTCCTTCCTTTCGAGCCGACCGTTGCAAGGCTGTTCCGCAGCCACTCCTCCACATTGAGAAAGGATATATCATGTCCCTGAGCAAAATATTGCCTTGCGACCTCCAGCGCTCCTTTTTCAGGAAGGCTCATCGAATAGAAGAAAAGATAATCCTCGATACTGTGCGGAGAAATCTTGCTGGTGAATGTGGAGATTATCCGACTCCTGTCGATAACTCGTTCCGTTATTTCGATTGAAAACACAAACTTTCCAGTTTCCATATCGATCACATCGATATCACCACCCGTTTTCGATGCGGAATCGGCTGAATTAATACCTTGCTGGTTAATCTTCCAGGAAAGGTTGAATTGTTTCCTGAGCGTTCGCAGCATTGCCGTTGAAAGCAGAACCGGGAACCGGCCTCCGCTCTTTGCGTTCAACATGGCGACAATCAATCCGTTCAACTGCGGAAGACTCAATCTGTTAATGCGAGCCAAGGTGATTTTCGACTTGTCTCGCAGAATGACAAACCGCCAGAGGAGGTGTCTGACAAGAGCCTCGATCTCTTCGACTGCCGTGGCAGACTTCAGTTCCTCGATGTACGCGAGCATTGCCGCAAACGCCTTCTTGTCGCGAACTCCCTTGCCGGTCTCGGCATCGAATTTGACGCTTCGACGGAAACTTGCCAGGTACGGGCCTTTGGATGATGGAATTTGAGCTGATTTCAGGAAAGGATTGACAACCTGCTCATCCAGCGTGCGTCCGTTGAAGGCTGTTGGGCCGTGATTTATATAGGGAAGCGTTATATCGATGTTTCGATCTTGCAGTCGCGCCAGAGCGCAACCGAGAAGCGCTTCACGGATTGACTGCGTTTCCGAGTCGAACATCTCCTGCGCGGCCTGTTGCGCGGCGGAAGAAACCAGAGGCATTTTGACGGCGGCAACATCCGCCTCCGCAAGAGCGAATATGCGTTTGAGATCGGTTTCCGCTGTCTGGTAGCTCAGTGCCATGAGGTTTTTCTTGAGAGTTCTACCTTAATTTTACAACCGTAAACAAAGGGGATGGGTCGTAATTTGTCCAGAGTGATTCTTGCCGTTCGTCTTTGGTCGAATGAACCTTTTTGGCCGGAGCATCAAACCGATGCCAATCCTTGTAAAGCTCGTCCATGAGATCGCAGCGGTATCCGCTGATGGCGGCTTTGCCTTCGATTGATTTCAGCGTGTCAGCCAGCGAGATGTGTTGCCGGTCGTCCATCTCGAAGCCGTAAGCCTTTGTATCACCGCGCGTTGAATGCACATATGGCGGGTCGCAGTAGAAAAGCGTATCCGGGCTGTCGTAGAGTTTGATGATATCGATAGCCGGGCGGTTCTCGATCTGGACGCGCATGATGCGTTCGGCCACTTCGTCAAGTCCCTCGACGCCGCCAAGCCAGCGAGAAACGACGCCAGACATTCCCGAACGGCTCGTCTCCTTGCAGTTCGCCCACCTGCCAAGAGATGCTGTTTGAGCCAGCCCTGTTCTCGTTTGGCGAGCGCGGATGAAGAATCGGCGGGCGCGTTCCACATCGGAGATGCCGACCTGGCTTCCATGAATGGCATCGTAGTACTCCTCTCGCGAGAATGGCGTCAGTGCGCAAGCCCGAATCAACTCATCGCTACGGTCGCGCAGGACACGGAAAAAGTTCACGACATCGCCATCAATATCGTTGTAAGTCTCGACCGGCGATGGCGCTCTGTTGAGCAACACCGCGGCGGAACCTGAAAAAGGTTCGCAATAGTGATGACATTGCGGCAAAAGAGGAAGCAGCCAGCCAAGATGGCTGAACTTGCCGCCATACCATCCGAATACGATTTTTCTGGACTTTTTCTGCCTGAACAATACTACCGGGCTATCCTCTTTCTTCTCGTCGAGCTTGTCAAGATAAATGGACGAGGGCCGCCGTTTGCTTCCTATCGAACCGAAGTCATCCGTAGCTGTCTGGGTATTGATTGTTGCCGGTTTTGTCGCCATCCTGTTCTCCGTTTCAATAATCCTGCCTTCGCCATGCGAGAAAAGTCGTTAACAACCCTGAGGGCAAAGGGATATACCAAGAAAGTAGAGATAATCACCTTGTGATGCCAATGATTTATTTATGGCGTAGTGCTCAGTATCAGAGACGTTTCACATCTCACAAGCATATCCTCGTTGTTTTTTCTGCGTACTTTCCCGGCTTCATCGACTCCATCGCCGCATCTTTTCCGGCGAACGTCACCCTTGCTTTCCGAAAAATCTCCGTTTGCGCCCGGGGCGTTTCGCGGCGGGGTCGGCGGGTTTTTGAGTCTGTGGCTGCTTTGGTTTTGGCTCCTGATGTCCGGCGTTACCTTTTTTTGTTACGGCTGGCGTCGGCTCTTCCACCTCGAAATTCACCATCGGAAAAGGATGATCGCCGATGATCGGGATTTTTTTTGCGATGAGTTTTTCGATGTCGCGGAGGTACTCCTTTTCTTCGGCGTTGCAGAACGAGAAGGCGGTGCCGCGGTTTCCGGCCCGGCCCGTTCGTCCGATGCGATGCACGTAAGTTTCCGGGATGTTGGGCAGATCGACGTTGATGACATACTCCAGCTCGTCGATGTCGATGCCACGCGCGGCAATGTCGGTGGCGACCAGCACTCGCGTTTCCCTCGTTTTGAAGTTGCCGAGCGCACGCTGGCGGGCGTTCTGCGATTTGTTGCCGTGAATCGCCTCAGCGGAAATGTCGTGACGAGCGAGAAATTTGGCCACTTTGTCCGCGCCGTGTTTCGTTCGCGTGAAAACCAGAGCGCTTTCGATGTCCCGCTCCCTGAGCAGGTGAGCCAGCAGCCCGTTCTTGTTTTCACGGTCAACGAACAGAATGTGCTGGTTGATGATTTCAACGGTCGATGAGACCGGCGTAACCATAATCTCTTTCGGGTTATGCAGTATCGCGGCGGCGAGTTTGAGGATTTCCGGCGGCATGGTGGCCGAGAAGAAGAGTGATTGCCGCTTTTTCGGCAGGGCTTTCAGCACTTTTTTAATATCGTGAATGAAGCCCATGTCGAGCATCCGGTCGGCTTCGTCGAGCACGAAATACTCGATGTCACGCAAGTGCAGGTGCCCCTGGCCGATCAGGTCGAGCAGGCGGCCGGGAGTGGCGACCAGAATATCGACGCCCCTGACGAGCCGCTCGGTCTGCGGATTCTGGTTGACGCCGCCGAAAATAACCGTGCTGGCCAGGCCTGCGTGTCGGCCATAGGCCGTGAAGCTTTCGCCGATCTGGATCGCCAGCTCCCGGGTCGGGGTGAGCACGAGGCACCTGATTTTGCGTTTTTCTCCGTGAATATGGCTCTGGTAAAGCAGTTGCAGCACGGGAAGGGCGAATGCGGCGGTTTTGCCGGTGCCGGTCTGGGCGCAGGCAAGCAGGTCGTTGCCGTCAAGAATGACCGGAATGGCTTCAGCCTGGATCGGAGTTGGAGATTTGTAGCCCTCTTCGGCGAGGGCTTTGCGCAAGTGATCGATGATTCCGAGAGCGGAAAAGGGCATGGCATTCAGTAAGGTTGATCGAAAAATGGACAGTGAATGTAGCACCTTTAATCCGAAAGCCAACCGCTTATCTTTATGAAACCGCGAAGAGCAGCCTGATCGGAGTGAAGCGGAGGCGCGAGTAGCGAGTCAGAGAATTTCGCGCCATTGCAAAGGATTTTCTTATCTTTGCTCTCTGTAGGCGCTTCCGGGCAGGGGAGAACCGGGTCGGAAAGCGTTTTGCGCCGCAAGGCGGTACATTTCGTGACGAAAAAATTACTGAGGAATGAAACAATCCTGGCTTTGGGTATTGCTGCCGTTGGGGGTCGTGCTGACGGTGTTCGGTCTCTTTTTCGCGTTTTTCTCCGCAAGGCTTGTCAGTGGCGACATGCAGCTCGCGCCGGTCGCGCTTTTTGCGCTCTCTCTCGCGGCAGGCTCGTACGCGCTCGTCCGGGGATTGCGCCTTGGCTGGAGCCTTTCAACCATGATCAGCGCCGGGATTGCGCTGTTGGCGTTACTTGCCGCTGGAGCAGGCTTGACGCTGGAGCTTCAGGGTATGAGGAGCGGGGCGATCATTTCGAGCCTCCTGACCGTCACCTCTCTTGGCGTGCTTTTTGTGTCGAATGGGATGGATGAAGTCTCGACCGGCAGACGGAAAAAAGCTCAAGTCAATGCCGGGCCGACAGAGTGGGCCGACCGGATCGAGAACATTGGCCGCCGCTGTATGAAACCTGAGCTGAAAACCAAAGTGCTGCGGCTTGGCGGCGAGACCAGATTTTTGTCCGCCGGATCCGGCCAGGGGGATATGATGGTGAACCAGAGCATCGGACGCGCCATCGAAGAGCTTTCGGAAGCGGTGAAGCTGGGCAACGAATCGGCAGCCCTCTCGATGCTACCCTCTATCAGAAGCCTGTTCGCGCAACGCGAAAACCAGTTGAAGCCCTAAAGCCGCACGCCGCACGCTCTCCAGTCTGCTCACGTGCAATGTATTTCCGCGCCGGGAAACGGCATATTTTCCGGCGCAAGAGATCGCTTAACCCCAAGCGCCACCGCTCATCATATCGCGATTCTTTGTGCTTATCTCTACCAATACGCCAACCTGCCGATCAGTGGTGTCCTGCACGATGCCGACGATATGAGTCGGTTTTCCATGATCATCACAAATGAATGAGCCAGACGTCCACAGCTTGCGTATTTCGCCACTCGCTTTTCTGATGTGAAAATCGATAGTAAAATCTTTACAGTTTGATATGAATTTTAATAGAGCATCTCTGACTCTCTCCCGCTCTTCGTCAACAATGTGTTCAAGAAACTTGTCAAAAGACCAATCCGATTCGAGATTGTCATATCCGAAAATTCGGGCGTGCTCGATTGTTCGTATCGTGGAGTTATCTTTCAGGCTGGTATGAAACAAGCCGATGTGTAATTTTTCAAGTAACATGTCGAAACGTTCCCGAATGAGGGTAATCTCATTTTCAAATTTCTTCTGATCGGTAATGTCGATTGCAATGCCACAATAGCGTTTTACCTCACCGTGTTTGTCATAGACAGGTTTGGCAGTTTCAAATATCCAGCGACAGGAACCATCCGGTCGAAGAGTCCGATATTCGATACTCAGGTCAGCCAGCAGAGAAATAGCTCGTTTCACGGATTCGACCATAATTTCACGGTCATCGGGATGAATAGTGCTTTCCCATAGTTCGAAGGTGGGATAGAGCCCGGGCAGTTTTTCGATTCCAAAGAGTTCCCACAATTTGTTTGACCACATCCCGTCATTGGTTACGATATTCCAGTCCCAGACTCCTGCATTTCCAGCCTCCATAGTCTTGGTCAACCATTTTTTATACTCGAAAAGGCGCAATTCGGATGTTTTGATTTGATGTATATCGAGGCAAACCAGAACAAGATAGTTCCGATTGTCGATGACGGCCTTTCGTGCATGGATGCTGAACCAGTTGAAGCTGTTTCGATCTTCATGGATATGCATTCTAAGTTCATCAGCCTGTTCATGACCGGTTTCAATAAGATCGGTCAACAGCTTTTTTAAGAGAGGCCGGTCTTCACTGAACACCAGATGGCAGATATTGTTGTTTCTGATTTCCCCTTTCCAGTCTCCAAAAAAATCGAAGGCATAACGATTGCAGCTGATCATCAGGCACTCATCGTCGAGTATGAAAACGGAGCCTGGGACGGCGTCAAAAAGCGCTTTGAAGATATGTTCGGTATGCCGGGCCTTCTGCTCTGTTTCGACTTGCTCGGTTACGTCGTGGACGATGATCAGAACGCTGACGACCGTACCATCCTGAGATTTGACCGGGTAGATCGAGCTTCTGAAGATGCCACCCTCCACGAATTCATCATCGACAATGAGATGCTTTCCGGTAGATACCACGCTATCCACGTTGGCTTTCCGTTTGGCTGCAAAGTCAGGCGCGTGAAGTTCAGCAGCAGTGAGTTCATAGATGTTCTTGCCACAGATTTCACCGTCACGGCTAAAATAAGTTTCGACGAAACAAGGGTTGGCTTCAAGAACCGTGCCATCCGGGGTGATCAGGAATACCGGATGGGGAAAAGACTTGAATAGGGAGAAGCTTTTATCTTCGAATGACATGGACGCTTTATCATATTATCACCAGAACTTCGATGATTGTTCGCACAGATTTAAAATTATGTGTGAAATATAAGGTTTATAGATTTTATCACCAAATTATTTCTCCAAAAGTAAATTATATACAATTACCACAAAAGTATCATTTTGTTAGTGGTGTTGAATATACAGTTCGAGTATTATTTTGCATATATCTTTGGATTTCTCCGTTTCATGAAATCGCTACACTTATAAATGTTAACAGTTAAATATGATAGCAAGGTCATATTTAACTATGATTTATATGATGTTAAACGGGTATATTCCGGAATGACCGCACGGTACATCTCGAATCGGTCGATGATATTTTTGGTGTAGAACACGGCGACTTTGCCGTTGCAATATTCGAGCGTGGTGACGGGATCGTTGACGTACTTCCTGAGGCGCGTGTGCCGGTCATCGATTTTCTTCCATTCCGCATCCAGAGAGCGAAGGTAACGGGTGTCGGCTTTGAGATTTTCCACGGAATCGTAGAGGTTGCGAGCCTTGAACAGCGCGGCGGTGGCAGGCATGAGTTGCACGAGCACCTGCGCCTCGTCGAGTCCGGCGGGGCCGTGAAGCTGACGAGCTGCTCTCTTTCGGGCGTGGCTGAGACGCGCCACAGAGCCACCCGGCAACGGCGCACGCGACGATGGATACGACGACGATCATGCGCGGTTGCTGACGCTTTGCAGGCTCGACTCCTGCTGTTCCACGCTTGCCGGGTTGAGCACACATGGCTGACCGGTTAAGCGATTGATCCCGGATTATTTCATCGTCTTTAAACATAAAAATCCACTCTGTCGAACAGTGAAGCCTCGGCATAGCGCGTGAGCAGGTCATGCGCATCCGTTTCTTAAAACGCCCCCTTTTTTATTATATTAGACCACAAATTTTTCACGAATCAACTCCCGATACAAGCATGACTTACCGGAAACTTACCCCATCCATGCTCAGGATGTCATCCATTCTGACGATGTTCCTGCTGCTCATCACGGGATGCGCTGGTAAAAAACCGGTAACTGAAAGCAAAGCAGGAGCTTACAAGGTCGGACTGGTGTTCGACGTTGGCGGGCGGGGCGACAAGTCGTTCAACGATTCGGCGTATAACGGCCTCGAACAGGCCAAACAGAAGCTCGGCATTCAGTTCGACTACATCGAGCCGTCGGGCGAGGGGGCCGACCGCGAGGCGGCCTTGAGGCAGATGGCCGCCGATCCCGATGTGAAGCTGATCATCGGCGTTGGGCTGCTTTTCACCGACGACATCACGGCCATCGCGCGTGAGTTCCCCGACAAGAAGTTCGCCTGCATCGACTACAATCCGCAGACAGGCGCGGCAATTCCGGCCAATCTTTCCGGTATCGTCTTCGAAGAGAAAAAAGGGTCATTCCTCGCCGGGGCTATCGCGGCGCTCGAATCGAAAACCGGCACCATCGGCTTCATCGGCGGCATGGATTCCAACATCATCAGGAAATTCGAGAGCGGCTTTAGCGAAGGCGCAAAGTTTGTCAAGCCCGAGATCAGGGTCATCACCAACTTTATCGGCATGACCGGCAGCGCATTCAACGATCCCGCAAAGGGCAAGGAGCTGGCGCTCGGCCAGTACAGCAAAGGCGCGGACATCATCTACCAGGCCTCCGGCGCGAGCGGCATGGGGGTCATCGAGGCCGCGAGGGAAACGAAAAAACTCGTGATCTGCACCGACATGGATCAGTCCTACCTCGCGCCGGGCTTCGTACTGACCAGCATGACCAAGGCGGTTGACAAGGCGGTTTTCACTACGGTCGAGGAGGCGATGAAGGGGCAGTTTCAGGGCGGCAAACAGCGGGTGTTCGGTCTCGAAGGCCGCTATACCGACTATGTCTGGAACAGCGGCAACGACAAGCTGATCGACCAGACCGTCCGTGAGCGCATCGAATCGATCCGCAAGGAGATTCTGGACGGCAAGATTGAGGTTCAGGAGTAACGCATTATTTGAAAAGGCGTTGCCCTGGAGAGTGCACATCTTCGGGCGAGCCACCAGTTCTTCAATACCATACAGCATTTGTGAGAAAGAAAATAGTCGTAACCGGAGGCACAGGATTCATTGGGTCCCGTCTTGTCAACAGACTTGCCGCAAACGGAGAAAATGTTCATGCGCTGGTGCGGGCCAGCTCCGATTTAGCTCCACTCCAGGAGTGCCTCGATCGCATCACTCTGGCGTATGGCGATGTGACTGATTACGCTTCGCTTTTCAGCGCTTTCGAAGGGGCAGAAGAGGTCTTCCACTGCGCGGGCATCACCTACATGGGCGACCGCAAAAACCCACTGCTTCAGCGAATCAACGTCGATGGCACCAGCCATGTGCTGGAGGCGTGCCGCAAGGCCGGGGTCAGACGAGTAGTGCATGTCAGCTCCATCACCGCCGTAGGGATCAGTGGGCCGAACCGCAAGTTCGACGAGGAGAGTCGCTGGAATTTCGACATGATCGATCTCGAATATGCCCGCACCAAACACGCTGCCGAGAAGCTCGTGGCAGACGAAGTGCGCAAAGGGATGGACTGCGTGATCGTGGTGCCGGCATTCGTTTTCGGCGCTGGGGACATCAATTTCAACGCAGGACGCATCATCAAGGATGTCTACAATCGCAAGATGCCCTTCTATCCGATGGGCGGGATTTGCGTGGTGGATGTCGAGATCGTCGTCGATTGCCTCATCACCGCCATGAAGAAAGGGCGGAAGGGCGAGCGCTATATCGTCGGCGGCGACAACGTGTCGTACAAAGATCTCACGCAGACGATCATGCAGGTGACCGGTGTCCATCAGCGTGCGCTGCCGCTTCCGATGTGGGGGGCGCACTTGATCAGTTTTTTCCTCAAATTCAGCCGATTCAGCAAAAAGCGGCACAAGATTTCCAAGCTGTTCAATATGACCATGTTCGCCGTGGCGTCGCGGTTTCTCTATTTCGATTCGTCGAAAGCGCAGCGTGAACTGGGAATGCGCCACGAACCCTTCGAGCAGAGCATCCGGCGCACGTTCGAGTTTTACCGCGAGCGACGGATGCTGACGTGAGAAGTGTCAGCCGACGATATGGCATGACGATGTTCAACATGTCTTGTTGTTCCCTCATTCGCATTTGAAATACTCTCCAAAAACAAAACAGCTGGTTAAACGGGAACAACCTAAACCCGGCAGTCACGCCGGAATTCAAAACCATCGGGAAACTCGAGGTCGAAGTCGATTGGCTCAAAAAAAATGCAATCGAAAGCTTTTTCTCTGAAAGGCGTTCCATAACCGACAAAGCACATCAAAACATCAGCGTCCAGCGGCAGGGCGACCTGCTGAGCATTCACCGCTCTGCCCTCTATTCTCAGCCGAAAAATGCACGAAACTGAACCGTGAGCTGATGCGACTGATCGACGAGCAGCACCTGTCGATGCCCTGCTACGGCGTGTTGCGTATACGGGAGTGGCTGGTAAGGAACAAAGGCTACAAAAGATCAGGGTGTATGTCAACAATTTCTAAAGTCTTGCATGTTGTACAAGCTTTTAAGCCATGTTCGATCCAAGAGTAAAACATTCCAACATCTTTCAATCCCCCCCCCCACACAACTACGTCAACATCATCTGAGCCATCTTGCCATCGCCAGCCCTGATCAGACTGATTCATTGCTTTCGGATACCAAAACGAAATTACGGCGACTTTTTCGACGTCGTTGATACGACCGCCGGTCTCGAAGCGTTGCTCTTACAGGAAGGACGGGCTGCCGAACAGGGCAGCAGGGCGGAGGATGGCGTAGCGAAATCTCGCATTTTCGGAAAGCTACATGTCGCGTCCGTCCGCCGTTTTTGCCGTGCTGGCGAGACGAATCACGCCCTCGCGATCGATGGCTGATGGCGGTGGCGGTTCACATCTTTCTATAGATTCTTTCCCACATCACCTGAGTTCACAGCCCTCACTGTCGTGCAAGATATCTAATCCTTTATAATTATTTGAATTATGGCGTTTTATCGTCTTAACCTCGCTCTGCGTATAGCTCATAAATAGTCATAAATAGTATATGAGGTTTTTGATTAAATACTTATCTTATGTAAGTTAATAAAGATGATTTGTAGATTATTGGCGCGAATCTCAAAGAAGTTGCATATACGGTCGCTAAAAAGAGTCGCAGCATCTATGGTTATCAATCAACCGAGAAAAGAAAATCCTTCAAGAGGAGGGGGAAAAAATGAAAAAACTGAGTGTCCTGAGTGGAATCTTGTTGATGACGGCAGCTTTTCCGTTAAGCGCATACTCGACGGTTCCAGCGCCAGCGCCATCTCCACTCGTATTCACTCTCGATGAGTATACCGGAGATAATTCGCAAGTGATTATGTCAGTTACTGGTTCAGGAACGCATTCCGTCACTGTTGACGTCAGCCTGGGAGCAGGCACTGTTGCCGACATCAGAGGCATCTATTTTAGTTGGGATGGCAACTTGACGGGCTTGTCAGTGAGTGGCCCAAAGGTGACCTCTTCTGTTTTCAATAATGCGGGCGGTGTAGACACATTGCCAAAATCAAAAGATGCGAACATGCACGGCGATGGAAATATCTATTCTTTTGATGGCGGGGTTGAAATTGGAAAACCTGGAATCGGAAAAGGGGATGATATTCAATCGACCAGTTTTACGCTCACGGCAAATGAAAACATAACTTTTACCGATTTAGGCGCGCGATTGCAAAGTGTGTATAACGGTACCGGAACGGATGGCCGTGAAGGAAGCAGCAAACTCTATGTTAAAGTTGACACCGGGACCGGCGATCTTGGAGGCGAAGGTGGGGTAGACGGCCCTATACCTGAACCAGCCAGCGTAGCGCTGATCGGCATCGGCGCGATTCTGGCAAGAGCCGTTCAAGGCAGACTGCTTCGGGTATGAAGGATAGCGTATAAAAGCCAAAGCTTCACCAGCGTTCTATTGAGACCATATCTGTGCAATCATGATTCCAATAATCACTGGCTGGCTTAATTCCGTCAGAAAAGGTTTTTCGGGAATCTCGGGTCACATCAAATTATAGGATGCGATCCGAGATCGAAAAATCAAAAACCATTGTCCCGCCAATCCTCATCCACTTCATTCCACCTTTCTACAACCCCTCAAAAAACGGTTCGAGCGATGACTGAAGCGCTTCATCATTATTGGCACGAATCAGTTCAAACGTTTGGTTGACCGCTTTCGGATGCCATAACGATATTACAGCAACTTCGGCGACATCGCTGCGGTCGATAGTGCCGGTGATGCGGTCGCCTTTGTCGAACTTCAATTCGTGCATGAACGGCGGGCCGTCAATGAGGCCGCCGGGGCGCAGGACGGTGTAGCGGAATCCAGCCTCTCCGTAAAGCTCCCGCAGGCCATCTTCTCCTGCGAGCTTCATGTCGAGCACACGGCCGTACTTGTTGAGCGGGTGGTCGGGATGGGTGACGGCGAGGGAACTGACGAGCACGAAGGTCGTCACGCCCGCCGCTTTTGCCGCCGTGGCGAGGCGGATCACGCCGTCGCGGTCGATGACCGACGGGGGAGGCGCTTCCGGGTTGGTGACCTCGCCGCCGATGGCGCAGATGATGGCGTCGATATGCTGCACGGCGGCCTCGACCTCCTTGTCGCTCAGCACCGAGCCGATGACGAGCCGGTCAACGACCTCCGGGCCGAACTGCTCGACCGCCTTGACTCCCGAGCGCACGAAAAGCCGGAACTCGATGCCGCGCGCCTGGAGCCGCTCGACCACAAGCCGTCCGGTGCGTCCGGTCGCGCCCGCAACGAGTACTGTGCCTTCAAATGGTTTCATCTTGTCTTTTTGATTTCAGATTCAGGCGAACATCGAGAATTTCACGTTCATGATCATCGTCAAATCAACGATGGCGTGCAGGATGAAGACCGTGCGGATGTCGCGATACCAGAAGAAGGAGAGCGCCCAGCTCAGGGCGATCATGAGCTGAATCGGCATGAAGAACGGCTTGAACGGGCTGGTCTGCACGACGTGTTCCGGCAGGATTGCAAGCCAGAAAAGGCCGTGAATTACGCCACTGTACGCCATGAAGAAGAAAAAGCCCAAGGCGAATCCGGCCCACAGGTTATCGGTGAATTTGCCGACGATTGCCTGTCCGAGCCGGAACACAGCATAGAACATGAAGGTCTCGGCAATGCCGTTGCCGACGCTGAAGATGAGAGCGCTCGTCGGGTCGAGCGTTCGTCCGCCGTCAGTGGTCGAGTGTGAATAGATATAGGCGTTCAGGCCGAGAACGATCACCGAAAATGCAAGCAGGCCGATGCGCTTCGAGCCGTAATCCGGATTCGAGGTCATGACATCCTTGCGGAAAAAGATGATGCCGATGAGAATCGCTATGGCCCAGTAAGCGTAAATCTGTAGAGGCGCCGGAATATTATGCATGAGGGATTCAGATTTTTTGGTTCAGAAAACTGGTTCGACAGGCTCGAAAACGTCGGCGTGGTAGGAGCTTCGCACGAACGGACCGGACTGGACGTGCCGGAATCCGTCGTTGAGCGCGATTTTGCGGTACTCTTCGAACTCATCAGGGGTGACGTAGCGCTCGACCGGCAGGTTCGAGGCGGTCGGTTGCAGGTACTGGCCGATAGTCACCATGTCGCAGCCGTGAAGGCGCAGGTCGTTCAACGACGCCTCGACCTCCTCCGGCGTTTCGCCCATGCCGACCATCATGCCCGATTTGGTGGCAAGCCGGAATTTGCGCTTCGCCCGCTCGATGATCGAGAGCGACTGCGCATACGATGCCTGGGGCCGTACTTTGCCGTAGAGCGACGGCACGGTTTCGATGTTGTGGTTCAGCACCTCCGGCGCTTCCGCCATCACCATGTCGAGCGCTAGTTCATTGCCGCTGAAATCGGGAATGAGGCATTCGAGGCTTACGGCTGGATTGACGGCGCGTATGGCCCGGATTGTCTCGACCCACTGCGCGGCACCACCGTCCGGCAGGTCGTCGCGGTTAACGCTGGTCAAAACGGCGTGTCGGAGTTTCATCGTCCTGACCGCTTCGGCGATTTTGGCTGGCTCAGCCGTGTCGGGTAACGCCGGATGTTGCCCCGTGGCCACCGCGCAGAAGCGGCATGTGCGGGTACAGACGTTGCCGAGCAACAGGAAGGTCGCCGTGCCTTTCGACCAGCACTCGTGCAGGTTCGGGCACATCGCCGAGCGGCATACCGTGTGCAGGCTGTGCTTGTTGAGCAACTGCCGGGTCGAGGCGAACGACGAACCGGAGGCGAGCTTGATCTTGAGCCAGTCGGGTTTCTTTCCGGGGCCGGAGTTCATGCGGCGGTAACTTCTGCTGACATTGAAAAAGATTTCACGAATATAGCCATTCCTGTGAATTCTGGTAGCGGTTCCCGAGAACGATGCGAATATAGAATCGGGAAAACGCTACTTTATTATAATAAAAGACAGTTCCATTCAACTGCTCATCGCCTCGATTATGAAAAGGGTTTTCGTTGCCGTTATTGTTTCTGCGGTTTTTGTCGCCGTGGCGATACTGCCCGGCTTTGCTTTAGCTAAATCAACGTCTTGCCCGTTGAGCTTTGGATTGTTCAGTTACGAGCAGCATTCCCGGCTCGATGCCGAAACGTACTGGAAGTGCGAATATCCGGTTTTCGAGCACTCGGGAGCCGGGGAGATCATCAACCGCGCTCTCCTGAATGCCGTCGTCAGCCGAACCCTTTCGCTGGAGCAAAAACAGGCTGCGGCCACCGTCAAAGAGGCTGCTACGGCCTTCATCAATGAGCATGACGACCTCATGACAAGCCAAAAAGAGCACGTCTTGCCCTGGCAATCGGAGTGCAAGGGCGAGGTGCTGCTCGACCAGCCTGGCCTGGTGTCGGTGTCGATCTTAACTTACGCATTCACCGGCGGCGCTCACGGCATGAGCGTTACGCAACAGATGGTTTTCGATGCCACCACCAGCAAAGAGCTTGGCCTGTCTGATTTCTTCGCGCCAGGATTCGAGAGTGCGCTGGACAAGCTCATCGAACGTCGATACCGTCAGATACGAGGTTTGTCGGAAATCGATCCTTTGAACGGCGAAAAAGGCGGACTTTTCGAGAATGCAATTCGCCACAATGAGAACTTCGCCGTGACCGGCTCCGGTATCCGCTTTCTGTACAACCATTATGAAATCGCCCCATACGCTGTCGGGCAGATCATCATCGATCTCTCGTTCGACGATCTGAAAGAAATCCTCAAACCCTTGCAAAAATAACAAACAACCGGTACCATGAAGCGATTGAACTGTCGAACTGTCGGCAAGATGCGCGCGCGCGCGCGAGCCTTGATTCTGCCGTTGCTGCTGCTGGCAACTCCGCAGTCGGCTTTCGCCCGAGACTATGCCCAGGCGAAGGTCGAGAAGCTGACGGTTACTTCTATCAACTATGCCGGTCAGCCGCTGGCTTATCCCGATTCCGGAAAGGCTGAGGTGACGGCGCTCGTGGTGCATCTGCCGCCAGGCAGCTCGACGGGATGGCACAAGCATCCGGTGCCTGTTTATGCTTACATGCTCGAAGGGGAATTGACTGTTCGGACGGGGAATGGTATCGAGAAGCGGTTTGTGAAAGGGGAGCCGATTATCGAGGTAATGAATCTTTTGCACAACGGAACCAATACCGGCAAGAAAATCGCGAGCCTCGTCGTCTTTTACACCGGCGTCTCGGGGGTGCCGAATGTCATCAAAGTCGAAGACCCGAATCCATGATTCATGACAGATTGATGAAGCACGTTACTATCGGATCGTTACAAGAAATATTTTTCACCTGAATATATATAAGCGCATATATGAGACACCCGAAATTGACGTGCCTCTGTTCGCTACATGCATGAGCAGTATTATTGATCATATTCGTAAAAGAGGAGCGCAAAATCGCGTCAAACTACAGCGAGCTTGCCTTGTGCGATGCAAATCCTCGAAGTGATTTTCTCAGGAGAAATTTAACGCTCAAAAAAATATAGCTGGAAAACTTGTATGAGAAAAAAGCGTTCTTATTCAATTCACTGGCAGGATGCTTTATTTCAGGGGTAACTGACGATGCAATCAGTCATTGACTGTAGAGTCCACTATTTGTTTTCTTTTCATGAAAGAAAAAACGAAAACACCTCCAACTCCAATAAGAATGAGGCTGTTCGGTTCGGGAAGAGCCTGAATCTGAATACCGTTGATCTGATTGTTGTTTGCAAATGACAAATTCAGAAGACCATCACTGCCAACGGTAACACTCTCCTTAATCCAGTTGACGCCATAAGTTAACGTTGAGGCTGTACCAGGATTGGTCAATGATATTGTACTGTAGGTATGTCCTTGCGTTGAGGCCCCCATGTTTATGTAACTTGTTGCGTTCTTACCCATTTGGGAGTACACATACACGGTATAGTTTCCAGCAGTCAGCCCCGAAAAATTAAAATTACCAGTATGTGAACTGTCAGTTAACATATAACCTCTCATCAATGGCTGGTCGATATTGGTAAGAGGAATGCTGGTGCCTGCAGCACCGAAATTTCCCGAAGTCGTCATATAATAAGAGACCGATACACCGCTAGGGCTTCCATCCTTTGCTAACTTAAGATTTGTTATTGACTTGTTGCCCGAAGCAGTGGCTCTATTCCAGGTTTCCGCTGAACCATTGTCTATAGCCGCATCGCCAGTATAGGTAATACTACTATTCAAAGTACCCATCCGGATACTAATAATATCAGCATGATTGAGCGCATAAGCAGTATTACATGCGAATAATGCAACTATATATGATGAAAGAATAAATGATACCTTTTTCATAATGACGGTTTTACGTTTACGTTTTTTCTTTTTGAATATACGTCATTACTACGCTTTTTCACGCTATGCAATCCAAAAGAGTGCGCAGTCCAACTCTCATACTATGTTAATTATTTGAAAAAAATACATAAATAAAATTTATTCAGCAAGACATTGTCTTGTTTATTTATATATATTTTTAACAATTTTTAACAAAATATTAGAGTTGTTGTTATAGCAATAAAAAATAAAGCGTTACGCAGCTTTTGCGATGCAAAAACCCTATTACATACACGCTAATAAGTGAAATTAGCGTACCGTAATTATCTATATTTTTAATAAGGCACCGGCTTAGTAGGTAAAGGATTTTTTTTGGCGGGATAAAAAAAATCCAAAAAAGTGTTTTGGATGCTCAAAACACCATCACAAACATAACGTTTGTATTCGCTCAGGGGAAGCGTCCTAGTCAATCGAAAATACGATCAGTAATTCACAGGCACCTCCTCATTTTTGTCCTCGCGTTTCGGTAGCAAAAAACGATAATACCTCCAACCCCTAACAGAATGACGCTATTCGGTTCAGGAACCGCCTCTATCTGAATACCATTGATCTCGTTATCCAATCCTACATCAACAGTTAAGCGACCGTCACTCCCTACAATTACTGTCTTTTTTATCCAGTTTTCGTTCACTTGTAAGTACCCGATACCACCTGCATTGTGAAGTAAAACATCCACAGGGCTACCTACGCTTGTGCTTATGGTCAGGTTCAAATCGCCAACATTACCAAGTTCTGTTTGGCTAAATATGTACACGTTATACGACCCCGCACTCAGTCCCGAAAATTTAAAATAGCCGGGGTCCATACCCTGACCTTCTGTATGCAGATAACCAAGCATTAAGTATTGATCACTACTGCCAGGCAAGAAGGCTGAACCTGTTGCTCCATCAATCTCTGCCGTTCCGGGCATATATTCCAGAAGCGATACGCCGCTATCAGTTAATCCATCAGAAAGTTTAAGATTGTCTAAAGTATTATAATCCGACTCATTGACCTGATTCCAGAATTGGGAAGTACCGCTGAATACGCCACCACCATGGTAAATTAAATCTGGATTCATGGCGCTATAACCACACTGTATATTGATGATATCTCCAGCGGCAGCATAGCCCTGCGAATTCGTGAAGCACGTCACGGAGAGAGCTGTCAGTAAGAAAATGAACTTTTTCATGATCGCCTCGCAGTTTTGACAATTCGTTCAGGCTGAGTGTTTTTATGCTCAGCACTTCTTTTTTTGCGGCCTGTTATACAGCCAAAATTCTTATCATTCTTTCTATGAATATGAAATAATATTAAATATTTTTCTCTTTATCAAATTCATGGTGATAGATTTATGAGGTATATGCTAAATATATGTGTATCATATACTTTGAGCTTATACACACAGGGAATCAAGTAGATATATGTGCATGTTCAGCGAGTTAAACGGAGTTGATGCAAGAAACCTCCACAGCAAATGCAATGGCACAGAGTATCGAATCATGTGCTGAATATGAGACGGTTCATAATTCATGATCTCGCAGGAAGAGATTAACGGTGAATAGCTTCAAGACCGTTGCTTGAGCCTACACAGACTAATATTGGATTCAAAAGAGCAGGGTTTCAGGTAATAGGTGGGTCATGAAAAAGAGGGGAGGATATGAGGCTTAAAATTACTCGATATTACGATAAGCATAGTGCTTCAGTGGGGCGAGATGGCCATGTTAACAAACACACCTTCGGGGCGGATCAATCCGGCAGCATATGGTACCAATTCGTGTTATGGAGAGAGTCGAGAGACAGTACTTCTTCTGATTGTTTGTGGGTTTACATAATTTATATTATACAACAAATCAATTTAAAAAAGCGGCCCTAAGTGTTAATATAGATGTCGCATCCTAAAAGGAGGCGATCTATGGGTTATTCGCATGCAGTACGGCAGAGTCTTCTGAAGAAAGTGCTGCCGCCAGAAGGCAGAAGCATCAGAGAAGTGAGCA
>JAAXXD010000017.1 GCA_013334655.1 Chlorobaculum sp. | reverse complement strand
ACGCGCCCGTTGCGCCCCTCGCGCGTCGGGATGACGCAGTCGAACATGTCGATGCCCCGCTCGATGGCGTTGAGAATATTCGAAGGCGTGCCGACCCCCATCAGGTAGCGCGGCTTCGACTCGGGCAGGATGGTGTGCGAGAGGTCGAGCATCCGGTACATCTCCTCCGCCGGTTCGCCGACCGCCATGCCGCCGACCGCGTAGCCATCGAAATCCATATCGACGAGCATCCGGCTGGAGTGCGCCCGCAAATCGTCGAACGTGCCGCCCTGCGTGATGCCGAACTGGTACTGTTCGTAGCCGTAGTGGGGTCGCGTCGAGAGAAAATGGGTTCTCGCCCGCTCGGCCCAGCGCAGGGTCAGCTCGCCCGACTTCTGCACATACTCCCGCTCGGCGGGCCACGGCGGACACTCGTCGAGCGGCATCATGATGTCGCTGCCGATGATGCGCTGCGTATCGACCACGTTTTCGGGCGTGAAGTGCAACTTTGAACCGTCGAGATGCGATTTGAACATCACTCCCTCCTCGCTGATCTTCCGCAGGTCTGTCAGCGAATAGACCTGATAGCCGCCGCTGTCGGTCAACAGCGGCCCATCCCAGTTCATGAAGCGGTGAATGCCGCCCGCCTTGAAGAGGATGTCATTGCCGGGCTTGAGGTAGAGGTGGTAAGTGTTGGCGAGGATTATTTTTGCATCAAGCGCTTTCAGCTCCTCCGGTTCGACCGATTTGACGCTCGCCCTCGTGCCGACCGGCATGAAGATCGGCGTCGGGATGTCGCCGTGCGCGGTCGAAAGCAGGCCGCAACGTGCGGCTGAATGGCGGTCTGTCGAGAAAACTGAAAATTTCATATCGTTGCGCAAATGGCAAAAAGGATAGCATGGTAAGAACGATGAGTGAAAGTAGGGAACGCGACTCACAAATAAAAATCGATACGTTTTGTGTGTTCCTGCGAGCAATAATGAGGAAAATAACGCTGTGAAGTTTTATAGAAACAGAAAAATGTCGTAAGTTGTTTATATATTTTAATCGAGTGATAACGCGTATGCGCGGTGTTGTTTTTGTATACAGACGCACTATATGAAAGGCGTATTGCGAATTCAACAGCTCTTTAAGCGTAATTCTGTTCATGCCAGAAAATAGCAAAATCGGAACCCCAGAATTTCCGAATTCAGATGCCCCCGGTTCTTCCGGCTATACTCATTTTGCTGACGTCTTGCCTCAGTCTATGTACGTGGTCGATGCCAATGGACGCATGGTGCGGTGGAGTCCCTGGTTTCGTGACCGGATCGTCGGCAAATCCCAGGAAGAGGTTGCTTCGATCGATTTTCTTGAGCAGATTCACCCCGAAGACCGGCCGCTCGTTGCTCAGCGCATGAACGATATTCTGCGTCAAGGAGTCGAAGAGACGGCAGAAGTCCGAATCCTGCTCAAGGGAGGCCCGGCATACCGCTGGTTTCTGCTCATCGCAAACCGTTATGAGCACGATGGACGCTATTTCATAACCGGCACCGGCATCGATATTACGCGCCTGAAAAAGGCCGGAATAGCAATGATGCAGAGCGAGCAGCGTTATCGCTCGATGTTTGAAAAGGCCGATTCACCGGTTTTCATCACCGATACCGACGGAGCTATTGTTTACATCTCGCCCGCCTTTGAAAAAATTGTCGGCTACACGTTGCCGGAGTGCGTAGGCAACAACTTCACCCAATGCTGCGATGAAACCGCGCCGGGCGGAAGCGCTCTCGGCATGTTCCGCGAGGTGATCTCGAATGGCGCATCCATCGAGGCCAGCGAGATCACGATTCGCAAAAAAGATGGTTCCGCCTGCTACGTCGAACTGAAGCTTCAGCGTTATCATGACAATCGCACTGAAGGCGCTATCGGAGTGCTCTGCGATCTCACCCAGCGCAAACAGCTTGAGAGACTGACCGAATTCCGGCTCGGCCTGTTGCAGCAGTCTGAATCGGTGTCGATCAAGGAGATTCTGCAAAAGACCATCGATGAAGCTGAAAAGCTCACCGGCAGCCAGTTCGGTTTCATCTACTTCCTTCCCGATGATTCAAGGGGCAACCCCTGGTGTATCTGGTCTGACCGCGTTCGCGAGCAGATGGAAGCAATGAAGGGCGTTGGCGTTCGTCATCCATTCAACGTGTTGCCGTTTCTGAGCGAGTCTATCGAGTCCCGCCAGCCTGTCATACTCAACGAAGTTCCGCGCACCTGTCGTGAAGATTTTCCTCCCGATCATCCCTCCATATCACGTACGCTCTCTGTGCCCATTATCGAGCAGGGCAAGGTAGTTGCCGTCTTTCTGGTTTTTAACAAATGTTCGTCATACACCGGCAATGACGCCCAGTGGGTAGGGACGCTGACCAATCTTGTCTGGGACATCGTCGTCCGGAAAAGAACGGCGCTGGTCGAGATGCGCAATCAATCGGCTCTGCTGCAAATCCAGAAAATGGAGCTGATCGGCCAGCTTGCCGGCGGCATCGCTCACGACTTCAACAATATGCTCGGGGTCATTCTCGGCAATGCCGAACTGGCGCTGTCCAGTGACGGTCTGGAGCCATCGGTGGAGGAGAATCTTCAGGAGATTTACCACGCGGCCGAGCGTTCGGCGGAAATGACCAGCCAGTTGCTCGCCTTCGCCCGAAAGCAGACGACCATGCCGATAGCGCTGAATGTCGATGAGACGATTGAGGATGCCTTGCCTATTCTGCAACGAGTGGCAGGGGAGAATATCCAAATCGAGTGGGAGCCGTGCGGTGAGGAGTGCAAGCTGCACATCGATCCATCGCAGCTCGACCAGATTCTGATGAATCTTTGTCTCAACGCCCGCGATGCCATGAAAGGCGCGGGAAAAATAGTCATCGCAACCAAGAGACTCAGAATCGATGCCTCGCAGAGCAACGGCGACCATTTCAGGCTTCCCGGAAATTACGCCATGCTCTCCGTAGCCGATACCGGTTGCGGCATTGCCGACAGGGACAAACCGCATATTTTCGAGCCGTTTTTCACCACCAAGGCGTTGGGCAAAGGCAATGGCCTCGGGCTGTCATCGATCTACGGCATCGTCAAGCAAAACCGGGGATTCGTCGATTTCGAAAGCGAAGCGGGCAAGGGCAGCACCTTCAGAATCTATCTGCCTCAGTATAAAAAGCTGGAGAGTGCCGACGTCGTGAGTGGGTCGAAGATCGATACCGAAGAACATCCGACGATTCTGGTGGTCGAAGATGAACCTGAAATTCTGAACCTTTGCCGGATATCGCTCGAAAAATCCGGATTTACGGTCATTACCGCCGGTGGCCCAACCGAAGCGATCACACTGGCTGAAGAGAACAGCGGGCGGATCGATCTTCTCTTGACTGACGTGGTGATGCCGGAGATGAATGGCACCGATCTTTCGTCGAAGCTCTCGGCCATCAGCCCCGGATTCAGGGTGCTCTTCATGTCGGGATATTCGCCGGACATTGTCGCCACGTACGGCGTGGACAGCCCGCTGGTCAACGTCATCCGCAAGCCCTTCACCTTCAAGGCTTTGACCGACAAGGTGCGCGAAGCACTCGAAGCGGTCTGATGCGCCCCCGCCGTGGTCTCCGCATACGGCGGCGCTACGTTGCCGAAGCCTCAGGCGCGGCTGCGCTGCCGGGCTTCAGGCGCGTCGCCGTCGCGCTCCAGTGCGCTGACCCTGACCGAGACGCCGAGCTTTTCGGATGACGCACCCTTGTAGGTGCCTCGCACCGGCGGCACATCTCCGTAATCCCTTCCCGTGCCGATCTTGATGTAACGGTCGTCCACAAAAAGCGTTTTGTGCGTCGGATCGAATCCCGTCCACCCTTTTTCTGCACCGCACCACACCTCGCACCATGCGTGGCTCGCCTCGTCCTGCCCCTCCGGCGTGCTTCCGCCGCCATAGAGATAGCCGCTGACATAGCGAGCCGGAAGGCCGAGATGACGGCAGGCGGCGAGCATGATGTGGGCGAAATCCTGGCAGACGCCGCGCCCGAGCGCCATGACGACGGCACTCGTGCTGTGTACGTCGGTAACGCCCGGCTCGTAGCGGAACGAATCGTTGATGTGCCGACAGATTTCCGTTGCTTGCCGGTGCGGCTCGTCGATGCCTCTGAACCGGTCGGCAAGCGCCTGGATCGCGGAATCGAAATGAACATAGCGGCTTTCAGAGAGCAGGTCGAGCAGCAGGATTTCATCCTCCGTAAAGGGGCCTGTCTCCGGCTGCGCGGCGGTCTCGACCACCGAGGTGGCGAGGATATGCACCCGCTTGTGACTTTGCAGGATGTTGAAGTGGTGCACCCGGTTGCCGTAAAAATCGGTGTAATCAAAAATCGTCGCGGGTGGCGTAATCTGAAGGCTGAAGTTGGCGCACTGCTGCGTGCCGGTATCGCTTGCAGGATGCAGGCGCACTTCGGTGGCGGTTTCGTAGATCGGCTCTTCGTATTCGAAAAGCGTCGAATGTTCGACTTTGAGGATCATGCGCTGAAAGGGTTCCCGGTTGACAGAGTCGATGAAACGTTATTGCTGCTGTTGCTGTGACTGGCTCCAGTTGGCCCGCCGCCCGTCGAGGCCGGTGAACGGAAGCGCTTCGGCGACGTCCGCCGGCTCGATCTTTGGCGTATGATAGGCGAAGTAGAGCAAGTGAAGTTGTTCGCCGATTTTGGCCAGCCCCTGCTCGATCTCTTCGAGGAACGGGCGCACCCCCTGCTGGAGAATCTCCTCGACCGTGGTGTAGCTCATCTCCGCCTCCATCTTGCCGATGAGCCGGTCTACGTTGTTGGCGTAACGGTGCTGCGAGCTGCCGGAAATACGCCACAACGCCTCCTGTGCCGCGCAAATCGAAAAGGTGATGCTCCGCGGGAAGCTTCGGTCGAGAATCAAAAAGCTGAGGATGTTGTCGGGATCGATCTTCGAGAGATAGACCTTCCTGAACGCTTCGAGGGCGCTGCAACTTTTCAGCACAGCCATCCACTGGATGATGTCCACCGAACCGCTGACAAGATCGGAGTGCCTTGCCGTCCTCGGCGTAAGCATGTGATACTTCACGTCGATGAGTCGCGCGGCGTTGTCGGCCCGCTCCAGATACTTGCCGATCTGCACGAAAGCCCACCCCTCGTTGTGCGAGAAGGTGTTATCGGTGATCCCCTGGAACAGGTGCGATGCGTTCTTGATCTCCTTATAGAAGCTGTAGGGATCGCTGTGCACCTGCTGCGGCGAAACGCTTTGCAGGAAGTGGTAGAGGTTGTTGAGCTGCTCCCACATCTCGCTCGAAATACTCTCGATGATGCTTCGGGCGTTCTCGCGCGCCATGCTGATCGATGAGAGAATCGAGCTGCTGTTTTGGCGGTTGAACACCAGATAGTCGGTTACCGAGTGCGCGTCGTACTCCTGATAGAGGCTGTTGTAATGCTCCGGATCGGCCATGACCATGATCAGCGGCTTCCAGTAGTTCGGGTGATCGACGGAGGTGATGCTGTTCAGATCGAGCAGCAGGTTGAAATTGACATCAAGAAAACGTGCGGTGTTCTCCGCGCGTTCAAAGTAGCGGCTCATCCAGAACAGCGATTCGGCGACGCGACTCAGCATTGGCTATTCGTTCGTTTAAAGTTCAGTTATCGATGACCCAGGTATCCTTGCTTCCGCCGCCCTGGGAGGAGTTCACCACCAGCGAGCCGCGCTTGAGCGCCACCCGCGTCAGCCCGCCGGGCACGATGGAGATCGATTTGCCATGGAGTACGTAGGGACGCAGGTCGATATGGCACGGCGCAAGCTCCGTGTCGTTGAAAAAGCTCGGATGGCGCGACAGCGAGATGGTCGGCTGGGCGATGTAGTTCCGGGGATTCTCCACGATCTTCTCGGCGAATGCTTCGCGCTGTTCCGGCGTTGATTCCGGCCCAACCAGCATCCCGTATCCCCCCGATTCATTGGCCGCCTTGACGACGAGCTTGTCGAGATTTTCGAGGATATGCTTCATGTGCTTCGGATTGCTGGCGAGCCAGGTCTCCACGTTGTCGAGAATCGGCTCCTCGTTCAGATAGTAGCGGATGATGTCGGGCACGAAGCTGTAGATCACCTTGTCGTCCGCGACGCCGGTGCCGATGGCGTTGGCCAGCGTCACATTGCCCTTGCGGTAGGCGTTGATGAGGCCCGCCACCCCGAGCACCGAGTCGGGCCGGAAGACAAGCGGATCGATGAATTCGTCATCCACGCGGCGGTAAATGACGTCAACGATCTGCAAGCCCCGCGTCGTGCGCGTGTACACCTTGTTGTTGTTGACCACCAGATCGCGCCCCTCGGTGAGCTGCACGCCCATCTGCTGGGCGAGGAAGCTGTGCTCGAAGTAGGCCGAGTTGTAGACTCCCGGCGTGAGCACCACCACCTTGGGATTAGACTTTGGCGTCGGGCTGATCTCCTGCAGCGTCCGAAGCAACTGCTGCGGATAGTTCTCGACCGGGCGCACCGTGTAGCGGTCGAAAAGTACCGGGAAGGCGCGCTTCATGGCGATACGGTTCTGCAACATGTACGAAACGCCGCTCGGCGTGCGGAGGTTGTCTTCGAGCACAAGGTAACGCCCTTCGGCATCGCGGATGAGGTCGCTGCCGGTGACATGAATGTAAATACCGAGAGGCGGGCGCACGCCAATGAACTCGCGCCGGAAGTGCTTGCTGCCAAGCACCAGCTCGGCGGGCACGACCTTGTCACGCAGAATCTGCTGCTTGTGGTAAATGTCCGTCAGAAACTCGTTGAGCGCGGTGATGCGCTGGATAAGCCCGCGCTCGATCACCGCCCACTCGGAAGCGGGAATGATTCTCGGAATCAGGTCGAAGGGAAAAATACGCTCGATCCCCTCGTCAACGCCGTAGACGGTGAAGGTGATCCCCTGATTACGGAAAAAGATGTTCACCAGCTCGCGTCGCGCCCGTATGTCCGCTGAGGAAAACTGGTTGAAGCGCTGCATCATGATTTCATAGTGAGAGCGTTGCGCCCCGTCACGGGCGATGACCTCGTCGAAAAAGCGCTCGGATTGCGGATTGTAGTGATCGAACAGTCGGGTCATGGCCGGTAAAAAAAGATGTTGCAGGCTAAGTCGAACCAGACAAGTGGTTACTTAAATAAATACGGTTATTTGAGATGATTTCCTAAAATAATAATACATAAATGTAGGCGATGCGGCAGCGCTGACAGACGTCGATCAGCGTAAAGCAAGGGTGTAGAAGCTGTTGCCGTTGATCGATTCGAGACGCAATGCGCCCGATCTGACCAGCGAAACAAGGATGCGCCGCGCCTCCCGAATCGGGATGCAGACGTTGTCAGCGAACGCTTCCGCTGTGATCCGCTCATGCGCTTCCAGCCAGCCAAGCAGGTGGCGTTCGCGGTCGGTGAATGAAATCCGTATCGGCTCCTTCTTCGAAAGCATGAGCGCGATGCGATCTTCCGAGGCGGCCTTGTTGTGGCTGCCGTCGCGGATGAAGACCCGGCGTTCGACGCTTCGCGTGCCTGTGTCGCGCCGGATGACTCGCTCGACATGAAAATGGGGACGCTCCGGGCTTTCGGGAATCTCGACGAGCAGCACCATCCGGCGCTTGAACTCCTCGACGCGCGCCTCGATGCGCGGCCTCGGTTCGATGTGGAATTTCATTGCCTCGTCGATGATCTGGAGCGTCTCTTTCTCACTGTGAATGCCGACGATCCGTCGATCATCGTCAACACCGATCAGTATTACGCCACCAGATGTATTGGCAAACGCCGTGATCGACCGCGCGATTTTTGGCGCGGAGTGGACGAGCCGCTTGAACTCGATGCGCAAACCCTCACCCTCCGCGACGAGGTCGAGCAGGTTGGGCACGGAATGTTTCGGTTTGAAACTGGTCATGAGGCTTCTCCATCGTGATTCATGAAGAGCGAGGATATTTACTGGTTTATTAATAATCTTGATTTACAAAGAATTTTTGATTAGGTACATTCTTATGAAAATCTAAGCCTTTCAATATGAGAGTTAATGTCGTTTATCTCTTTTATTTTTTCGGTTTCTATTAAAATAAAATATTTGTGAATTATTATTTTCAGTATCTCGAGCAAGCTTTGAAAATCTTTTTCTTCGATATTTGTTGAGAATGAATGAACAATGGCAGACCTTTTTCTATAAAGATCTTTTACCTTTTTTTGGACTTCTATTCTCTTGAGAAGTTCCGTCTCTGTTAAAAATGCAGCAAATTCTGCGAGTTGTGCTGTGATAGACTTTGAAATAAATCCATCTTGAAAGATTAGGAGCGTTTCGAGCGCAATGGCAAGCTCAAGAAAACCTTCTGTAATGTCTGAATTTATCAGCGCTTGCCCGATCCAGCTTACGGCAGACTTGATTCGTTTTTCAATATTAGATTTTGGTTCAGTACTGAGGTACTGAAATATTTTTATATTGTTTCCTTTATGGCTAAAAACCTCTTCATCCAAGAAATAGATAGGATTTATTAAATCGTCTATTAAAGATGATTTTTGTGATTGACTTTCTCCTTGAATATAGATTGCTTGGCTTATATTTTCTTTTCTGATTGATATTTTTTGATTTTCTGAGCTTCTAAAAGATATACAATATAAAAGCGTGTTGACGAGATGACCTATTTCAAGGACAAAAATTTTATTCGCTTCTTCAATATTAGAGGCGATAATTTTTTCCCTGATGATAAAGTAGAAGTCAATGGCTGGAATTTGATTCTGGTGAACTTGAATCTTGCTTTTAAAAGTACCTTTTGAATTAGGAAAATTACTTTCAAGGTAATTCTTATTGCAAAGTTTATAATCCCCTAGTGATAGAAACTGTGTTCCAGGTCTGAGAGCTAAACCATAAAATGGTGAAATCGCTATATACTTATTTAAAGGCAGGTCGCTGTCCATCTGAACGGTACTTTTCGCGAATTTATTACCTTCCCGATACTTCCAGAAAATTCAAAAATAACATAGGCATCGACCGCCGTAAATACAAGCGGCTTGTTACTCTTGTAACCAATACGTCAGCGCCGGACGAGGCGTCGAGATTCGGTCACACCGTTTTCCGGCTTGCAGGCTCACCACTCTCCTCGCCGATGAGGTTCATCTGTTTACGGTAATAGGAGAATGCCTCGTCCTGCTTGAGAATACCGAGAAGTTTGCCGGTATTGTGTTCGACGACCGGAAGCGTCGAGTATTCGGAGATTTCGAAAATCTTGAGCGCTTCGTCGAGCTTCGAGGTGTCGTAGAGCATGGTGACATTCTTCTTGACCAGATCGTCGGCGATCATGGCGGGAAAAGCGCCCTCCTTCAAGACGAGGCTCATCTCGTCGAGTCCGATGATGCCGATAAATACGCCGTCGGGCGTCGTGACGAAAAAGTGAGAGTCCCGGGTGTTGTGAAAGGCGTCGATGATCGCCTCAACCTCGGTGGTGTTGAAAAACCGGGCGAACTTGCGCTGCATGATGTCGAGCACGCTGATATTTCCGGCGATGGTCAGCGCGATGCCGAAGCCGACGCGCACGTTCTCCTTTTCAAGCACATAGGTCTCCATGGTGTAGGGATACGCCATCCGCGCCACCAGCGCCGACGTAACCGCTGCGAACATGATCGGCAGCACGATCTCGTACTGGCCGGTAACCTCGAACAGGATCAGGATGACCGTCAGCGGCGCGCGCATGATGCCAGCCGTCACAGCCCCCATGCCGACCAGCGCGTAGGCTCCCGACGCGGCGGTGATCGTCGGGCAAAAGTCGTTGACAACCTTGCCGAACATGCCGCCGAGCATCGCGCCCATCTTCATCGACGGCGCGAACATGCCTCCCGATCCGCCGGAGCCGACCGTAAGCGCCGCCACCACCGGTTTGAGCAGGTAGATGGCGAACATGTTCGTCCATGTCTCCTTGCCCATCAGCGCCTTGTTGATGGCCTCGTAGCTGAAGCCGTACAGCTCCGGAACCCACATGCTCACGAGGCCGCACAAAAAGCCGCCGAAGGCTGGCATGGCCCACGCGGGAATGCGAAAGCGCTGCTCGATCTTCTTCAACTGCGCTTCGATGGCGTAAAACGTTCGGATGAACAGTGCCGCCGAGAGGCCCGCAAGTACGCCAAGAATGAAGTAAAAAGCAAGCTCGGTATTGGAGACGAGGCTGTATTTCGTCACCAGAAAGGTGGGATAGTTGCCGAGATAGCTTCTCGACAGCACCGTGCCCACCACGGCGGCAACCACGATGGGACTGAAGGTGCGAACGCTGAAATCGCCGAGAATCACCTCGACAGCGAACATCACGCCGCCGATAGGCGCGTTGAACACCGCGGCAAGCCCCGCCGCCGTACCGCATCCGAGCAGCGTCCGGGTCCTGCCGGGCGAAAAATTGAGCAACTGCGCGACGGTCGAGCCGATCGAAGCGCCCACCTGCGCGATAGGCGCTTCGCGTCCTCCGCCTCCACCAGTGCCGATGCTCACCACTGAGGTGATGGTTTTGTGGATCCAGTTTCTGATGGGAATTTTGCCATTTTTCTGCGCCACCGCCTTGATGACCGAGGGCAAGCCGTGCTCCGGCTTCGCCTTGACGACAAAGGCATTGTACAGCCCGACAATCAGACCGCCGAGAGCGGGAATCAGCGGAAGCAGCAAGATCCGAAGGTAGTTGTTGACGGTCGGCAACCCGAGCGCGGTCGTGCCGTAGAAAAGATAGGAGCTGATGATCTTGATGGCGTCATGGAACAAAATGGCGACCAGGCCCGTGACCAGTCCAACAAAAACCGCGACGAGCAGAAAAGGAATATCCTGATTGAGGTTGAGCTGGGCCAGAAATGAAGCCCACGTCATGCGAACGAACTCCTGCGACGTCCCCTTGAAATACCGGCTCTTGCGCAGGATGAGATAACTCAAGACGGCAATACGCCGCCTGAGGTGGTTGTTCATAAAAGGCCTGCTCATGGAATCGGGTCGCTGGATTGAAAATCACGGCAATAGCTCAATGTATTTTTTCTGCATCTGGATACCAAAACAGTTTAAGTATAAAGGTTTCTGAGTCCGAACTTCTTCGACACGGCGCTGTGCCTCGTGACCTTGCAACAAAAAAAGTGGACACCTCAAGAAGCCGCAGCCAGTGACTGTTGATAATACAGCCGCACGAACTCAGCCAGAGGCAGTTAGCCCAGCGATGAGTGCATCCGTTTTCAGTTGTAAAACAGCACGATGTTCATCAAGGAACTCTTGGAAACCCATGAGGTTGTGCGGTATCTGATCACCGAGTTTGGCGGCGAGCTGGTGTATTGATAGGTGTAACTAATTAATCCCATAGGGCGTCCGCGTCTTATGGGATTTTTTGTTTCCATGTTGATACTTTTTTTGATGTACTGATTTTGATACATTCGATCATGAACGCACCGAAACTCGAAGTCCGGTTTTTCAGAAGCGATTCTGGCAATGAGCCTGGTCGGGAATAGTTGAAGGAATTACCGCCTGCTGAACGGAAGATCATCGGCGAAGATATCAAGACCGTCCAGTATGGTTTACCTTTCGGCATACCGTTGGTTCGGAAGCTGGACAAAAGTTTATAGGAGATACGCATTCACCTGCATGACCGTATCGCCAGAGTGTTGTTCGCTGTATCAAATAATGTGATTGTTCTTTTGCACAGATTCATCAAAAAATCACAGTCAACGCCACAATCTGACTTGCAACTGGCAATGAAAAGACTCAGGAGTTTATGATGAAAGCTGAAAATATCAGCAGCAGTTTCGATGATTTTCTTCAGGAGGAAGGGCTTCTGGATGATGCGAACGCGGTCGCGATCAAACGGGTGATCGCCTGGCAGATCGATCAGGAGATGAAAGCGCAAAAGCTTACCAAGTCAGCAATGGCAAAAAAAATGCGCACCAGCCGCGCCGCCTTGAACCGGTTGCTCGATGAGACCGATACCAGCCTGACGCTGACAACGCTTTCTCGCGCAGCGACAGTGCTCGGAAAGAAATTTCGCATTGAGTTGGAGGAGTAAATAATCGGTCTATCGGTGACGAACTCATCGTTTTCAGGATATTCCACAAAGCTTTTCAGTCATTTTTAATTTCATCGTTTTTGAGGTATTATAGATTCTTTATAGAAGCCTTTATGTTCAGAAAGAATGTGATATTTTCTTATATATCCAAGGGCACTTCCATTGGTATATACAGTACCTCTTTTTTTCCAGCCTATTATGCTCGGCCAAGAGCTGGGATGAGCATGAATTGTTTCAATATTTATTATTGCTTCTTTGTGTTCTCCGACAGTCTTTGGATCAACAACTTTATAACGAGAATAATCACCCATAGTCATATCCAATACGGCATAGTGTAAGCGATGCCTAATTTGGGGCCTATTAGCAGAGGTTTCATTAAATGATTTTTCCACAAAGGAATGGTGATCAATATCTTTAAAAAATAAATTTGCCCTACAATTTAATATCTGTTGTTCATTAAAGGCGATTACGTCGTTAATGTCCAAAATACTTGTCCAGCAGTTTTTATGAGCAATATGATATACATCGCCATCATATGCCAAGCACATGAGCTTTGGTGTAATGGGGAGAAATAATAAGGCACCACATGTTCTTAAACCAAAAGATCTTAGTTTTGTCCGGATGTCATTAAGATGCCACTTATTTGAAAGCACGACTGGATCATCAGAAGTTATAAATGGAATATCTGTTTTGTTTTGCACAATGCAGATTTTCAAGTCATCTATAATCTTTATATTCGTAACATAATCTCTCATCGCCATAAGAACAGCTTTTTTTATTTCTAAATTAAAATAATATCCACTATTTCCAGTAACTTCATTCATGCTTGCTGATATTTCAACCGTTAGCTTTGACGCAGCTTCAGTTCTAAGATATTGAAATAGCAAAAAACGTTTAAGGATAAATATTTGATTATTGTTTAGAGCTGGAGATAAACTTGATAATAATTGTTGCAATGTAGATGCATAAGTTCCCTCAAGGAGCTGAATCACGTTTTCTAAAAATTCATCTTTTCCGTAAAAATAATCTTTTGAACATTGATTTTTTACTGGAGCATTAGAAATGGTTTTTTTTCTGTCGATATTAAAAAGATTAATGGTCGTTCCTTCAGATCGATGGGTAAATTCTTTTAAATAACACCTCGGAACAAAATGCTGGTTTTTATTTGTAGCCATCTAAATTCCTTTGAATACTTTTAATATTTATAAAAACCTATGACATTAATTTTCATTCAAGCAAAATTCATAAACGGAAACATGGATACGTCTCGAAAAAGGGACAAAATAAGCTCGACAGTATGGCTCATACATTATATGTACAATGATTACGCCTGATTTTCAAATAAATCCTCTTCCGCTTCCTCAAATAATTGCCATTCGAGCAAGCCCTCCCGCGCGACGCATCTGACAGCGCCATCGGCAGACATCCTCCGCCACATTTTAACCCCGCGCCTTGATCCGGGATTTCAGATTTTGGCGGAAATTCCCGATATTCAGGGTCATGATTTACAGTCCCGGCTACTGTCGGGATTCTGTCATTTATTCACTACAAGTCCTCAGGGGCTTTCAAAACGGGTCATAATTTATATATGAGTAAGGAGCCAACAACGGCCACGGGTTTGCAGAACAGGTTCAGAACACACTATTGCGGCCAGTTGAACCGCAAGTCGGAGGGGGACTCGGTCAGGCTCGGCGGCTGGGTGCACCGCATCCGCGACCACGGCGGCCTCATTTTCATCGATCTGCGCGATCACACCGGCATCTGCCAGCTTGTGGTGCTGCCTGAAAACGAAAGCCAGTTCAGGCTCGCCGAAACGCTGCACTCCGAATCGGTGATCTCCGCCGAGGGCAGGGTGGTGCTTCGCTCCGACGCCACCGTCAACCCGAGGCTCGCCTCCGGCGCTATCGAGGTGGTGGTCAGCACGATCCAGATCGAAAGCAACGCCCATCCGCTGCCCTTCCCGGTGGCCGACGACATGCCGACCTCCGAGGAGATGCGCCTCAAGTTCCGCTTCCTCGACCTTCGCCGCGAAAAGCTGCACGAGAACATCATCTTCCGCAGCAAGCTCACCGCCGCCGTCAGGAAATTCCTCACCGATCTCGACTTCATCGAAATCCAGACGCCGATTCTCACCTCCAGTTCGCCCGAAGGAGCGCGCGACTTCCTCGTGCCGAGCCGCCTGCATCCTGGCAAGTTCTACGCGCTGCCGCAGGCTCCGCAGCAGTTCAAGCAGCTTCTGATGGTTGCCGGATTCCCGCGCTACTTCCAGATCGCGCCGTGCTTCCGCGACGAGGACGCCCGCGCCGACCGCAGCCCCGGCGAGTTCTACCAGATCGATCTCGAAATGTCCTTCGTCGAGCAGGACGACCTGTTCGTCATTCTCGAAGGGATGTTCAAGCACCTGGTCGAAACGATGTCCCGGAAGCGCATCACGCAGTTCCCCTTCCCGCGCATCAGCTACAAGGATGTGATGAACCGCTACGGCTCGGACAAGCCCGATCTGCGCATTCCGCTGGAGATTCAGGACGTCACCGAACTGTTCGTCAACTCCGGCTTCAAGGTGTTCGCCTCGAACACCGCCGAAGGCTCCTGCGTCAAGGCGATGGTGCTGAAAGGCATGGGAGGCGAGTCGCGCCTCTTCTACGACAAGGCCGAAAAACGCGCCAAGGAGCTTGGTTCGGCGGGCTTGGCCTACATCCAGTTCAGGGAAGAGGGGCCGAAAGGACCGGTGGTGAAGTTCCTGTCGGAAGCTGAGATGAACGCGCTGAAAGAGCGGCTCGGTATCGTGACCGGTGACGTAGTATTTTTCGGCGCAGGCAAATGGGAGAAGACCTGCAAGATCATGGGCGGCATGAGAAATTACTTCGCTGACCTTTTCCCGCTCGACAGGGACGAGCTGTCGTTCTGCTGGATCGTCGATTTCCCGATGTACGAGTACAACGAGGAAGCGAAGAAAATCGACTTCTCGCACAACCCCTTCTCGATGCCGCAGGGCGAAATGGAGGCGCTCGAAAGCAAGTTCCCGCTCGACATCCTTGCCTACCAGTACGACATCGTTTGCAACGGCATCGAGCTTTCGAGCGGCGCGATCAGGAACCACCGCCCCGACATCATGTACAAAGCCTTCGAGATCGCCGGATACCCGAAAGAGGAGGTTGACGCCCGCTTTGGCCACATGATCGAAGCCTTCAAGCACGGCGCACCGCCCCACGGCGGCATCGCTCCCGGCCTTGATCGTTTGGTGATGATCCTGCGCGACGAGCAGAACATCCGCGAAGTGATCGCCTTCCCGATGAACCAGTCAGCGCAAGACCTCATGATGTCCGCCCCGTCGGAAGTCACCGCCCAGCAGCTCAAGGAGCTGTGCATCCGCGTGGAGCTGCCTGAAGAGGAAAAGTGACAGCCGGGTGACCGGCAGAGTCGGTTGGAAATGAAAACTCCCGCAAGCCGAAAGGTTTTGCGGGATTTTTTGCATGATGCTTCAATATTTTTCTTTTCCCTCGAAGACCAGCAGGTATTGGGGGTTTGACTCCACTGACGGCAGAGACAGGTACTCCGCGGCTATCGCCGCTTGTCCTTCGTGTTCCGCCAGCTTTTTGAGGTCAATTCGCCTGAGTACGTCGATGGTCACGGGTCTTTTTGAGTCCATGAAGACAAGGGACGATATGAAGCGCTGCGCTGTTTCGGAGTTCAGAAGGTCTGCAAAAAACCCGGCTTCCGGTTCGAAATTGCAAGGGATGAAGTAACAGGTGTCGTCCACCATGACCGGTTTACCTTCGTCACTCTACAGCGCCTGAAAGCGGAGATTCTTGTAAAGCCCGGAAATCGCGACTTTTGCGGGTGCAAACGAGTTGTCGCCGATGCCAAACACGGAGAAGCGGGGGCGACTGGCGTAGATCGAGCTGCCTCTTTTGTCGAGCTGCGCGGCGTGGTCGAGCAGTTATTGCCACGTTCTGGGGGCGGTCGTCATGATCTCGTCCGTCGGGTCGGCAACCCGGCGCTGCGTGAGCAACACATATCGCGAGGGCTGTAGTCTGCCGTTTGCCAGGTCGGAAGATTTGAGCAACGGAAAAAGGTAATCGTCCTCCAGCTCATACCGCTCACCAAACCCGTTAACGAAAGCGCCGTTTTCCCGCGTGAACTCCATGACCTTCGCGGCGTCATGCTTGACCCCCGAGCGCCATTTGCGGTACTCGATTCCGTTCAGCTCATGGAGTTCACAGTAGGCGTCAATGTCCGAAACAAGCTCACCGGAAAACAATCCGAACGTTTGCAGCGGCTGGTCAAACGAAAGGTCGCGATAAACGGTGGCCGTCATTTCCGTATCGCGGAATCCGGTATGCGTGTAAAAGAGGCAGGCATCCACCGATACGCCGAATTCAGCGGTTGCGTCTATCAGGTGCAACGAGGATGGTCCGGCGTCGAGTCCGTTGAGCCATGCGTGACGGAGAACCTTGCGAGCGGTTGCGGTTTTGCAGAGCATGGCGATGATCGCCCGCTTGCCCTGAAGCGCTTCGAGCAGCCTGATGAGCATCCATTCAGAAATGTCGAAATTCGCCTTGCCTGTCTTTGCGGCAAAGCCGTTATGCTTCTGAAAGTTCGACTTTTCAGGCAGGTTCTGGCCGCCGATAGCCCCCATCGCCGCACTGGTGATCCACGGAGGATTGCCGATGAGCAGAAATGGGCCGGGTTGTCCTGACAGGAATGCGTTCCAGTCGATGGCGTAAAAATCCTTTTGCTCGATGTAGCCTGAAATCGAGTCCATATGTGCCAGCGCGGGGCGAGCGGTGTTGACGTATTCGGGATTGACATCGAAACCCCAATATACAGGCGACGTCCCGAACGACTCCGCGCTTGCCTGAAGAAAGCTGCCGAGGCCGCAGGTCGGTTCAACAACAGTGCGGATGTCGGAATATTCGTGACCTTTGATCAATGCGGTGACTCGCCAGGCAAGATCGAGCGGTGTCTGAAAATCAACGAATGTGGCTTGTTGTTTTGATTTGGCCATGAGCGTTACCCAATACGTTACAGACCGGAAACCTGTCCCGCCTGCTCGATGACGCGGCTGTATTGAAGCCGCCAGTGCAGGGCATTTGAGATGGTCAGATAGCCGAGTTCAGGCGGCGTCGCGACAATCTCCTCAGCCAGCTCCTGCGCCTGGATGTCGTCAATCGGCAGAAAACGCTCATGCAGGAACGCAATGACATCATCTGCGTTGCCGGAGTTCTCGACGATGCGGCGAAGACCGGAGGTGGTCTGGAAATCCGCAGTGCGGGAGCTATCGACGAAAATGGTGTGGAGCACGTTCAGGTTGCCGGTTTTCGCGTTCTCGTCGTCCGTTTTTTCATACACGAACACGAGCAGGGAGTAGCCAAGTCCGTACACCTTTTGCCGGGCGCTCTTGAACGGACATGAGGATTGCGGCTGCCTGATGCTCGTGACCTTCATGTCCACGCCGAGTTCGGGAAAATCGATGCCTTTGGCCGACGAACCTTCGAGATACTCGTATTTTGTATGGAGGTACTGCTGGAATTTGTGTTCGAGATATGTTCCGACCGCCTTGCCATCGGTTACACCGTAGAGGCTCCGTTCATGGTGTAAGGTCTCAGCTTCGCCGAAGGTTTTCGCTTCCGCTTTCAGCGTATCGATGGTCAGTCGTTCCATGTATTTTTTCAAGTTGATCTATGATCAGACGTAAAACATCCAGAATGCTTGATCGCTCCGCTCAGACAAGATACGAAAAAATGCCCGGGGCTTGCCGCAAGTCGGTTCGTGAGCAATAACGGAATAGTCTGTATTACACCGTCCAACGTCACCATGGTAGAGGTAAAAAATTCATTTGGCGACACTCCGCTCTGTAAAACACATCATACTTTCAAGAAGAGTAAGCGCGGCTTCATTCGAAAGCCGAAAAGCCAAACGCATTCGAAAATACCTTCATCCGCGTATTTATCGCTATGAAAATGGAACATATTGAGATACTTTAATATTCAATAGGTCACCATGCTCGATCGGATGTTCTCATGGATCACCTTAAGACCGTTCCCCTATGCCAAACTCTGCTCTCGATTTCGATCTGTTCAAAGACTTCCCCGAACCGGTCTTTGTCATGGCTCCAGATGGCAAGATTCTCGCGGCCAACCGTTTCTTTTCAGCCCGGTTCGAAAGCCTCCACCAGCATATCATCGGCCATAACATCTTCGATCTGCTCGTCGAAATCAACGCGCCGCAGGAGGTCATCGACAACCGGAAAGCCAAAACCCTGGAAGTGCTTCGAATCGGCAAGCATGTCGCCGTCGATGATCAGATGGATGACAATATCTGGAGAAGCTCGATCTATCCGGCTTTCGATGCCAAGGGAAACATCTCGAAGTTGCTGGTCTTCGTGCAGAACATTACGGAAAAACGCCTCGTCGAAATAGAGAACGAGGATTTCCGGGCAAAAATGGTTTTCGCGCTCGAGTGCGCCCATGTGAGCGTGTGGTCGTTCGATATCGAAAACAATGTCCTTACGAGAACGCTCGAACACGATCGCATTTTCGGCTACGATTCGCTCGTGCCTGACTGGAAAATCGAACGGTTTTTTGGTCATATTCACCCGGACGACCTGCAAATGGTGATGGGCACGTATGAAAACGCGATGGCGAATCAGTCGGATTTCAACATCGAGTTTCGTATCCGGCGGACGGACGAAGAGCTCCGGTGGATCAATCTGGTCGGCACTTTCCGGTTCGCCAAAGCGGGCAAATCCCGACACATCGTTGGCATCATCCTCGATATTACGGAGAAAAAACTTGCACAGATCGAACTCGAACAGTTGCAGACGCAGCTTCAGCAGTCGCAGAAAATGGAGCTGCTCGGCCAGCTCGCCGGAGGCATCGCGCACGACTTCAACAACTCGCTGACCTCCATTATCGGCAATATCGAGCTGGCTCTCGCAAAAATCGATCCATCGCAATCGGTGGCCACTCTCCTCAGGAGCGCCCATGAATCGGCGCTGCGTTCGGCGCACCTGACCAGCCAGCTTCTCGGATTCGCCCGCAAGCAGATAAGGTGCCCGGAAGCGCTCTCCCTGAACCGGGAGGTAGAACGCATCATTCCGATGATGAGGTCGCTGATCAGCTCGCAGATTGAGTGCGTCTGGCTGCCTGGCGAAAATGTGCCGGAGGTTTTCATCGATCCGACACAGCTCGATCAGGTGCTGACCAATCTGTGCGTCAACGCCTTTGACGCCATCGAAGAGTACGGCACGATAACCATTTCAACCGGCGTAATCCGCATCGATAAGGAAGATTGCGAAAAGGGGCACCCCTGCCCGACTCCCGGTGACTATGCCGTGCTCTCGGTAAGCGACACCGGAAGCGGCATCGATAGCGCGATGATGCCGCATATTTTCGAACCGTTCTTCACCACCAAGCCGATTGGTAAAGGCGCGGGCATTGGCCTTTCGACGGTCTACGGAATCGTCAAGCAAAACAACGGCTCCATCGACTGCAAAAGCGAACCGGGCAAAGGAACGACATTCAGCATCTTTTTCCCGAAGCACCGGGACGAGGCTCTGGAGTTGATGCTCGAAGCCGCCGCGCAAAACCGCAACCCCACAAATAATACGGTACTCCTGGTCGAGGACGAATCCAACATCCTCAACATTCTCAAACGGGCGCTCGAAGAGAAGGGCTACCAGGTGCTTGAAGCGATGGATGCCGAAAGCGCGCTCATCATCGCTCAAACGCATCGCGAAAAGATCGATATTCTGGTGAGCGATGTCATCCTTCCCCGCATGAATGGCATCGAACTGTGCAAGCAGTTGCAGGCGCTTCTGCCGGAGATGAAATCGATATTCATGTCCGGCTTCCCGTTCGAAAAAACCAAATATGGCGAGCAATCCTCGAAACCGGTGAACTTTATCAGAAAACCCTTTTCCATTTCCGACTTCATGAATCTGGTCGGTAACGAACTGAAAAACGTCAATCAGCAGCATTACGCATCGTGAAGAGGAGGTGCGTCGAGCCGGTCATTGGCAAGGTGTTCGAGAAGATCGCGTCCGTCGACTTCGACAGAAGCAGCGGCGTGTTCGAGGGGTGCCGCTTCGCGCAGTGCAACTTCACGCAGGCCGATTTTTCTGACCTCGTATTCCGGGAGTGCGCCTTCGAACAGTGCGATATGAGCATGGCGAAGCTTGCCAGAGCGTCGCTTCAGGAGGTTCGCTTCACCGGCTGCAAGCTGCTCGGTGTGCAATTCGGCGAGTGCCGCAAGCTGCTCCTCGGGATGCGCTTCGAGCGGTGCATGATGCGACTGGCGCTCTTCTCGGGTCTCGACCTGAAAAACACCCCGTTCACCGATTGCGATTTGCAGGAGGCCGATTTCACCGGCGCGAACCTGAGTGGCGCGGTTTTCAGCAATTGCGACCTCCGGCTGGCGATCTTCTTCCACACCAATCTCGAAAAGGCCGATCTCCGCACCGCCGTCAACTTTTCGATACCGCCTGAGTCGAACCGCCTGCGGAAAGCGAAGTTCTCGCTCTCCGGCCTGCCCGGCCTGCTCGACGCCTACGGCATCGAGATCGAGTGATTGGCCAATATTAACCTGAAAAAATTAAAAGAACTTCGCTTGAATTTTTCGAAATTCGAAAATGGTTTTCATATATTTACATCAAAACAGCTTTATTGAACAAGCTCTTTTTTTCTGGCATCACAAGCGACCATCCGCCTGCCTACCTGCAGCATGAGACTCTTTCTCCGGTAGTGATAAGTTGCGAAAAATTGGATTAACAGTCAGTGCGTTCTGAATCAAGCGTAGCGCAACGAAAAGCTCAACTTGTTACAAAAAAAGAAGTTCCTGACTTTTTCCTCGACAATCAGGAAATAGTGTGAGCGATAAACGTCGGGTACCCATAACGAAAGTATTACAAATATATTACTTCAGTAACGATTGACCGCAATAGTCACATCGGAATGCGATTGGGGTAATCCCCAGATTTATTATGGCTTATCTATAATCCAGGATCTGAAGTACGGGACAATTGATCAGGAGTTTTAATCGACGAAGTGATAAAGCCAATACCGAGCATCCTACATTTCCTGCAAATCTTATTTTTTTTCTTAATTTAGCCATAGGCGCAATAAACTCTTGCGAAAAACAGCAAGTTCCGGTTTGATAACAATAGTTAACAGAAGAATCGCAACCGCTCGATCAGTCGTATTTCGCCGAAAGGCGTTCAAGCTTTTCAGCGCATCCCGGATCGTTTTGTCTCTGCAACGGGTTTTGTGTTTTTGAATGTTCGATTTTACTCTACAGTTACTATGCCTGGCAACCGTAATAAAATAATTTCGATTACGCTGCTTTTTCTGACGATTCTGGTCGGACAGGCAAACATCGCTCATTCGAGCACTCGTGTACTTCCAAACAGCAGTGAAAATCCGAAAAGCAAGACGCAGAGCGCCGATGACGATACGACGCCCGAAGAACGCGCAGTTCATGCAAATTACATGTCTCCGAACGAGCTGGAGGTCGTCGCGGAGATCAACCTGCTGAGAAGCGACCCTCCAGCCTACGCTCGTCTTCGACTCGAACCGCTCAGGGTTTATTACCACGGCAAACTCTTCTTCCATCCAGACAGAAGTCCCGTGCCAATCCAGACCGATGAAGGTATTGCGGCCCTTGAAGAGTGCATCTCCATTCTGGAAAAAACCAAGCCTCTCTCTTCTCTTTCGCCATGCGAGGGTCTGACGATGGCGGCCCACGAAATGACCTTGGATCAGGGCGCGACAAAAAATATCGGTCATGTTGGCAGCAGCGGGTCCAGAATGTCGGAGCGTATCGAGCGCTACGGAGAATGGAACGGGCTTATCGCGGAAAACATCTCGTACGGTTTCAGTAAACCGAAAGACATCGTCGCTTTTCTGCTCATCGACGACGGAGTGTCTGATCGCGGGCACAGAATCACCCTTCTTGACACCGATATCAATCGCGTGGGCGTATCCATAGGCAAACACCGCCGTTACGACGACATGTGCGTCATGGAGTTCGCCGACAGATACAAAACGGCCAAGCCGTAATCAGCACACTCGCGGCATCCCTGACACCGCAGATTGAAAAATCTCCTCCCTTTACGATATTGGCGACAGCATTATACTTCTCGTTCAGAACCTGTTCACGGAAAATGCCGGAATTGGCCGTTCAGGCAATAAGCGGTATTTTCCCGTAATCAAATTCCTGAACCGAGATGGACGCGATAACCGCACTCCTCACATCGCTCTGGCAGAAGCTTGGCGCTGGCTGGGTGTGGCTGTTGTCGGATAAAGGGAAAGACATCACCGGAGTGCTGTCAAACCTCGCCACGATTATTCCATTCGTTTCAGCAATTGTCGTTTGGCTCTTCGTCCGTGCACGAAAAGCCGAGATGCAACCGACTCCCATTGACCCAAAAGCCAACGCTGATATTCTGTTGCGCAACCGCCAGCGAATGCTGGAGAAGGTGCGGCACATGTGGATCGAGGGCGTTCTCGAACAATCGCTCTACCGTGTTGCGCGACTCGAACTCGGGTTCAAAGAATCACCGGAAATGGTGAAGCATTCGTGGAACCTTGTTGTTGAACAGCCTGGCCTGCACCCCTCGCCATTGCGCGCTTTTCTGACCATTTCGAAGATACTGCCGACATGCACGCCGTGGCTGATCGCCTTGTGCGCCGCGTCCTGGATCACCGGCCCGTCGCCGATGGGATCGGAGTAGGGCATTCCAAGCTCGATGAGGTCGGCTCCGCTCTCCTGCAACGCTTCGAGCACGGGCAAAGTCGCGCCCGGCACAGGAAATTCAGGCATATAGTAGGCGATGAGCAGCTTTTTCTGCTGCTTCACCAGCCGGGTAATTCGGTTTTCAGGCATGAAGAGTCTTGTTCTTTGTAATGAAAAAACGATTTTTAAAAACGCATCTGAATGGCGGCTAACATGGCGATCATGAGAATCGTGTGCGCAAGAACACTTCCCCAGACATTCCGTGTACTCACTGAGATATAACCATTAACAATACCCAATGGAAATGCCATCATTGCTAACAATGCCCTTTCCATAAGACCAACAGGAGCAACAGCAAAATGATTGAGAAGAAAAAAAATGGTCGTTAACAACACTGTCAAATGCTTATTAAAGCCTTTTTCAATCAATGCAGAAAACATGATTCCTCTCCAGAGAAATTCTTCTGCAAGAACCAGAATGGGATAAAAATAAAAAAGCGAACGATTGAGAAGTAGAGACTCCATCCCGGACATCATTTTGGCGGCATCGGAGGTAGTCATCATTTTTTTTGTATTCATCATTGCTAAAAGGAGCAGTAAAATGCCGCCAATCACTCCCCACTTGAGGGACTTTTTCAGATCGCCTCCGGCGAGGTACATCTCCGCCCATTCGCTTTTGCTCGTGCCGCGCCAGATGACAACGCCGATGCCGCCAATCACGTAGAGCGCCAGCGCGGGCCATTCGAGCAGCGGCGTGAAGTGACCGACCAGGCCGGTGATCCAGATGAGGGCCGTCAGACCGAAGGCGAGTTTGAGGCGCTCGTTCAGCGTCGATGAACCGGATGCAATCGCGTTTTCCCTTTCCATGATGTGTCAGGAATTTCTTGGTTTCGATGATTACTGCAAATAGTTGGGCCGGAGTTCGTACTCGACCGGATCGGCGATGCCCGCCGACGCAAAGGCCCGCAAGTGCCGGGCGCAACTGTCGCACACGCCGCACGCCTTGCCCTCGCTCTTGTAGCACGACCAGCTGAAGTGGAACGGCGCGTCGAGTTCCAGCCCGCGCCGGACAATTTCCGCCTTGTTCATGGCGATGAGCGGCGTCACAATTTCGATGCGGGTTTCGGGCCGCGTGCCGAGATCGATCACCTGGTTGAAGGCGTCGTAAAAAACTTTGCGGCAGTCGGGATAGCCCGACGAATCCTCCTCGACCGCGCCGATGTAGATGCGATTTGCGCCGATTACCTCCGACCAGCTCGCGGCCATCGAGAGGAAATTGGCGTTGCGGAAGGGCACGTAACTGGTGGGAATATCGATGCCTGCAAGGTCAGCGGGGCCGACGGGAATCGCCGCGTCGGTCAGCGACGAGCCGCCGATAGCGCCGAGGAACAGCGCATCCACTTCGAGGCGATGCTGAATACCGTAATGGTCGCAAATCTGCCGGAAACATTCAAGCTCCTTCGTCCACGTCCGCTACCCGTAATTGACATGCATGGCCGCCAGCTCGACCCCCTCGCGATGCGCCAGCGCAGTCGCCACGAGGCTGTCCATCCCACCACTGACTAAAAGTACTGCCTTCATAGCTCTCAAAATCTCCAATCGTCAATAATCGCGTAAAAGATAGTCAGGTATTGTACGCAATCTGCGAGAGAAATAAAAAGGGGAAGTGCTGAGGACTTGTGCCCCTTCTATATTTTAGACGGCGTCTACCTTGTGATAGACATTTTCAACGTTTACATTTGTTTCGTCCCTTGCCCGACAACTGTCGGAACATGGTCACTATACGCAAAAAAAACACCTCAGGCTTCAGCCCTGTTTCTTCACGTGGTTACAAACACAATATTGGAGTGAAAACCATTGTGGTTGTGAGAAGAAGCTATTTCCGGCCCCCCACCAACGCCTGAAAGCGAATATGCGTCTTCCAAACACAGGTTAGTGAACCATACAATTATATTTTTTCCCACCACGGCCTAATAGATATGCTTTTTCCTTGTATTAAAGCTGAAATCATTGTATATATAGTCATAAGTTACACCGCCAGACTTATGAAGTCCTCCTTAGACGGGTTTCAGAATCAACAGTACAGACTCGATGCTCCTTAATTCTTTGAAATTGATGTATGTGTTTTGACCTTATACCATGATTAAATAATACTGATCCTGAAAGAAAGTAATTTGCTCCTTTTGTAAAGATCGAATATATGAGCTTACCTATAAATGATATATTATACTGATACATGAAGTATATATATCTTATATACACCGCTTCCCTGCTAATGGCTCAGTGTATTTTTTCAAGCCAAATTTATGCAGGCCCCACCACTGACAGTCAAGACACCTCAAATGATAAGCAACTCTATATAGAGGAGATTGGTCCAACCGATGCCTGTATACGTCCGTTTTTTATCAGAGTCGGTAAATCCGAAAAATCGACGCGAGATATTATATTCTTGACAGAAAAAGGATATCTAAAAATTGCTTCAATATTAATTGAGGATAAGAAATCAGCCGCCGACTCATCGACAAAAATGACTTTTCAAATAACCTCCTTAATAAATGGAAAACAAGAGGAGGTCTATATAGTACATTCTAATACGATGGTTTTAATAATCGACTCTATTTGCAAAACATTTTCAGCTCAGAAAACATTAACTCCAGACTTTTTAATACTACTAAAAAATTTGATGATGTCTGATAATTATTAACCGAAAAGCTATTGAGAGATAGGTACGATTCATTAATTACTATCATTTGAATTCATAGTGTTCTTTTTTAAAAGCAGTGCCAGCAAATCAGAAGTATTGAGAGCTTTTTTTAACGAAGTATCAATCAAAAGGAGAAGATATGAAACGTCTTTTACTTAGTATGCTGTTATTGTTTTGCATGACGGGCGTCGTTCACGCGGCCGACTATGCGCTTTCACCCGATGGTTCAGCGGTCGTTCGTCTTGTACCGCAGGGAACGGTTGCTGCCAGCACCTTCAATACAGCATTGTTAACCAATGGTTACACTGCCAACACTGGAACGGGAGGAACTCTTACAATAACAAGCTATAACGCCGGGTTTAAGAGTGGTACTGGTGGTGGTGAAATCAAGGCTTTGTATGACCGCGGTGCCGCATTGGGAACCGGACAGGGCTTAGAATGGGTACAGGTCATCAATACCAATAATCCACTTGGCGGTGCAACCTCGCCATATCTCGACAACAAGATTCCGGGAAAACAGGATAAGCCGTTCTATTCTTATACACAGGAAAACAAAGACCCAAATCTGCCAGCAAATCAACTTAATTTTTACGATTATTCCAGGAGAGACCCTGCGAACCTGGTGACGATAAATCCCATTACATGGAATGCGAGTCTCTACCCTGTTATTACAGACGGCACAAAAACCATCACCATTTTGAATGGTATCAGTTGGGGGTGGACCATGAAAAAAGCGATGGTGGGTTCAACGTCAGGTGTTTTTGAAAATCCTGCACCTGGAAGTGCAGTGGTTTCCGGTAGTGGTACAAGCCATTTTACATGGGGAAGTGGCGAGCCAAGTTCACTGACGTTTGCAGGCACGACGTTTGATACTATGCCAAATACCCGATTCAAGTTGGGTACTCTTAGTTTTCATAATGGCGTTATTGATTCAAATTCTGGTGCTGACAGCGTTCATTTAAAGGTATCCTTGAGTTTTGATAATGTGCCTGAGAAAAATTTTAATTATGATTCTCTCTTTACTCTTATCAATACTCCGAATACGGGTAGTGCCGAGGACAATGCAGACTACGTAACTCTTGGCGGATATTCTTATACGTTTCATATTTATGAAAGCTCAACGGCATCGGCTGATCTCTATTTCAAGATTTCAACGAATTATACGGGGACGCCGTCAGGTGTTGAATCTGGAGCTGCCATGCCATCATTCGATCCATTTGATTTAAACCCTGACTATTTATTAACGTTTCTCGGATTTTATAATCCTACATCTGGAGGATTCGTCAATACTGTATGCGGCGATGTTCTCGGATCACAGGTTGGAGATGACAAGTGTATAGAAAACGGTACACTTACCGTTGATGCAGACAATCAGACGATTACCGGCACACTCGGCGTGGGTAGCGCAGGAGCAACGGTTGATACCAATGGTCACAATGCAACAATCAGCGGTGTTATCAGTGGCTCTGGCGGATTGACGAAAATAGGTGTGGGACAGCTTACTTTAACAGGGTTCAATGCCTATACTGGAGGCACTAACCTGAATGAGGGCGGCTTATCAATAAACGGGTACTCAGCTTCAGGAGTTGCTGTAGGTTCCACTGGAACATTGCACGGAACCGGTACTATTCATGGAAACGTTGTCGTTTCAGGAGAGCTTGCACCTGGCAATTCGCCAGGAACGCTGAACGTTGCCGGAACAGTGACAATGCTCAATAACAGCTTGATGGTAACGGATATCGACGGATTGGGCACAGGCAATGGCGCAGGAAATTATGATCGTCTACTGATAAGCGGATCCGGAAATCAGTTCATCATTGGTGGCAATGTAAATCTTGAAACACAGTTAAGGGGAATTACAGCTCCTGCAAACAATACGTTTGTACCCTCGCTTGGCGAAACGTTTCGTATAGTATCGGCATCTGGAGGAGTTGATGGTCGTTTTGCCTCGGTACTACAACCGCCTTCCGGACTTACTGAGGGGACTCGTCTGCATCCATTTTACAATGTCTTTGACAGTAACAGCATCGATCTTGTCACGGTTCCTGTTCAGTGGAAGGGGTATCTGGCCAATAATGGGGGGAATGAAAATACCCAATCTGCCGGTCAGGTATTGGATCAGCTCATCGCATCGGATACTGCAGGTACGGCAACAGCAGCGCAACAAGAGCTTCTTTATTGCGTCGCCAGAACAAATGATGCCATGCTTCCCGGACTTGCAACTGAACTTTCCGGAGAAATGCATGCATCACTTGCAGCAGAGGTGCCGTATGTTTTGTTTGGCGTGCAGTCTGCCATTTCGGACTATATCGGCTACTCACAACTTGGGGGAACCTGCAATTCACTGGGCAGCGGCATATGGTTTTCTGCCGGAAGGAGCTGGGAGCAGTGGCATGGCGATTCAGTGGCTTCCACATTCGATGCTGACCGATACCAGTATGTTTTGGGATACGATTTCCTGACCGATAAGAAAGTCCGTTTAGGCGCAGGGTATTCGTACTCCACGGTCAACCTCAACCACTCTGCTTACGATAGCAATGGTTCTATCTACGCCCATTCGGGATTCATTTATTGCCAGTACCGACCGAATGGAGTGATCTTTGAAGGACTTGCCTCAATTGCGCCGACAACCTGGAGGAGTTCACGCCCTGATCCTCTCGGTCTTTATCCTGCATTAACAACCCATACCACCGGTACAAGCGGCATGATTGGCGTTACAGTAAAGGTTCCGCTGGACAATAATACTCTCCTGCTGGAGCCCTATGCGTCGGGAACCTGGATTCACAATGATCGTGGATCTGTCACTGAGGGAAATGCACAATCAGCCTTAGCTCTTCCAGGTTACTCAATGAATGGGGCCAGGATTATGGGAGGTTTGACAGTCGGTTCAAAGCGTTGTGATCCATTGCTTGTTCCAACGACATTCAGTACAAATATTTGCGTTGGTTATGATACTTCAAGGCTCGCCAATCCTGAAGTGGATGCTTCGATGGCTGATGTTCCGTTTACCATTCAATCGCCTGAAGTCTCGAATGCGTTTGTGCAGACAAAAGCCAGCGCAACCGTTCGTTTGTCTCCAAGTGGCTATTGCTATGCCAGTTATGCAGGACTCTTCAGGAGTGGGGCTGAATCACAGGGAGTTGAACTCGGCGTGAAGTTTGCTTTCTGAACCTGCTAATAACTCTCTTGTTGTCTGCCGGGGTGCACTCTCGGCAGACATTTTAAAAAGCCTTTTGTTTTAGATGTATGTGTCTCTTGTGCCTGAAGCTCGCCCGTCGCCCTCCGTCACTGCTTAAGCCGCCGCCAATTTTCTTCCGTTCCGCGCACCCCGTTTCAAGGCAAAATGGTGTTTTCACTATACGTTATCAAAAAAAACAAGTATCATGACATAGTTGTAATGTCTATCACGCCTCTATTTGTAAAACACTTCGTTTGTCATGCTGAACGACCCGATCGACAACACCGATGAACGGCCAGGAGTATCGCCGGAAAGCAAAGAGGTGAGTACGGCTGGAACGCCGCAGTACGAAGAGCGTTGCATGACGCTGTTCGGCAACCATCCGGCAGTGATGCTGCTGGTCGATGCCGAAACGGGTGCCATCATCAATGCCAATGCGGCGGCAGCGAAGTTCTACGGCTGGCCCGCCGAGCGGCTTCGCGCGATGAACATCAGCGAAATCGATACCTCGTCACGCGCCCAGATCGCTGAGTCGCTGAAGGAGTTGGCGGCGCTGGGGCAAGGCCGCGCGGTCTCGATGCACCGCAGGGCAGACGGCGCGTACCGCGAGGTGGAGGTAAGCTGCGGCTCGATCCTGCTGGAGGGCAAAACCGCGATCCTCTTCATCGTGCAGGACAACAGCGAGCGACAGCACTTCGCGGCGCTGACGGCGTTCCGGCTCCGGCTGCTCGAAATGGCCGACACCGCATCGACCGAAGAGCTGCTCACATTCACGCTTGACGAAGCCGAACGCATGACCGGCAGCACACTCGGATTTTTCAATTTCATCACCAACGATCAGTCGGTTCTGCGGCACGCCTGTTCGAGCAACGCCAAAGTGGATAACTGCGGCCACGCTCCCCATCCCTCGGTGATCGACTTCAGCGTGTCGTCCGACGTTATCAGCGAAAAAAGAGCAGTGATTCACAACGATCACGCCACGCTCAGACACTGCAACCACAAATACTCGACACACCGCGAGGCCAGGCGCGAACTGATCGTACCGATCATCCGCAACGGCAAGGTGATGGCGACACTCGAAATCGGCGACAAACCGGTCGATTACGACCAGAACGACGTCCGGCTGGTGAGCATGCTGACCGGCATTGCGTGGGACATAATCGCTAAAAAGTACGCCGAAGAATCGGAGCAAAAGATGCAGGCGGCGCTCCAGCACACCCAGAAAATGGAACTGATCGGGCGGCTCGCGGGCGGCATCGCGCACGACATCAACAACGTGCTCACAGCCATTCTCGGCCATGCCGAAATCGTCATCGACGAAATGGGCAACGACTGCCCTTACGCAGAAAACCTGCTGAACATCCGCGACTCGACCATGCGCGCGGCCAATCTGATCCAGCATCTGCTCGCTTTCGCGCGCAAGCAGACCATCCAGCCGGAGATGCTGAATCTCGACAAGTCCCTGGGCGAGGAGATGTCGATGCTGAAAGAGCTGGTTGGCGATGAAGCGCAGTTCATCTGGCATCCCGGCGCTGGGAAGGCGCTTGTTTTCTTCGATCCTTCCCAGCTCGACCAGATCATGACAAACCTCTGCGCCAATGCGCGTGACGCCGTGAGCGATCAGGGGTCGGTGACTATCGAGACCGCGAGCGTCCGGGTGACTTCCGCCCAGTGCTACGCCGGCCACCCTTGCCAGACGCCGGGCAACTACGCCATGATTTCCGTGTCCGACACGGGTAGCGGCATCGACGAGAGCGTGCGCCCGCACATCTTCGAACCCTTTTTCACCACCAAGGGAGTTGGCAAAGGTACCGGCCTGGGACTCTCGACCGTCTACGGTATCGTCAAGCAGAACAAGGGCTACCTCGACTGTCAGAGCGCTCCGGGCAAAGGCTCGCGTTTCACGATCTATCTGCCCTTGTTCGACCTCTCCACGGGCGACTCCGTCACGAAATCCCAAGAGGTCGAGTCCAGTGACAATCGACCAAAAACGATACTCCTCGTCGATGACAACCCGGCTATTGTACAGGTCATCAAGTCACTGCTCGAAAAAAGCGGTTACAAAGTTCTTTCGGCAACGACGCCGATCGACTCCATCAAAATCGCGGCGGAGTCGGGCGAAACGATCGACCTGCTGCTGACCGACGTGGTCATGCCCGAGATCAACGGAAAGGAGCTTTCGGAAAAGCTGCTCGCCATCTGCCCCAACCTGAAAACGCTCTTCATGTCGGGTTACACCTTCGATATGACCGCGCTCGAAGGATTGGCTGAACACGAGGAGCATTTCATCCGCAAACCGTTCAGAATCAGCGAACTGACCAACACTATCCGCGCCATTCTCGACTGAACCGGATAGGCCGAATAAAAACAGGTTTGCAATTTCAAGAAATATGAGCGGAATCACCCAACGCAAAAGCCCCGGAAATCCGGGGCTTTTGCGTTGTCGTAAACAATCGGGGGATCAGTACATGCCACCCATGCCGCCCATGCCACCCGGAGGCATTGCGGGCATATCTACCTTCTCTTCCTTGATATCGGTGATGGCAGCTTCCGTGGTGAGCAGGATGCTGGCGACCGAAGCGGCGTTCTCGAGCGCGCTGCGGGTCACTTTGGTCGGATCGACCACACCAGCTTCCACCAGGTTCTCGTACACTTCGGTGCGGGCGTTGAAGCCGTAATCGCCCTCAGCGTTCTTCACCTTTTCGAGGACGACAGCGCCGTCGGTCGTGCCGGTGTTGGCCACGATCTGGCGAAGCGGCTCTTCGAGCGCGCGGCGGACGATCTCGATGCCGGTCTTCTGGTCTTCGTTGTCGGCAACTGCGTTGGCAAGGCCCTTGGCTGCGCGGATAAGCGCAACACCGCCGCCAACCACGATGCCTTCCTGAACGGCTGCGCGGGTTGCGTGCAGCGCATCCTCGACGCGGGCTTTCTTCTCTTTCATCTCGACTTCGGTCGATGCGCCGATGTTGAGCACGGCCACGCCGCCGGAGAGCTTGGCCAGGCGCTCCTGGAGCTTCTCGGTGTCGTACTCGGAGGTCGATTTGTCGATCTGACCCTTGATCTCGGCGATACGAGCCTTGATCTCCTCCTGCTTGCCGCGGCCTTCGACGATGGTGGTGTTGTCCTTGTCGATGGTGATACGAACAGCCTGGCCGAGGTAAGAGAGGGTGGCGTTTTCGAGCTTGTAGCCCTTCTCTTCGGAGATGACGGTGCCACCGGTGAGGATGGAAATGTCCTCAAGCATGGCCTTGCGGCGATCACCAAAGCCGGGAGCCTTGACGGCGGCGACTTTCAGTGTGCCACGGAGCTTGTTGACCACGAGGGTAGCCAGCGCTTCGCCCTCGATGTCCTCGGAGATGATGAGCAGCGGACGGCCAGACTGGGCGGCTTTTTCGAGGATCGGAAGCAGCTCTTTCATGTTGCTGATCTTCTTGTCGTAGATCAGGATGAGCGCTTCGTCAAGCTCGGCTTCCATGGTCTCGGGGTTGGTCACGAAGTAGGGAGAGAGGTAGCCGCGGTCGAACTGCATACCTTCGACAACCTTCAGTTCGGTCTCCATGCCCTTGGCCTCTTCGACGGTGATGACGCCGTCTTTGCCGACTTTGTCCATCGCGTCGGCGATCAGCTCGCCAATTTCAGGATCGTTGTTGGCCGAGATGGTGCCAACCTGGGCGATCTCTTTCTTGCTGGAGATGCTGCGGCTGATGCTGCGCAGCTCGGCGATCACCTCTTTCACGGCGCGGTCGATGCCACGCTTCAGGTCGATCGGACGAGCACCGGCGGTGACGTTCTTCAGACCTTCGCGGTAGATAGCCTGCGCGAGCACGGTTGCGGTGGTGGTGCCGTCGCCAGCGACATCGCTGGTCTTGGAGGCGACTTCGCGAACCATCTGTGCGCCCATGTTCTCGACCGGATCGACAAGCTCGATCTCTTTTGCGACGGTTACGCCGTCTTTGGTGGAGGTCGGAGCGCCGAATTTTTTGTCGATGAGCACGTTGCGACCGGCTGGGCCGAGCGTGACTTTGACGGCATTGGCGAGTTTATCAACGCCGACCTTGAGTTTGGTCCGGGCCTCGGCGTCAAAGAGAATATCTTTAGCAGTCATTGTAAAGCGTTCCTCCTTAAGGATTTTTTAAAAACTGTTGTGAATTGATCAGCCAAGAATCGCGAAGATATCGGACTCACGCATGATGAGGTAGTCCTCGCCTTCGACGTGAACTTCGGTGCCGGAGTATTTGCCGTAGAGCACTTTGTCACCGGCTTTCACCTGCATCTGGACAAGCTGGCCATTGTCCGCCACTTTGCCTTCGCCGACGGCGACAACCTCGCCATACTGCGGCTTTTCCTTGCCGGTGTCGGGAATGTAGAGGCCGCCCTTGGTTTTCTCCTCAGCCGGCGCGGGCTTAACAATAACTCGATCAGCTAATGGTTTCAAGTTCATTGTCTTCTTTCTCGTTTGAATTGGTTAATGAATCGATTGAGTCTGTAAAAGTCAGAAACTGCCTGATTACGAAGTTCAGGCGGCATTAGCACTCAACAGAGGAGAGTGCTAATACGGGGATAATTATAAAAAAAAGATTTTCAGGCCGCAAATATTTTTTTATCGTAAAGCGCCACCATACCCTGAAACCAGATTTGCTTTTATGAGCACAGATGATCGCAATAAAAGAACGCCCGAGGCGCTCGCCGCCATTGGCAAGGTGACGCTCGAAAAGCTGGAAAGTCTCGCCTCGAAGATCAGAGACGACGTCGCTACGGAAGCCGACCGGCTCAACCACGAGATTCTGCGCGAAATCGTGGCCCTCGCCATGAACCGCGTGTCGGTGAAAGAGAACGAATCGGCGGTTGAAAAAGGCGGCCAAGCCTGGACGGAGCGCACCGCCACGCACTACCCCCACATCCGCCTCCACGGCGGTGCGCTGGAAGATGATCCGGTAAAGATGAGGATTTAAAAGGCAAGGACTTCAGGGACTGCAAGGACAAAAAACCGTTTTTACACTGTTGTCCTTGCAGTCCTTTTCTTCTCTTTTTACAAATACCCTCGCAAATGCCTGCCCGTGAGCGATTGCTCACATAGAACAATCTCCTCGGGCGTGCCCACCGCCACGATGTCGCCGCCGCGGACGCCTGCGCCGGGGCCGAGGTCGATGATCCAGTCGGCTTGCTTGATGATGTCGGGGTTGTGCTCGATAATGACCAGCGTGTTGCCGCGAGCCATCAGCTTTTCGAAACAACGCACCAGCTTGGAGATGTCGTCGAAATGGAGGCCCGTGGTGGGTTCGTCGAAAAGGAAGAGCGTGTTGCTCACGTCGGAGCGTGAGATAAAGTGCGCGAGCTTGAGCCGCTGCGCTTCGCCGCCGGAGAGGGTGCTCGATGACTGGCCGAGACGGATGTATTCGAGTCCAACCTCCTGCAACACCTGGAGCTTCTTCTGGATCGCCTTTTCAGAGCCGAAAAAGGTGATCGCCTCCTCGACGGTCAGGTCGAGCACCTCGGCAATGGAGAGGCCGTTGTACTGCACTTCGAGCGTCGATGGCTTGTAGCGCTTGCCGCCGCACTCCTCGCAGACCGCCTCGATGTCGGCCAGGAACTGCATCTCGATCTTGACGCTGCCCTCGCCCGCGCACGCCTCGCAACGCCCGCCGGGGATGTTGAACGAGAAGTAGCCGGGCTTCCAGCCACGCGACTTGCTCTCGCGAGTCGAGGCGAAGAGCTGGCGGATATCGTCGAAAATCTTGAGATAGGTGGCCGGATTGCTGCGGCTCGATTTGCCGATGGGCGACTGATCGACATGCTCGACGCGCTCGATCAGCTCCGTGCCCGATATGGCGCGGTGCGTGCCGACCTTCTCGCGCGACCCCTCCTTCTCGCGGATGATGCCGAGCTTGAGAATGTCGTTCACGAGAGTCGATTTGCCCGATCCGCTGACGCCGGTGACGCAGGTCATGATGCCAAGCGGGAATTTGACGTCGATGTTGCGCAGATTGTTTTGCATCGCGCCGGTGATCTCGATGCAGCGCGAAAAGTCGGGCTTGCGGCGTTCGGTGGGCACGGCGATATGCAGCCGTCCTTCGATATAGTCGGCGGTCAGAGAACCCTCCGCTCCGGCCATCGCCGAGGGCGGGCCGTGGAAGACGATCTCGCCGCCCAATCGCCCGGCGCGCGGGCCGAGGTCGATTACCTCGTCGGCGGCCTCGATGATCTCGCGGTCGTGCTCGACCACCACCACGGTGTTGCCGAGGTCGCGCAGACGTCGAAGTAGCGCAATCAGGCGGGACGAGTCGCTCTGGTGCAGGCCGATGCTCGGCTCGTCGAGAATGTAGATCGCGCCCACCAGCGGCGAGCCGATAGAGGTCGAGAGGTTGATGCGCTGGAACTCGCCGCCGGAGAGCGTGTGGGTCAGCCGGTCGAGCGTGAGGTAGTCGAGGCCGACATCCATCAGATAGCCGAGCCGCTTGCCAATCTCCCGCAGCACCGATTCGGCCACGGAACGGTCGAAGGGCGAAATCTCCAGCCCCGCGAAAAACGCCTGCGCGTCGGCGATGGTCATGCGCGTCACTTCACCGATATTTTTGCCGGAAACCCGCACCTGAAGCGCATCGGGAT
>JAAXXD010000141.1 GCA_013334655.1 Chlorobaculum sp. | reverse complement strand
TGCTCGGCCCGTGGAGAGCCTTCATCACGCTCGCCTCGGTGCTCGTGATCCAGGCGCTTTTCTTCGCCGACGGCGGCCTGCTTGCGCTTGGCTGCAACATCTTCAACATCGCCTTCATCCCGGCCTTTATCGCTTGGCCCTTTGTCTACCGCCCCATCGCGGGCGACGGACGCTCCCCGGCGCGACTCGCCTCGGCCAGCATCGCTGCCGCCGCGCTCGGGCTGCTTGCCGGAGCCTTCTCGGTGGTGATGCAGACGACGCTTTCCGGCATCTCCGACCTGCCATTCCGCGTCTTCATGCTCTTCATGCTACCGATCCATGCGGTCATCGGCATCGTCGAAGGTGCGCTGACCTGGGGCGTGCTCTCCTTCATCGCATCCACCGAGCCGGGGCTTCTTCGCACGGCTTCCAACACTCGCGCCCCGAAATCCGGCGTCGTGACGGCAAGCCTGTTCGTCGCCGCACTCGCCATCGGCGGCCTGCTCTCGTGGTTCGCCTCGTCAAAGCCGGACGGGCTGGAGTGGTCGATAAACAAAGTGACCGGCAAGGAGGCGCTCGCCTCGCCCTCCGAAGTTTCCCATGAGTTCCTTGCCGGGATGCAGGAAACGCTGGCCATTTTGCCCGATTACGACTTCAGGCGGACGGACAATCTGATTGCGAAGCAAGCGGCCGAAACCTCGCCCGTTCATCCCGGCACGTCACTCTCCGGCATCGCGGGCAGCCTGATGGTGCTGCTTCTGGCGGGAGCGGCGGGAATCGTTTTGCGCAAACGCTCGCCACTGCCGGAAAAATTGTAATGAACCGTTCCGGCATCGAGGCCATACACGGGCAGCCTCGCCCGCTTCCAATAGGAGACGGCGCGGCGATTATCATCCTCGCGCTTTTCATCCTCTTCGTCACATCGATTCCGAAATACGACCTCGCCGGAGCGATCGCCTTCGCCGCCTTTCCGCTGCTCTTGACCACCGCGAGCGGCATCGCGCTCATGCCGATTCTGAAACGCCTCGTGATCACTTCGCCCTTCATCCTCTTCATGGCGGCGGGCAACCTCGCGCTCGACCGCGTTCCGGCAGTAACAATAGCCGGCCTGGCCATCACCGGCGGCATGATCTCGGCTTCGGTGATCGTGCTGAAAACGGTGGTGACGCTTGTCGCCCTGCTTTCGCTCATGGCCGTCATGCCTTTCCACCGCTTCGGCATGGCGCTCCGAAACCTGCGCGTGCCGACAGTGTTCGTCACGCAACTGCTGCTCGTCTATCGCTACAGCTTTCTGCTTGCCGAGGAGGCCGCGATGATGCAGAAAGCACGGGATCTGCGCAGCTTCGGCGGTCGCGGCAAGGGGCCGCTCGTCACGGCAAAGCTCATCGGCTCGCTGCTCATTCGCACGACGGCCCGGGCAGAGCGAATCTACATGGCGATGAGCGCACGCGGCTTCCGCGTGGGGCTGGATTCGCGTCCGCCCATAACGATAAAGCCCGGCGATTTCGTCGCCATAGTCAGCGCAGCGTTGCTTTTCGCTCTTGTCCGCCACCTTTTCTGAACTCCATTTCCGTCAGGATTCCCCCGCCAGCACGCAAGCGCTCGACGCCCTCAGCCTGCGCATGACTGCTAAAGAAGCACAACGATTCGATTCCGGTTTCCAAATGCTGACGCTTGGCGGTTATATGGAATTTTCAGTTATTGAAGTAAAGTCGGTGTTTGCAATTCCGGGCAGTATATTTCTTGACGAAGCATGTCAGGGTGAGGTAAAGATCGATGATGTTTGCTTCGGGAGAAAAATTCGCACCTTTATCGGAGCCTGTGCGTTGGGAATCATCACACGAATCATAGGCTTGATCCTCGCATTCATTGGATCGCAGATGGTGATAACGGGAGCACGCGAAGCGTTCACGCTGCCGGGGTGACAGGTGTTTGAGCTGATGAATGATGCGTCGATTTTTTTTAAATGATAAGATATTAAAAAATATGCATTTAAGAGTTGTTCTGGAGCCAAGCGACGAAGGAGGATACACGGTGCTCGTGCCGTCGTTACCGGGATGCATAAGCGAAGGCGAAACGCGGGAAGAGGCGCTTCAAAACATTCAGGAGGCAATAGCCCTATATCTGGAGCCGGTTGA
>JAAXXD010000092.1 GCA_013334655.1 Chlorobaculum sp. | reverse complement strand
TTCTACCTCTGGCTCACCGCGACGGCGCGCCAGCACATCCAGGCCGGCACCTTCCTCGAGTGGAAGGAGTCGTTCCTCACGGAGTTCAACCGCAATGACCAGCAATAACCTTACCTCGTCGGGCCCGACGCTCTTCATGCTCAGCCTCGGGTGCTCGAAAAATACCGTTGACAGCGAACGGCTGCTCGCCCAGGCGTCGGCTGCCGGAATCCGTCTCACCGATGAGGTCGACGAGGCGGACATCATCGTTATCAACACCTGTGGCTTCATCGAGGACGCCAAGGAGGAGTCGGTCAACGAAACCCTTGCCGCCATCGAAAAGAAAAACGAAGGCGCCATCCGCGAAGTCTATGTGATGGGTTGCCTCGTCGAACTCTACCGGAAAGAGCTTGCCGAAGAGCTCCCGGAGGTGGACGGCTTTTTCGGTACTCGCGAGCTGCCCGCAATCCTGAAGGCTATCGGCGCAAGGTACCGGGAGGAGCTTGCCGATACAAGGCTGCTGCTCACTCCCCCGCACTACGCATGGCTCAAGATTTCGGAAGGATGCAGCCGGCGCTGCTCGTTCTGCTCGATCCCCAAAATCAGGGGGCCGTACCAGAGCCAGCCGGTCGAGCAGCTGCTGAGAGAGGCCGCCGAACTTCAGAGCAAAGGGGTCAGGGAGCTGAACCTGATCGCCCAGGACATCAGCCTTTACGGTTACGACCTCTACGGCAAACCAGCCCTTAATGATCTGGTGCTTCGCCTCTCCGACATGTCGTTCGAATGGATCCGGCTGCTCTATGCCTACCCGCTCAACTTCCCGCTCGAAGTGATCGACACCATGCGCGTACGCGACAATGTCTGCAACTACATCGACATGCCGCTGCAGCACATCAGCGACCGCATCCTCCAGTCGATGAAACGGGGTATCGGGCGCGATGAGACCATCCGGCTCATCAATGAGATGCGCGACAGGAACCCGGACATCAGGCTTCGCACCACCATGATCGCCGGCTACCCCGGCGAAACCCGCGCCGAGTTCGAAGAGCTGCTGGAGTTCGTACGCGAGACCCGGTTCGACCGGCTCGGCTGCTTCCCCTATCGCCACGAAGAGCACGCTCCGTCGTACATCCTCGAAGACACGGTAAGCGACGAGGAGAAAGAGGCGCGCGTAAGGGAGCTCATGGAGCTGCAGGAGGAGATCTCCGCTGAAAGGAACCGCGTGTTCGAGGGCCAGACCCTCAAGGTGGTCATCGACGAGGTCGATGGCGATACCGCATACGGGCGAACCCAGTACGACGCCCCTGAAGTAGACAACGAAGTCATCCTCGATACGCAGGGAACCGACGTGCAGCCCGGCGAATTCCGAATGGCCGAAATCCATGACACCACTGCCTACGAACTCTTCAGCGTCGTCACCCTCGTTTGAAGCACAGAGCCATCCCTTTTTGTCAATTCGTCAAAAACACGTATCGTGATATAAGAAGCGCCCTTGCGGACTGACGTAACGCCTGCCCGTCACTCAATGGACAAAGTAGCTGATTTCATCAACAGCCGTAGCTACCGCCAGGCACTGGCGCGGTTGTCCCGTCTGGCATTGGAACCCAATTGTCAACAGGATTTCCTTCCAAACATCAAGTCATGGGAGAAACATCATGATCCAGATCAAAACACATTTGACCATGCCTGCATTTGCCTTGAAAAGATCATTGACAAGGATCCCGCTGCCAGCTTGACAAAAGCTGAAATCGAACGCGATCCGATTCTTTGGTTGCAGGTTATCGACAGTTACCTGCACTCACGGAGCCCCAGTGCAATGACCGGCCATCTTCAAAGTTCCTGCCCTTCGATTCACGACGGAGACAGGAGTGTATGGCTTCTTCCCAAAACATCCATAACGCCAGGAGGAAAGTTTGGATCACAATTTGAAAATCTTCAGCACTGGCTGAAGTATCACGTTTTTATCCCAAAAGACAACTCCGAATCAATTCCCGTTGAGATTCACGAAATTCCGAGAAGCTACTCCGATTGGCTATCTGCAGCGCTCGCATCGGACCCTATCAGGATAGCAATCGCTCATTTCGAAGACGGCGTCACCCCAAACGTGACAGATCGCCCGCCGTCACACTTCGTCTGCGATGATCTCAGCGATACAGCAAAACGCTCTTCCACTACTCTGAAGCTGATTAAAAAAGCCAAGAAGGCGGGCGTCCAAGTGCTGGTTATGCCCGAACTGACCATCACACCCGGTATCGCACAGGAAATCACCCTAGAAATGGAGCGAAACTCACGGCAATATGGCCAAGACCATGAACTCGCCGTCCCTATCGTTATCCTCGGCAGTTTCCATGAGGATTGCTCTGGCAAATGGAGAAATCATTCACGTGGAGTTCTTGGGATTGATGGCCAGCAGGTATTCGCTGCAGATAAACGCAAATCGGTCACCTACATGGAAAAAGCGGAGTGGATAGAAAGCGCCCCTACGCCATTCATTTGTTTGTCCACTCCGATTGGACTCATGTCGATCACCATCTGTAAAGATTTATTCGACAATGGCACACCATCAACGTCGGCACTCCTGAACAACTTGCCACTCGACTGGCTCCTTGTCCCAAGCATGAGCCAGAGTACCAGCCTTCACAGGGAAAAAGCCAAATCACTTTATAACACGCTTGGCACCATCGTCGCCGTCGCCAATCAGGAAATGCCCCAAAACTCACCAGAATACGGCTTCGTTCATTATATCAAATGCCTGGATTGCCAAAGCGAACTGGACGTTTTCGAGGTTATAAGAGCACAAACGGATTCAGCACCCACATTTTGAACAGACAGGGGTGTTGATTTATTAAACTAAATAATATTAAATTAATGATTACTGAAATCGTTTAACATATTTTAGATCAATTATAATGCCTACGATAGATCTTCACGAAAGCGATCCGACCTTACTGGTCGACAGCACGACCCCTCCCGAGCTGCTCGAGGCAATTCTTGAGCTGGCCAATTGGGATCAAAAATCCCTGGAAACGGCAAATCTGTTAATCACAGTCTGGTCGAGCAGTGCCATAGCCCGCCCAAACGACAGGGAAAGCGTGTCGGAGATGCAACGCATTATCCACTATGCGCTGCACCGTTCGACGGCGGCAGCCTCCCTGCCAGAAGAGTACAGGTATCGCTGGGAGGAGGCAAGCGACCTGCTTGAAGCGAGAAGACTGAATCTCGCACATGCAGACCCTGACGCTCAGCTCGGCCGCAAACATGTAATTGAGATTTTGCAGCTTTTGTTTCGTGCGGGCGGAGAATTTCCCCAGTCACGTCTGGCTCCATTGCTTGGCGATATTTCAAGTGGACGTGTCACTCAACTCATCGGCCCGCTCGAAGCGAACGGGCTCATCACCAAACGAAAACATGGCCGGGATAATCTCCTTGCTCTGACGGATATTGGACTGCGCCATGCAGGAAAAAGTGTACGCGAAACAGCGCCGCACAAGCCTCGAGCGCTTAGTTATATAGCTGCATGACACCATTCACCGTTACATTCTACAGCTACAAGGGTGGAGTCGGGCGAAGCCTCCTGGCAGCAAACATCGGAGTGCTTTGTGCCAAACGAGGCAAGACGCTGCTATGGGACCTGGATATCGAAGCGCCGGGAGTGCAGAACATCCCCGGCCTTGAACCTTCACGCTCGATCAATGCGGGCTTTTTTGAATGGCTTGTCGAATGGCAGGAGTCCATGAAACCTGCCAAAGATGCCAATTTCAGTAAACTGGTCAAGCTTGCATGTCAAACGCCGATCTCTGAGAAGCTCTTCATTCTGCCAACTCATGGAGCAAATGCTAAATTCGCTGAACTTTATCAAAAGGTTCGATGGGATGATTTTCTGGTACAAGATCTTGAAAGTGGTCTTACACTCTTCCGAGGCGCTCTTGACACCTTTGGCGAAGCGGGATTCGAAACAGTAATCCTTGACTCCCGTACTGGTATAACCGACATCGGAGGCCTGCTAGCTGCGTTGTTGCCACATGCCACGGTACTGGTAGGCAACTATGGCCGTCAGAATACCAAAGGACTCGCTCACGTGTGGGAGGCGCTTGAACCTGCTGAAATGGGCAGAGTGCAGCCGCGAGCACAACTGCCCCATCTGAGCAGGATTCTCGTTGCATCACCTGTCAACATCGAACAAACAGATCTACATGCCGCAGGTAAAACCATATGGAAAGAAGCTTTCGGTATTGATCAAAATGAAGTTATAACTATCCGTTACGAAAAGGACTTACTGTTTACCGAAGAACTCTTTGCAGCAAAACGCCCAGACAGCCCATTAACGAAAGATTATGAAACACTTCAATCCAGAATAGAGGACGTACGCCAGCAGGTTATTGCCGAAACCGAATCGGCTCGACGAAGCGAGGAGGCCCGCCCCGACCTCATATCAAATCAAGATAAAAGCAAAGTCGAAAAGGGGAAGCGTTTCGAGGAAAAGGTAGCTCAACTGCTGCGCCTGCTCGGCTACAGCGTCGAACGCGAACAGTTGATCGACAGCAATCGCATAGACCTTGTTGCCAGGAAACGCGGCGACTTTGGGCAGGAAGACATCTATTTCGTCGAGTGCAAGGATCATCAGTCGGTCATACCCAAAGAAACCGTGCAGATTTTCAAGACCTGGCTCGACAGCCCAAAAGCCCGCCAACTTCAGGCAAAAGGGATGGTCGTGGCGGCAAAGGATTTCAGCCCTGCTGCACGCAGTTATGCCCGTGAACAGGGCATTCAAGCGCTCACTTACGACGAGCTCGAACGCAGCCTTTTCGACTTTTCGCCGTATCTCGCCCGTATCCGCCAGCGTTATGAAGCAAGCTCTATCGCTAGCACCTATATAGCCCAGCGCCTGAAACGAGAAAAAGAACCTGATGCGGAACCAGTGGAACTCTTACCTCATGCCCTCGAATGGGTTACCGGTACAGGCAATCGACTTTGGGTGGTGCTCGGCGACTACGGAACCGGCAAAAGCACGTTCGTCGAACGGCTTGCTTATGAACTTGCCCGCAAACGCGAGAACGATCCTAAGAGCCCTATTCCGATCGCGATCAATCTCCGGAACTTCCCAAACGCCATATCACTTGAAAGCCTGATCCGCGAGCACCTCGAAACCGAGCTGCGCACCGTGCTCAATCCGGAAATCGTACTGCACCTGCTTGAAGCAGGCCGGGTTGTACTCCTGCTCGACAGTTTCGATGAAATGGGGGTCGCACAAGCCGGTCGAAGCGTTGAGGAGCAGTTTCGCCTGATCGCCCGGCCAGCCGCAGTCGCCGGTCTAACGCAACGAGGGAACAGGATACTCATCACGTCGCGAAGCCACTTCTTCCGGGATACCAATAGCGCACGCCGTGCCGTTCAAGGCAACGACGATCTTTTTGAACCCGAGTCGCTCCTCGGCAAGACCGCTCGCGCATTCGACGCCACCATAGACACCTTACCGGTGTTCTCAGAAGACCAGATTTCTAAATACCTCGACATACGCCTTGGATCCATTGAAGGAGACAAAGCCCGTCGATTCATAGAAGATACCTATGGCCTAAGCGAAATCGCCTCAACCCCTCAGTTGCTCGACATGATCGTCGCCTCTTTGCCCGACCTGATGAAACAGGGCGAAAAGGTAACCACTGCAATCCTGTACCTCACCTACACCAATCGCTGGCTGAATACCGTACGCCTCAACCAGGCGGAGGTCAATGCTGAACACATGCGTGAACTCCTCGAACGCATGTCCTGCGAGCTCTGGAGCCGCCCCCGGAACCAGATCCATTATGCCGACCTTGCGGAACTCCTGCGAAAAGAGGAGATGCTCAACCGCAACATCCCGAGCGAACGCGTTGATCTCGAAATGCGTACCGCTGCGTTCCTTGTCCGAAGCGCCGACGGCCACTACCGGTTCTCGCACAAGAGCTTTCTGGAGTTCTTCTTTGCCCGTGCGCTTTTCCGTGCACTGAAGGAACATTATTTCGCACAAGCCTTGAGTTACGGACGAATAAATCCGGAAGCAATGAACTTCCTGAACGATATGACCGAGTCTGTAACAAAAATTTCCGACGAACTGACCACCGCCATTCGATCGATCCTTGAGAAAAAATATATCGCCACCGTTTCCGAAAACGCCTTAATGCTTGCACTTCACACGGCAACATACAGAGCCGATAAACTCCTTGAAAACCAGAAAGATCGTGATTTCCTGGCTCCGGGACTGCATCGCAAGGAACAAACCCGCCTGATTCCGCCAAAAACAAATTTGAGCGGCGCTCAGCTCTCCGGATTACGTCTGACCTCACTCATCGCCGACGAGATCAATTTCAGCAACGCGAATCTAAGCAGGGCGTCACTTTTTGCAGCCGATCTGCATCAAGCATGCTTTAATGGTGCCATGATGGATGACGTCATTTTCGACCACGCGAACCTGACGGAGGCAAGCCTTGAAAACGCCAACGCCCTGCGCATCAGCGGATTGGGTCTCGATCTCAGTAGGTCAAACTGCCGAAATGCCAGATTCGATGGTGCTGATTTGCGCAACAGCATAGCAAACCAGACGGACTTTTCAGGTGCAAGTTTACGATTGACCAAGCTGTATCAATCGATCTTCGAGGGAGCCATACTGACCAATGCTGAACTCGATGGCGCCACCTGGCCGAAGTCAACCGGTTTTGTATCGAAAGCTGGACTGCGGCCAGTCGAGCCACTCCTTACGGGACTGACCGGACATCATGGTCCTATCAAAGCCTGCGCCTTTGATCACGACGGGAAGCGCATTCTCACCGCCGGTTCTGACCGCACCGCCAGACTCTGGGACGCTCTCTCCGGCAAGGAAATTCTTCGGTTCGAAGGCCATTCAGGCAGGATCTACGCCTGCGCCTTTGATCACGACGGCAAGCGCATTCTCACCGCCGGTGATGACAGCACCGCCAGACTCTGGGACGCTCTCTCCGGCAAGGAAATTCTTCGGTTCGAAGGCCATTCAGGCAGTATCTCCGCCTGCGCCTTTGATCACGACGGCAAGCGCATTCTCACCGCCGGTGATGACAGCACCGCCAGACTCTGGGACGCTCTCTCCGGCAAGGAAATTCTTCGGTTCGAAGGCCATTCAGG
>JAAXXD010000016.1 GCA_013334655.1 Chlorobaculum sp. | reverse complement strand
GAGCTGTTTGCTATGTGTCAAGATAATAATGACGGAAATTCGTCATCGCGAGTCCCGGCTTGCCGGGGCGTGGCGATCCACCTCTTTCGGTCTTCACTGACTTCGCATGGATTGCCACGTCGCGATGTTCCTCGCAATGACGGAGGAGTAACGGGGCTGTTTGGTATAGCCGTGCCTCCGACAGCCCTCTTGCCTCAAACGACGCCGCCCCCATGAAACATCCTCGCGCCGGCAGGCCTCTGCAGAACCGTGCTGTCGAAGAGCTTCCGAGAATTACCTGCTTTCTGCCCGAAGGGGTCGAACCCGAGCGGTTGCAAAATGTTGTCCTGTCGGTCGATGAGATCGAGGCGTTGCGTCTTGCCGATCTCGAAGGGATGTACCACGCCGATGCCGCCGAAAAGATGAAGGTCTCGCGCCAGACCTTCGGGCGGATCATCAAATCGGCGCGGAAAAAGGTGGCCGAAGCGCTGGTTGGCGGCAAGAGCATCTGCATCCGTGGCGGCAAGATCGAAGGGTGCTGCCTGGCCGGGCACTCTCAATGTCCCGAGTTCTGCGTCTGCCCGCAGTGCGGATACGAGGAGCCGCACGTACCCGGCGTGCCCTGCCGGATGATGGTCTGCCCGCATTGCAAAATTCCGCTCGTGCGAAAAGGGAAGTAGCGCTATGTCGATTGAGAGAGGACTGGAGTTTTCCATTTTGCCGATGCCGCGCATCCACTTCGGGCCGGGAACGCTCTCGAAGCTTCCGGCTCTCGTCGCCGCCTATGGCCGGAGGATGCTGCTCGTCACAGGTCGGCAGACGTTGCGGCGCTCGCCCGTCGCATCCCGAATACTTGACGAACTGCGCCTCGCCGGGATGGAAGTCGTTTGCCTCAACGTTGACCGCGAGCCGTCGCCGGAGCTGATCGACGAGGCGGTGGCGCTCGGTCGCGTGACGCCTTACGACGTAGTAGTAGCCATTGGCGGCGGCAGCGCCGTGGATGCTGGAAAGGCGATCTCGGCGATGCTGCTCCAGCGCGAGCTGGTCGAGCGCTTCATCGAGGGGCAGCCGGGATTCATGCCGCACGACGGGCGCAAAGTGCCGTTCATCGCCGTACCGACCACCTCCGGCACCGGCACCGAGGCGACGAGCAACGCCGTCATCAGCCGCGTCGGGCCGGGCGGCTACAAGCGCTCCCTGCGCCACGCGGCCTTCGTGCCAAACGAGGCGATCATTGATCCCGCCCTCATGACGACCGCGCCGCCGGAGCTGACTGCCGCCTCGGGCATGGATGCCTTCACGCAGCTTCTCGAAGCCTACCTCTCGCCCCTCGCCAGCCCTTATACGGACGCCATCTGCCTGAGCGGCCTCGAACGCTTCAGCCGCTCGTTCGAGCTGGCCTGCGGCAGTGCCGCGGGCGACGTGGCCGTTCGCGCCGACATGGCCTGCGCGGCGCTCATGTCGGGCATCGCGCTCTCCAACGCAGGTCTCGGCATCGTGCACGGATTCGCCTCGTCAGTCGGCGGCCTCTTCGACATCCCGCACGGCACCCTCTGCGCCACGCTGCTCGCCGAAGCGACCCGCGAGAACATCCGCCAGCTTCGCGCCTCCGAGAGCGGCGAACCGGGCTTGCGAAAATTCGCCACCGCCAGCCGCATCCTCACCGGCGCTTCGACCGGCAACATCGCCGACGATTGCAACCGCCTCGTCGAACACCTCGAATCCCTGCAAACCCTCTTCGCCTTCCCCCGCCTCGGCAACTACGGCATCAAAGAATCCGATTTCGACGTAATCATCCCCGCCACCAGAAGCAAAACCAACCCTGTCCCGCTCGACCAGGCCGCGATGCGAAGAATTCTCGCGGCGAGGGTGTGAATAATGGACAATTGATAATTGATAATGCGGGAAGGGTAGAGTAATGGCGGAAGGGTTCACGCAAAGCCGAACCAAAGCGCCAGCGCCCGGTTCACCGCCATCATCGTAGCGTCGTCAAGATTACCGATGACTTTGCCAATCTTTTCGGACGGCACCGTTTGAGCCTTGTCAACCATGATCTGCGAGGTTTTCAGCAATCCGTTTGCTGCGTCAGGCTCGACATCGATTCGGAACAGCGGAGCCGGACGCAGGTCGCTGGTAATCGGCAACACCGTAACTGACTGATGTTCCATGAAATAATCGGATTGAACGACCAGAGCGGGGCGAGGTTTGCCATAATCGCCCTGCAAGGCAATCGTGACCACCGAGCCGCGCTTCATGCTTTCCAGCCCTCGCGATCCGCTGCCTCTTCAAGGAATTCGAGCATCTCCTTTTCCTGAGCGTCGCCCTTGAGCAAATTCGATTGACGGCGGCACTCCAGCTCGAATCCAGGCCGCCGCGTGTCCGGCACCCAAAGCTGCACCGGCCTCAACCCGCTCTGCCGAAGCTTTTCCCGATGCTGCTTTACCCGTTCTGAAACGATCTTCATGATTGTTCTCCTTCACTGTTGTCAATTCGTTACATGTAACGTACGCAACCCAGCGAAGAGTTCCAATCGATAGCGAGGCGGATTTTTTTGGTGAGGGCAGGGCGGCTGATAATGTAGGGGCGATTCCGACTGGTTGGGGTTGCCTTGTTATCTGGCAACAAGTTGTTGCCAGATTGGATGTAACTCCTTGGGCGAGCTGTGCTGTCGTTCTGTGCTCGATAACTTTTTGTAAAATATGTAGATAGCTTTTTCTTTATTGCACTCTTGAGAAAACGGAAAACAATAATGAAATTGACATTCCCGCTGCCTAACGCAAAACCAAGCCAATGACTATTTACGAACTCCTGTCCAACTCGAAGAACCAGCTATCTCTCGATATTTTCAGCGCAAAAAGCAAAGCTGCCGTAGAAGCCGAGCTGACGGAGAAAAACGGCAGGCACTACCTGAAATGTCTCGTTCGCGGAAAGGAGGTCATTGCCAAGCCCGAGGAAATTATTCGTCAACTCTGGCTTCACCGGCTCGAACACGATTTCAACTATCCTGTTTCCCGCCTTGCCGTCGAATACCCCATCACTTTCGGGCGCGATTCATCGAAGCGCGCGGATATTGTCGTATTTGACTTTGATCGCCCGACAGTTCCGTATATCATCGTCGAGGTGAAGCAGCCGACGGAGAAAGGCGGTAAAGACCAGCTCAAGAGTTACTGTCACGCCACCGGTGCGCCGCTTGCGCTTTGGAGCGATGGCCTGCGAGAAGTCGTCTGGCATCGGAAAAACCCGAATTACTTCGTCATCATTCCTGATCTTCCGACCGCGCAACAGACCATTGAGGATATTGCCGGGCAACAGTGGACGATTGGAACGCTCATAGAGAAAGAGAAGCAGCGAGAAACTGAAGGAATTAAAGCTCACTCGCTCCGTCAACTCATTGAAGATCTTGAGGATGAGGTGCTCGCCAATGCAGGCGTCGATGTATTTGAAGAGGTTTTCAAGCTCATCTTTACGAAGCTTTATGACGAACTCGCCTGTCACCGGAAATGGAAAGGGCAGAGGTATCTCCGTTTCCGCAACCAGAACACCTCTGCGCAGCTCAAGGTAGCGATTCAGTCCCTGTTTGATGAGGCAAAAGCCAAGTGGGGCGGCGTTTTCCCTGACGACGAAAAAATCAAGCTCACGCCCGATCACTTACAGGTCTGCATCGGCTCGCTGGAGGAGTGGAAGCTGTTCAATTCCAACCTCGATGTTGTGGACGATGCCTTTGAATACCTCGTCAACAAATCCTCCAAAGGCGAAAAGGGGCAGTATTTTACCCCTCGCTGGGTTATTGACATGTGCGTGAAGATGTTGAATCCCCAAGAGGAGGAAACGCTTATAGATACCGCTTGCGGTTCCGCCGGATTTCCGGTTCACTCGATTTTCCACGTTTGGAAAGCGATCCTCAAAGACGAAGGCTTCACGCAGTCTCATCTGTTCACGATGGACGAAAAACCAACACGATGCACCGAGTATGCTCGTGAAAAAGTCTTTGGTATCGACTTCGATGAAAAGAGCGTCCGTGTGGCTCGCTGTCTGAATCTCATTGCCGGAGATGGCGAAACAAACGTTCTACATCTGAACGCGCTTGACTGGAAAAAATGGGACGAGACAACCCGGCAAGAGGATTGGCAGGATACCTATCACGAAGGCTGGAAGAAGTTGCGCAAACTCCAGACCAACAAGGGCGACTATCGGAATTTCCAGTTTGATGTGCTCATGGCCAATCCGCCCTTTGCCGGAGACATCAAGCAGACCGACATGCTCGCGCCATTCGATCTGGCGCATAAGGTCAACAAGGATGGTTCGCTCGGTCGGCTTGAAAACGCGGTAGGGCGAGATTTGCTTTTTATCGAACGCAATCTCGATTTTCTCAAACCTGGTGGTCGAATGGCGGTGGTGCTTCCGCAAGGCAGGTTCAACAACAGCAGCGACCAGCGAGTTCGTGAGTTTATTGCCGAACGTTGCCGAATCCTTGCCGTTGTCGGTTTGCATCCGAACACCTTCAAGCCTCACACCGGCACGAAGACAAGCGTCATCTTCGTGCAGAAATGGAATGACGATCCAAAAGCTGGCCCACTGTGCAAGAAAGTGGACGACTACAACATCTTTTTCGCTACCCAGCGAAAGGAGAGCAAGGATACCAGCGGCGACAAAATCATTGCGAAATATAATGACGGAACCTTCATGCGTGACAGGCACGGCCATTGGGTGGTTCAACACGACCTTTTCAACCATGACGGCCTGACCGACGACGGCATTGCCGAAGCATTCATTGAATTCGGCAAAAAAGAGGAATTAAGTTTTTTCGTCTAAGCCCCTTCAATGCAACGCGCTATGCGTACCTGTTGGAGGGGCTTGATGTGACTGAATTGAGCATTTCAGATGTTTTAAATGAAAATGATAAGTTCAGAATTGATAGTGGATATTTTTCAAAAGATGCTATCCGAACAGAACAACTTATAGATTCTTTGCCCTGCGGATTCACAACGCTTGGTAAAGTCTCATCTTGCTTTAGAAAAGGTATTTTTGATATTAAAGCGGATACGTACACAGAAACTGGTGTGCCTTTTGTTAGAATATCTAACTTGCGCAGTGGACTTATTGATGATTCTGAAATTGTTCACATATCAGAAGATGTTCATGCCGCAGAAAATAAGACTGCGCTTAAATTCGGTGATCTTGTATTATCGAAAACTGCATACCCGGCTGCATCATTTGTAAATCTACCAAGGTGCAATGTTAGCCAAGATACAATAGCTGTGCGCCTCAGTTCTTCAGGTCAGCAAAAAATTAATACAGCATATTTAACTGCCTTTCTGAATACACGGTATGGACTTGTTTTGTTGGATAGACAGTTTCAAGGTAATGTACAGATGCACTTGTCGCTGTCTGATGGCGAAAAAATCAAAATCCCCTTGTTTAGTGATGCATTGCAAAATAAAGTATATGAATGTTTTATTGGATCATTTCAGAATGCAAAAGAGAGTTCCGCATTACTGGTCGCTGCATCAAATACACTACTCGGTGCCCTCAATCTCAATGATTGGGCACCACCGGAACCGCTATCTTATACTCGTCCTGCTTCGGAAGCTTTTGTTGCCGGTCGGATCGATGCCGAGCATTTCCGCCCCAAGTTCGATGCGTTGCTTGAAAAGATGAAGAAGCATGGAGAAATTGTACGCTTGGGTGATTGTGTTCATTTTTGCGAACGTGGCCGACAACCTCAGTATGCTAACGAAGGGCTTCCCGTGATCAACTCCCGACACGTAAGAGCCAACAACGTTGTGATCGACGAGGACAACCGATTTGCCAAGGAGGAATTGTCCCAGTTAAAGTTAAGCGAAGCAGACAGATTAACTATCAAGCAAGGCGACATATTGATAAATGGAACTGGCGTCGGCACCATGGGACGATGCGCTGCATATTTACGCAAAGAGAGAGCATTACCCGACAACCACGTTACCATTTTACGCATAAATCCTATGGCTGGACTCGACCCAGTTTTTCTCTCGCTCCAGCTCAACTCGATTGTCGGACAGATGCAAGTAGAGCAATATTTCAAAGGTTCTTCCGGTCAGATTGAACTCTATCCCAGCGAGATCAAAGAGTTTCGTATATGGGTCGCTCAACCAAAAATCCAACAGCAAATCAAATCGCTTCTCGACAATGCGCATCTTGCTCGTAAAGAAGCAGAAACGCTCCTTGAACAAGCCAAGCGAGCTGTTGAAATTGCCATTGAAGAATCAGAAGCTGCCGCAATCAAATACCTCAAAGAAATCTGATCATGCCCCGCGCAAATCAGGACAATGTCAAGCAATGGCTTGAAAAAACCGGCAAATGATGATAATCGCCAAAGGGAAAGAAATGTGAACGACGACGTCGATGATGATGATGATCCCGTCTTCATGGTTTGGCGCACATAAAAACAAAAAGGCTTCGGAGATAGTCCAAAGCCTTTCTGTCGACCGGGAAAAGCCCAATCCTTTGATTCAATATACTGCCAGGCACTCGTAATACAAGAGCTTTTCATCCTCGATAATGTTTCTCTCACACTCCTCGCCACAACTTCATGCCGCCGCGCCGCTTGCCGGAGCGAGGGTTGAAGCTCGTTTCTCTCAATTCATAATTCAGCATTCTCTCCCCTCGTGCTCCACCAGTCGTCGCCGTAGTTGTAGTACATTTCCTCGCCTTTCTGGATGTCGCGCAGGGCGTAAATGATGAGTTCCGCACCGGTGGGGCCGTCCTCCCGGTAGTAGGCGACGTTAGGTTGCGGCGAGTGGTTGAAGAGCATTCCGTAGCCCATCGCCACCAGACGGCGATTTTCGGCGCTGCCGTAAAAGACGTAGTTGAGCAGTTCGCCGCCAATATCCTTGTCGGTCACTTCGAGCGCCGGGCAGCGCTCCACGATGTCGCCCTCCTTGATCGCCCTTTTCGCGAATGCGCCCCGTCCGGCGACCTTCGAAGCATCGATGAGTACCGCACCCCGGCTGACTCTCGGCGCTTTCTTGCGCAGCAGAACGGTGCCGAGAACTCCGGCGGCAAGACCGGCGGCAAAAATAATGATGGACTCAAGCGAGAGATTGGGTATCATAAACGATGTGCTCGGATGGCGAAGAAAGCGGAAAATACAAATATCCGCCCGCAATCCATTGGCGTAATCGAGCCCGTCACTTCAGCGGCGACTCAGCCGACGCCGGGAGTTCGATCCCCGGTTCCGGAAAAACAAAAGAGCGAAGCTGATGATGATGGCGACGATGATGGCCGCGATCAGATATGCCCAGACTGGCAACATGGTGCCGACAGACGAAAGGTAGATGTAGGAGCCGACCAGAAAGACGATAGAGAGCGTTGCCGGAACGGTGGCCGCTTTGCCGATGTGGATATTGCGCAGCCACAGCGCAGTCGAGGCGATAAAGAGTGGTATGCTGATGAAATAGATGAGTCCCGAAACGAGCGGATCCATACCAGAACGTGCGAAAAAAGGGTGATAAAACCGGCAACGGCGTTACATATTCACTTGGGAGTTTCGCGTAATTATTTGTTTAATTTACATCGGTCACAGCGTATTATCAAAAGGTTTGATCATATCTCTATACAGTGAATTGTTGCGATGATGTGAATTTATTATTGTATTGGCGTACTATGAGGCAAATAATCTCAATTCAAGGCGTTACGCGATTCGGTTCTGTTGCGGGCGCTGTTCAGAACTCGCGCTTGGCGGTTGATTTCGTAATTGACGACGATGGGGGAGGAAGGTCATGATGGCGTTTCCCGGAGAGCGACCAGTGCTCAGTATCGAGAAGGTATCGAAAAGCTATCTCATGGGCGAGGTGACGGTGACGGCGCTTCGTGGCGTCTCGATCGAGTTCGGTGCGGGCGAGCTGGTGGTGCTGCTTGGCGCGTCGGGAAGCGGCAAATCGACGCTGCTCAACATTGTCGGCGGCCTCGACTCGCCCGACACCGGCACGGTCTCCTTCCGTGGGCGCGACATCAACGCCGCAGGCGAGGCCGGGCTGACCGCTTTCCGCCGTCGCTCCATCGGCTTCGTGTTTCAGTTCTACAACCTCATTTCGAGCCTTTCGGCGCTTGAAAACGTGCAGCTCGTCACCGAGCTGGTCGATAATCCCATGCCGCCCGCCGAAGCGCTCGAACTGGTGGGCCTCGGCGACCGGATGAACCATTTTCCGGCGCAGCTTTCCGGCGGCGAGCAGCAGCGGGTGGCCATCGCCCGCGCCGTCGCCAAACGTCCTGAACTGCTGCTCTGTGATGAACCGACCGGCGCACTCGACTACAGCACCGGCAAGCTCGTGCTCGAAGTGATCGACAAGGTCAATCGCGAACTCGGCGCTACCACGCTCGTCATCACGCACAACGTCTCGATCTCTGGCATGGCCGACCGCGTCATCACCCTCCGCAGCGGCGAGGTTGTCGAGGATCGGCGCAATGCCACCAAAGCCTCCCCCTCGGAACTCTCATGGTAGCGTGGAGCGCTTCGCTGCCCGTCTCTCAGACTGATTATCCGACCGGATTCACGTCGTTCCGTATCCTCATTTTGAAGCAGAGTGAGCTCTTATCCCTGAAATATGGAGGAGAAACTGGCTTTTTCAAGAACTGAATTTCGGCTATTTCAAGGCCGGTGTTCTGACTTTCGTTTTGCCGGATTGCTATCGTTTCATGTGCGCTTCGAGTCGTTTGTCATCGCGATTTTATAATGAACAAATGTTTTATTCTGGTTATATCGATATATGGTTTTATATGAAAAAAGCGTTATTGCGAAAAGGGTTCTGAGGAGGCTTATCGTTTTTTTTTGATGAGTTACCGGAAAAAGTTGCTACCTTGACGAATCCTGTTTTTCGGCAGGGCTGTTCTTTCTCACACACAGTTCTTTGTCAGTATCATAAAGCTCCTGCTGTCTGCAGTCTTTCTGTAAACCAGTAACACAGAGAAAAATCAGAGCGATGAAACAACCAACCAAAGCTGCTAAATGGTACGTCAGGGCCGGATCGGTTCTGGCGGGACTCGGGGTCTTGCTTCCAGCGTCACAAGCGTATGCGAGCGAGGCCGATCTGGTATTGCCGGATTTAAGCTCGGTATCCTTTTTAGGTGGAATTCCCGGGCACACGTTGTTGATGTATGGTCTTGTGGTATGCCTTTTTGGCATGATTTTCGGCTTGATTCAGTACAAGGCGATTCAAAACCTTCCGGTGCATGGCGCCATGAAGGAGATCAGCGAGCTGATCTACGAGACCTGCAAAACCTATCTCATTACCCAGGGCAAGTTTATCCTCGTTCTTTGGGCGCTTGTCGGTGCCATTATCGTGTACTACTTCAGCGTGCTCAGCCATCTTGAGACAACCAAGGTCGCTTTCATTCTTGCATGCAGCCTGCTCGGCATCGCCGGCAGCTACATCGTAGCATGGTTCGGCATGAGGATCAACACCTTCGCCAACTCCAGAACCGCATTCGCCAGCCTCGGCGGCAAACCCTTCCCGACCTACGCAATCCCTCTTCGCGCCGGTATGAGCATCGGTATGCTGCTCATCAGCATCGAGCTGTTCGTGATGCTCTGCATCCTTCTTTTTGTTCCGGTCGATTATGCTGGCCCATGCTTCATCGGCTTCGCCATTGGTGAATCCCTTGGCGCTTCGGTGCTTCGTATCGCTGGCGGTATCTTCACCAAGATCGCCGACATCGGTTCCGATCTCATGAAGATCGTCTTCAAGATCAAGGAGGACGACGCCCGCAACCCCGGCGTCATCGCCGACTGCGCAGGCGACAACGCTGGTGACTCAGTAGGACCGACCGCCGACGGTTTCGAGACCTACGGCGTGACCGGCGTGGCCTTGATCTCCTTTATCCTGCTCGCCATCAAGGATCCGACCATTCAGGTCTTGCTGCTCGTCTGGATTTTCGCCATGCGTCTCGTGATGATTCTCGCCAGTGCGCTTTCTTACTGGGCAAACGACTTTATCGCCAAAGCCAAGTACAGCAACGCCGCCGAGATGAACTTCGAAAAACCGCTGATCACCCTTGTCTGGCTTACTTCTTTCGTCTCGATCGGTCTGACCTATGCAGCATCCTACGTGCTCATTAAAGACCTTGGCGATGGCTCCATGTGGTGGAAGCTCGCCTCGATCATCACCTGCGGCACGATCGCCGGTGCTTTGATTCCCGAACTGGTCAACCGCTTCACCTCGACCGAATGCGCACATGTACGTAACGTCGTGCAGTGCTCCAAAGAGGGCGGCGCTCCGCTGAACATCCTGGCCGGTCTGGTTGCCGGTAACTTCAGCGCCTACTGGATGGGTCTGGCTATAACCGCTCTTATGGGCGCGGCTTACGGCTTCAGCCTCATGGGTCTCGATGTGATGATGCTCGCGCCTTCGGTTTTCGCTTTTGGTCTCGTGGCTTTCGGCTTCCTCAGCATGGGCCCGGTCACCATCGCGGTCGACTCCTATGGCCCGGTGACAGACAACGCGCAGTCGGTTTATGAGCTGTCGCTGATCGAGGACATTCCGAACATCAAGCAGAACATCCAGAAGGAGTTTGGCTTCCAGCCCGACTTCGTGAATGCCAAGCGCTACCTCGAAGCCAACGACGGCGCGGGCAACACCTTCAAGGCAACCGCCAAACCGGTGCTGATCGGTACCGCCGTGGTCGGTTCGACGACGATGATCTTCTCGATCATCATGATCCTGACCGGTGGTCTCACCGATACTCTGGCTATCGGCAAACTCTCCATTCTCTCTCCGCCGTTCCTGCTCGGCCTGTTGATGGGCGGCGCAGTGATCTACTGGTTCACCGGCGCGTCGATGAACGCCGTGACCACCGGTGCCTATTACGCCGTCGAGTTCATCAAGAAGAACATCAAACTTGATGGTGTGACCAAAGCATCTACCGAGGACAGCAAGAAGGTTGTGGAAATCTGCACCAAGTTCGCGCAGAAAGGCATGATCAACCTCTTCCTGACCGTTTTCTTCAGCACGCTGGCTTTTGCATGTCTCGATTCGTTCTTCTTCATCGGCTATCTGATCTCGATTGCTCTGTTCGGTCTCTATCAGGCTATCTTCATGGCCAATGCCGGTGGCGCATGGGACAACGCCAAGAAGGTTGTCGAAACCGAGCTGAATGCCAAAGGCACCCCGCTTCATGATGCATCGATTGTTGGTGATACCGTTGGCGATCCTTTCAAGGATACCTCTTCGGTTGCGCTGAACCCGATCATCAAGTTCACCACGCTGTTCGGCCTTCTGGCCATCGAAATGGCAATCAAGCTGGCTCCCCAGCTCGCTATTGGCCTGGCTGTCGTGTTCTTCCTGCTCTCACTTCTTTTCGTGCACCGCTCCTTCTTCTCCATGAGGATCGCCGTGGACAAGGATTGATCTGACGACGACATCACTTGCCTGAAGAGGCAGGTATCCAGAGGGCCGCAACCATGCGGCCCTCTTTTTTTTCGCTTCCTTCAGAAATAGCGTTTTTCTTCGAAATTCATCAAATTTCACACATATATTGCTTGTATATTGTGTGCCGCGAGTTGATTTGTATATTTGGAAGTACTTTGAAAACAAGAATATATAATATGTATAATATTGCTTGAAAAATATTTGTTGGATTCTGGATTAATGCTAACTTTGAATCAAGAAGCTCAAGATAGAATGTGTATTATGTATATGAAAATGGCTTCGGATTCTGTTCTGTGACATGCTTTTTTAAAAGAGATTGTTGTGATTGTCATCTATATGCGATTCTGGCATCTGTGATGATTGCTATCGAGATAAATCTTCTGAAATGATAGGGCGAAGTGTAATAATAGCGTGTGTAGAGTAGGGGTGAGAATGTTTTTTCATGCAATGAGATCGCGCTTGATCGATGAGGCTGCGGCTTCGCCTGTGAAGCGATTTTGCTGAAAGCAGGGTTATCAGCCAGTTCTGAAGCTGAAACCTGAAAGAGAGGTCATGTAAAAGTAAGCGATTGGATCGCTGACAGATGGCAAGTGTTGTGTAAGGTGATTGCGTCTTTTTATCTGACAGTCGGTTGTGGTGTGTGTGGGTGTGGCTGTTGGCTGGCCAGGAGTCGAAGTCGTTTCGAGTCCTGGCCATGTTTGTGGGATGTTCTTCGAAGGTACGTTCAATAATTCTGATAACTACCAATGTTCTATACAGTTAATAACTTTTAACAAACTCAAAAGGAGAAAGAGATGAAAAAGATTCTTTCAGCAGCGCTTTTGGCTCTCCTCTGTGGATCCGGCAATGCTTTTGCCATGGATAACGCGGAAGGCCCAAATGTCAAGAAGCTCAGTCTGGGTTATGAGGGGATTCTGGCAGGAAATGTCCTTCAGGGCGTGAGCACTCGCTACTGGTTCACCAACAATGTTGGTGGCGAACTGAATGGATACTATGGCCGACTGGGTTTGAATACCTCATCGCCGTCTTTTGACGACGCTCATGCCAGCCTGTTAATGGGATCAGCAAAACTGCTCTATGCACCGGTTGTCAAAGCTCACAGCCGTTTTTATGTCGGTATCGAAGGTGGAATCGGTAACGTCGGCGTTGAAAATAACGACGAGGATGTTGTGCCTGGTGACATCAGTGTCTATACCGTGAGCCCGCTGATCGGTTCAGAGTTCTATTTTGCAGAGATTCCCGAACTCGGTCTGAACTGGGAGGTTGGCTACAGATTCCAGACCGTCAAATGGGACAACGATACCGACAATGTCGATCTCAAACTCGATGGGACCTTCGTGACTGTTGGTGCGCACTACTACTTCTAATCGTTGCGTGCAGACTGTATCTGAAGGACAGTTCTGAAACAAACGAGACCGCCTCGAAACAAATCGGGGCGGTCTTTTTTTTGACAATATTCTGCGCGATACCCGGAAGCGCTTGTTATCTCTGTGACTTGCGAATTATGGCGTTATGCTGATTCGCAGCAATACGGGAAGGTGGTCGGAGTAGCCGCCTTTGAACTTGCCTCGTTCGTACGTGGAGTAGAGTCCTTTTCCCGATCGGTCGAACATCTCCGGGATGGAGAATACGCGGAAGCTTTTTGTGTCAATCGAAAGTTTTTTGCCGTCGAGAAGAGAGGGGGAGACGAGCATCTGGTCGATCCGTTCCCAGCGGTTCTTGTAGTGGTAGGTTCCTGGCGAGGTTGCGTCGTTCCAGCAGTTGTAGAGCAGCCGTCCATCGGAGCGCTGAACCACTTTTCTGTCGAACGAAGAGCCAAGCGTTTCCCTGACGGATTGGTTTTCGGGCTGATCGTTAAAGTCGCCCATGACGATGATGTTCGCCATGGGATCGCGGGTTCCGAGGCTGTCAACGATGCGTCGGGCAACTCTCGCGGCGACGATGCGATTTCTTTCGCTCCACACGGCGTCGAACGAACGCGATGGCCAGTGGTTCAGCACAACGCTGAATGCATGGCCGGAAGCGATGAACCCGGCGACAACGACGAAGCGGGTGCCGTGTCCGTCGTCGAGTTTGACTGTGTAGGGTTTGGAGCCGGTGAACTTCACGGTCGCCGGATTCCAGGCAAGGCCGATGTCGATGCCCCTCGGATCAGGAGTTTCGTGACAGTCGATGGCGTAACCGGACTGATCGATAGCCGCCAGTGTGCCCGCGAAGACCTGCCGGTTCTCCGATTCGGCGAACGCAACGATGTCCGGATATTTTCCGTACTCACGATCGGCCCGGATTGCCTTGAAAACCTGCGCGATACGCAAACGCTTCAGCAGCAACTTCTTGTCCGTCCAGTGTCGCTTGCCCTCTGGCGTGAACTCTTTGTCGTCGACTTTCGGTTCGTTTGTCGTGTCGAAGAGGTTCTCGACGTTCCACCACAAGGCGACAATCTGTCGAGGAGTCTCTTTGCATGAGGCTGTCTGTATTGGAGATGTCAGCCAAAGCAGTTGCAGCATGGCGAGGGTAATCGTACGTAAGGGGTTCATCGGCGTTTCGTGTCGGTAGCTGGGATTGAAAAGAACGAGTAACTGCTGTAATAATATAAGTATTATTCGGCAATGATACTGCGATCTTGTCGAAATCTAAATCAATATTTTTATGAAGTTTTCAGTAATTCGTCTTTTCGTCTTGCTATTGCTGACTGTTCCAGAGACAGGATTTTGCCAGAATTATGAGCTGGATGATGCGTTGCCGGAAATACCTTCATTGTTGAACGCTGATGTTGACCATGGGGATGGCGAAAAACAGTATCGTATCGCAATGAAGTACTTCTATGGACGCGATGTGCATCGAGACTATGCTGTGGCGTTCAGATGGCTGAGGCTTTCGGCAGAGAAGGGTAATGCCGCCGCGGAGTACGCCACGGGATTCATGTTTCAGAAGGGGCTGGGGGTAGAACAAAGCTATGCCGAGGCGATAAAGTGGTATCGGTCTGCTGCCGAAAAAGGGAACAGCAATGCCGAGAACCAGATCGGTTACATGTATCACCACGGCTGGGGCGTGACAACCGACTATGCCGAGGCGATGAAGTGGTATCGTTTGTCAGCCGCGAAAGGAAACTTTGCTGCGGAAGATAACATCGGAGTGCTCTACGAGCACGGCCAGGGAGTCGAGCAGGATTACGTCGAAGCGATGAAGTGGTATCGCCTGTCGGCATCCAAAGGCAACGGGGAAGCCGAACTTAACATAGGCAATCTGTACCAGAACGGTCTCGGCGTCGAGCGCGATCTCGAAAAAGCGATAAAATGGTACCGCTCAGCCGCCGCCAAAGGCAACGAAGAGGCCGCGAAAAAGCTCAGCGCGATGAAAGGCGATGCCGGGCAGGTAGCGCATCAGTGGTGACGGCGAGCGCAAAGGTGCCTCTGGGAACACAGTATGGAAAATACGCTGTTTGGTATGATCGCGCAGCTTCAGATTTCGCCTCGATCAAAGCATCGAAAAAAGTGGCGCGTGGAAATCAGGGTTTCAGCTTCTGCTTGATGTAGTAATTTACTTCCTGTTTGCTCGGATTATATTTTTCTTGTGAGATGTCTGAATAATGCCAAATTACATTTGGCTTTGTTTCGCCGAAATCGTGTCTGGTAACGTTAAGTTGAGCCTCAATCAAAGATCAGAGGTGTAACGTGAGCGTTGAAGAGCTGACAAAAGAGGCGCTTCGCCTTGATCCGAAAGCTCGCGCACAACTGGCAAGAGAGTTGCTGGCCAGTTTGGATGCTATGAGCGAAGAAGATACAGTGAAATTATGGGTCGGAGAAGCAATACGGCGCGACGAGGAACTCGATAGTGGCACGACTCGCGCCTATGCGGCTGACGAGGTGCTCGAAAGAGCGAGAAATCGCGGGAGATGAGTCGTCTTTTCTCGATCCACGAAAAAGCCGAGGCGGAGATCAACGAGGGTATGTTCAGCAAACGAGGCTGCCGATTTCTATGATCTCGAAAATTTCGGGCTTGGCGATGTATTTCTGAATGAGGTAGCGCACGATATCGAGGCTATATCCCTGTATCCTGAAGTGTCTCCACTTTTACGGGGAGGCATACGAAAGAAGCTTCTGCACAAATTTCCGTACATTCTTCTTTATTCTGTACGATCTGATGAAATCCGTCTTCTGGCAGTGGCGTAACAGAAAAGAAGGCCATTTTACTGGTATAGCCGTCGATAGCAAAAAGCAGAGACAAGAAAAGCCTCGTTGATCTCTGAAATCAACCGGACGACCAGCGGCGTGATCGTGTATGGCGGCCGACAGGCTGATGTGGTCATGGTCGGGTGGTGTCGAAGCTTTTTTTTAGGTGGTTTGGTTCTGGTTGGAAAGAATTTCTTTGCAGATAAACAAATAATCCGTTTTATCTCGCCACGTCTCTGATGTCTTGCTCTGTTTTTTCGGTTTTGTATAATGTTGAATCAGGATAAGTTTTCTTTACATGTTTTGAGATGTTAAGGAAGGTATTTTTTTCTCAAATCTTGAATTTCTGCTGTTGAAAATATTCAGAATATTTGTTTGACGAAATGCGCGGTTTTTCTTTGGGCGTATGTAACTTCTTTTTTTAAAGAGGTATAAGAGATTGGTTGCTATATTACTATTCAGTTATTAAGGTTTTTTATGTGATGAAGATTATCGGTATTTATTGAAGAATATGTTATTATTGATAAGTTGTTATATTCGAAAAAGCTTGGTTTGTAATTGAAATTATCCACAAATGAGTCTTTTGGTACGGATGAGAAGTTTTTCTGTGTCCCAGGCATTCGGGATAGATGAGTACATCAAGGTTTTCTGTCGATCTGACGCTTTATTTTGTTATCCCGTTTGCTTTCTGTGTTTTATGTTATCAGTACCCTTTTTCTTCAATTATCAGACTTATATATAACCTTTATTACGTCACTAAAAACGGAGGGATTTCATGGCTAAAGTCTATTTTCAACGGGCAATCACCGGATTCCGTGCGGTGCGTGGGGAGTTAGTGAGCCTTGTCCAGGTTGCGCTCAAAGAAGCTGGCTCTGACCCAGAGGAAATTGATGGTATCTACGGTAGCGACATGGAAAAAGCGCTTCAGGATTTTCAGCAAAAACAAAATCTCGAGAAAAATGGCAAGATCACTGAAGATACATGGTTAAAGCTGATGGGCACGGTTCCGCCAGCTATTCTCGATCGTTGCTTACAACTTACAGGAGATTTCGAAGGCCATGGATTCAGGAAGGTCGCTGGTAATTTCGACGGAGCTGGTCTTACATGGGGAATCATAGGGTTCACGCTTTTGCATGGTGAAATACAGAAGATACTCACAGAAGTACAGCAGCACCATCCGGCACTACTTCAACAAGCGTTTGGCAGCTTACAAGGTGAACTGTCAAGAGTGCTCGGGCTTGGTCGAAGTGCTCAGATCGATTGGGCTAACAGCATCTCCCTTGGATCCAAAAAATATCGGATCGATCGATCATGGGAAAAGGCATTCGATACTCTGGGGACGTTTCCCGATGTGCAAGCCGTTCAGTTACGAGAGGTCAACAAGTATTGGAATATAGCGATCAATGATGCAAATCATTTCGGCCTTAAATCAGAGATGGGTATTGCGTTGTGCTTTGATATCGCGGTTCAAAATGGAGGGATTGATGCTAATGAGGAACTCAGGATCAAGAAAAAGCTTCTGAAGCAGCCTGGGGCGACCGAGCGTGATAAACGCATAATAATAGCAAATGTTGTTGCTGAGAATAGTCGTGCCAAGTATGTCGAGGACGTTCGCCGACGAAAGTTGACGATTGCTACTGGTGATGGCACGGTTCATGAAGCTCGTTATGCGACGAAGGATTGGGGGATTTCCGAAGACCCTTGGCAGTTCGCATAAGTGGTGATGAAAAAGTAACCTAAACAGTTTCCGCTTTCACCTGTCAATTCTAACCGCTCACCCCCCAACACTCAAAAAGACTTGAAGTTATTGGGGGGCATGGTAATTGCTCTTTATTACTGTTACGACCCCAAGGCTCAACTCTTGCAAGAACGTCCGCCTGTGCGGCCACACTTGAGCGGCGAAGTTTTTTCTTTAGGTTTCACTATTCGATACTTAACTTAGTCGGGAATTTTCAATCACCTTGACCCGGTCGTCCGGCGCTACTCAGGAGTATGAGCAAAAAGTTCGACGTAAAGGAGCAGGCGAGGGACATCCTCGAAGAGAATCTCGACATGGAGGCCGTCATCTACCTTGGCAGGATTTCCGAGGAGATGCAGCAGATTTTCACGAGCAATCCGGCACCCTCCTATGCCGACGTCGAACGCATCGTGATCGACTACTTCACCACCGATGGTCGTCCGGCGGTATTTATCGAGGACTGGCTTCGCACGGCGGATGAGCACACCCGTTCGCGGGGACTCGACGAAGCGGAGCGTCCGAAGGCGATTCTTTCCGATCTTGGCGTTTTCCGCTTCATGTGGTTCCTCAAGGAGCGTGGGCTGACCGAGGAGCAGATCAATATCGTCCTGACCGGCGCGGTGCAGCAGGCAACCGGCCAGCCGGAAGATTGAATTTTTATCCGTACCGGGGCGCATGAGCCGGTATTTATTCAAGCAAAACCAATACAGAAGTCATTTACATCGATGAACAAAATTTCGCTGATTCACGAGGGCAAGGCCAAGAAAGTGTGGCAGACCGAAGACCAGGACCTCATCATACAGGAGTTCAAGGACGACGCAACCGCGTTCAACAACAAGAAAAAAGGCTCCATCGCCGACAAGGGCGTGACCAATAACGCCATTTCGTGCCGCCTGTTCACCATGCTTGGCGAGCAGGGGATTCCGACCCACTTCGTCAGCCAGCCCAATGACCGTGACATGCTCTGCAAGAGCCTCGATATTATCAAGGTCGAGGTGGTGACGCGCAACGTCGCCGCCGGTTCGCTCGTGCGCCGCTACGGTTTCGCCGAGGGCACGGTGCTTGCAAAGCCGATCGTCGAACTCTACCTGAAGAACGACGATCTCGACGATCCGCTCATGAATGACGAGCACGCCGTCGCGCTTGGCGTCGCCACCTGCGAGGAGGTCGCCACGCTGAAGGAGATGGCCGCCAAAATCAACGCCCTGCTCGTGCCGTGGTTTGCCGAGCGTCATCTGCGCCTGGTCGATTTCAAGCTTGAATTCGGGCGTCACAAGGGCCAGATTCTGCTGGGCGACGAGATCAGCCCCGACACCTGCCGCTTCTGGGATGCCGAGTCTGGCGAGAAGCTCGACAAGGATCGCTTCCGTCTCGATCTCGGGGGCGTCGAGGATGCCTACTCCGAGGTGAAGCGCCGCGTACTCGGCAAGTAAGCGAGCATCCGGGAATCCTCATCGATGATCGATGCCGTAATCGCCTGGCTTCAGCAGGCTGATCCCATCTCGGTTTACGCCATTCTGTTTCTCTCAGCGTACATGGAAAATATCATCCCCCCCATCCCGGGGGATGTTCCCATCGCACTGGCCGGGTATCTGCTGGCGTTCGACCGTATCGCCTTTCCGGCGGCGCTGTTCTGGTCAACTTTCGGGTCGGTGGCTGGTTTTATGACGCTGTTTCTGCTCAGCCGATTCCTCGGACTCAAGCTTTACGCTGCGGGCGAGAGCGAAGTGAGGCACAAGTTCGCACGAAGCGTGCACAAGCTTTTTCCGCCATCCGAAATGGAGATCGTGCGCCAGAAGTTTGCCGGGCATGGCTATCTGTCGGTCGCGGCGAACCGCTTTCTGCTCGGTTCGAGATCGGTCATCTGCATCCTGGCCGGTATGCTTCACCTGAAGATTCCGCTGGTGCTGCTCGCCTCCACGGTGAGTTCTGTACTCTGGAACCTGCTCTTGCTTTACGGCGGTCTGTTGCTCGGACAGAACTGGAATCAGATCGGCCATTACGTTCTTGTATACAGCGTGCCGTTCACGATTCTTGTTACCGGCTACATCGTCTGGTCGGTCATTCGCTACATCCGGCACAGAAAAAAGCAAGCAGGAGAGCCGTGACTTGGTTTTTCAGGCGGGTGCTTGTAACTTAAGGGCGTTTCGTTTCAGTCGCAGTCTGACTGGCCCACTGCAGTCAACCATAATTTCAATATCAGCCATCATTCATACACCGCTTCCATCATGGCAAAACATCTGAAGCCTTATCCGCCGGAGAAAAAGGGCAAGCATCTGCAACTTTCCACCATCGATGAACTCAAGGAGATGGCCCGCCAGGTGCGCAGGGACATCATCCGTATGCTGGCCAGGTCCAATTCCGGGCATACCGGTGGTTCGCTTGGTATGGCCGATATTTTTACGGCGCTCTACTTCAGAATTTTACAGCACCATCCGCATCAGTTCAGAGATGGAAGCGATCACGACATGCTGTTTCTCTCGAACGGCCATATCGCGCCGGTCTGGTACAGCGTGCTGGCCCGTTCGGGCTACTTCTCGCTCGACGAGCTGAACTACCTGCGCGAAGTCAACTCCTACCTCCAGGGCCATCCGACTTGCGAGGCTGGGCTTCCGGGCATCCATATCGCGTCGGGTTCGCTCGGCCAGGGGCTGTCGGCAGCGGTTGGCGCGGCGCTCGGCCTGCGCATGGATGGCAAGAAGGGCGAGGTGTTCTGCCTGATGGGTGACGGCGAGTGCCAGGAGGGTCAGATCTGGGAGGCCGCCATGAGCGCCGCTCACTACGGTCTTGGCAACCTCATCGGCATTGTCGATTACAACAACCAGCAGATCGACGGCGAGGTGGCAGATGTCATGGATGTCGAGCCGTTCGCCGACAAGTGGCGTGCTTTCGGCTGGGATGTGCTCGCCTGCGACGGCAACGATATCGAACACTTCATCGATACGCTCGAATATCTCCGCAAGGACAAGAATCGCACCAAACCGGTGGTGGTGCTTGCCACGACGGTGATGGGCAAGGGTGTGCCCTTCTTCGAAGGCACGATGCCCGACAAGTCCAACTGGCACGGCAAAGCGCCGTCGAAGGATGACGCTGAAAAAGCGCTTGAAATTCTCGGCGTGACCATTTTCGGCGACTTCTAAAGGAGTTCGTCCGAAGTGCAGGTTCAGGCGGGCAGATACCGGGGGCGGAAAATACGGCATCTGCCCTCGCGTGACATCCGGCCGTGCAGCAGCAGGGTCAAGAAGTCGCTCTTCGACACGCTGGCGGCGCGGCTCGATTTTGAAGGTATCGAGGTGCTCGACCTCTTTGCCGGGTTCGGCAATCTCGGTTTCGAGGCGCTGAGCCGGGGTGCCCGGAGCGCCTGCTTCGTCGAGCAGAATCGGCAGGCGCTAGAAACGATGAAAGCCACGGCGGCGGACATTGGCGCGGGCGCATCAGCGCGGTTCGTCATGGCTGACGTCACGGCGTTTCTCAAGCGGCAGGAAGGGTCGTTCGAACTGGTATTCTGCGATCCGCCCTACCGCTGGGAGGATTACGAGCACCTGATCCGTTCGATTCTCGACACGGGCCTGCTCGCTCCCGAGGGGCTGCTGCTCATGGAGCACCACGCGAGCCACGATTTTTCGCCGTCACGCGGCTTTCTTTTCCACAAGGATTACGGCACGACGCGAGTCTCTTTTTTTACACCCGAATCGGGAGATCATGAGTAGAAAAGCCATCTATCCGGGAACCTTCGATCCCTTCACCAACGGTCATCTCGATGTGCTCGAACGGGCGCTGAACATCTTCGAGCATGTCGATGTGGTGCTGGCAGAGAACAGTCAGAAGCAGACCCTGTTTACGGTCGATGAGCGGCTCGAAATGATCCGGGAGGTGGTGCGCGACATTCCGAACGTGAACGTCGATGTACTGCATGACGGCCTTCTGGCGGATTACGCCCGCCAAATGGGGGCCAACGCCATTGTGCGTGGTGTGCGGCAGGTGAAGGATTTCGAGTACGAGTTCCAGATGTCGCTCCTGAACCGTCATCTCTATCCCGAGGTGACGACAGTGTTTCTCATGCCAAACGTCAAATACACCTACGTCGCCTCCACGATCATCCGCGAGGTGGCCATGCTTGGCGGTGACGTCAGCAAATTCGTCCATCCATTCGTGCTCGACAAGCTTTCGCAAAAAAGAGCGGAGCGCCGGGCGCACTGATATTTTTCAAATAAACCACAACCAAGAGTTACAAAGATGAGCGCAGAGAGCTTTGATCGATTCCTGAGCAAGAGAGTGCTGAGCATGCAGGAGTCGCAGACGATGAAGATCACCGGACTGGCCAAGAAGATGCAGGCGGAAGGCAAGGATATCGTGAGCCTTTCGGCGGGCGAACCGGATTTCCCGACGCCGGACAACGTGTGCGAGGCAGGCATCGAGGCGATCAGAAAAGGCTTTACCCGATATACGGCAAACGGCGGAATTCCCGAGCTGAAAAAAGCGATCATCCGCAAGCTTTCACGCGACAACGGCCTGGAATACGTTGAGAACGAAATCATCGTCAGCAACGGTGGCAAGCAGACGCTCGCCAACACCTTCCTCGCGCTGTGCGACGAAGGGGACGAGGTGATCGTGCCCGCGCCCTACTGGGTCAGCTTCCCGGAGATGGCCCGCCTGGCCGGAGCGACGCCGGTGATCGTCAACACCACGCTCGAATCGAACTACAAGCTGACCCCGGAGCAGCTCTCGGCGGCCATCACGCCGAAGACCCGGATTCTCGTGCTGAACTCCCCCTCCAACCCGACCGGCTCGGTTTACAACGAGGCCGAGGTTCGCGATCTCATGAAGGTGATCGAGGGCAAGGAGATTTTCGTCATCTCCGACGAGATGTACGACATGATCTGCTACGGCGGCGTCCGTCCCTTCTCGCCCGCGAGGATTCCGGAGATGAGGCCCTGGGTGATCGTTTCGAACGGCACCTCGAAGAGCTACTCGATGACCGGCTGGCGCATCGGCTATCTCGCCGCGCCGAAGTGGATCATCGACGCCTGCGACAAGATTCAGTCGCAGACCACCTCGAACGCCAACTCCATCGCGCAGAAAGCCGCCGTGGCCGCGCTCGATGGCGATCAGTCCATCGTCGAAGAGCGCCGCGCGGAGTTCGAGAAGCGTCGAGACTTCATGTTCCGCGAGCTGAACACCATCCCGGGCATCCAGACCGCACTGCCGGAAGGCGCGTTCTACATCTTCCCGTCGATCAAGGGGTTGCTTGGCAAAACCTTTGGCGGCAAGGTGATGAAGGATTCCGCCGATATCGCCGAGTATCTGCTCAAGGAGCACTACGTGGCCACCGTGCCGGGTGACGCCTTCGGCGCGCCGGAGAACCTGCGCCTCTCCTACGCCGCATCAATCGAGGAGCTGACTGAGGCGGTCAATCGCATGAGAAAAGCCTTCGCGTAACCGCCGCCCATGCTGAAGGTTCGCCGGAGCTGGGCTTACACACGCTGGTTTGGATGGTACTCCCGCCGTCAGTTCAGGCGACATTTTCACTCGCTCAGAGTGCAGATGCCGCCGGAGCTGCCGGAGATGGAGACCGGAATTCCGGTTATCTTCTACGGCAACCACGCCTACTGGTGGGATGGCTTCTGGTCTCAGCTCTGCACCGAGCGCTGGTTCCGCCAGAACCTTTTCATCATCATCGAGTACGCGCAGCTCGTCAAGCACCAGTTTTTCACCCGTGTTGGCGCATTTTCCATCGACCGCAGTAACGCTCGAAGCGCTATCGAAACGCTCAACTACGCTGCCGAGTGCCTGAATACGCCATCCAGTCGCCAGAATGCGCTCTGGATTTTTCCGCAGGGGCAGATCGAACATGTTGACAAACGCCCGCTTCTCTTTTTCCGGGGAACGGCGGGAATCGTCGAACGGGTTTTCAAAGAGAGGGAATCGATTTACCTTGTTTCAGTTGTCAGCCGTATTGAATATCTTGAGGAGCAGAAACCTGAACTGCTCCTCTCCTTCAGGTCGCAAAAGCTGCTGAAAAAAAAGGAGTGGAGCGGGCTGGATTCCCTCACATCATTCATGCAGTCGTCGACCGAAATCCATCTCGACGAGGTGAAGCAAGCGGTGGTCGAGCGGCGTCTCGATGGCTTCGAGGTGATTATACAGGGATCGGAGTCGATCAACCGGCGTGTCGAGGACTTCCGTAGCGTGTTAGGACGAGGCCGTTCCGCAGAAGAGTGAAAAGTACGTCATAAAGAAACGATACCGTTGCGTATATCAGACAAATGCGGCGGTGATGATAAAGGATAGATAAAGGACAATCATATATGGGTACGGTCATATGCAGTTGCCTGCTTGGCGACAATGCCAAAATAAGGCTCAAACTTTCGAGAATATTACATAAAGAGGCCGCAGCGCTCTATCCTGACCAGATGCTGGAAGGTTCTCTTCAGGTGTCCGAGGTCGAGATGAAGGGTTGCCGCCGTGAATTTTACGCCAACAAGGAGGGACTGGAGTTGCCAGTCGGTGCGCCGGTTATCCTCGAAGCGGATGGCGGGTACGATTTCGGCATCATCTACTCCACCGGCCCGATAGCGATGCGGAAATTGCAGCTCAAGGGGCAGAGCGAGCAGCCCGAAACGCTACCCTCAATCATGCGTGAAGCCACCGAGGAGGAGGTGCGCGAGTACTCCGAAATTCGCAAGCGTGAGCCTGAAATCAGGGACGCCTGCATCAACAGAATCGAACGGCACCGGCTCGAAATGAAGCTGGTCGATATCGATCTCCGGCTCGATCAGCAGAAGCTCTCGGTCTACTACACGGCCACGCATCGCGTCGATTTCCGCGGGCTGGTGCGCGATCTGGCGGGGGAGTTCAAGGCGAGAATCCAGATGGTGCAGATCACCACGCGCGAGGAGGCGCGGCGCACCAACACGCAGGGATCGTGCGGCTGCGCGCTCTGCTGCTCGACCTGGATGCAGAAAATTCACTCCAATCCCTTCGCCGAAAAGCCTCAGTTGCCCGAGAACGTGAACGGGGACAACTTCTCGTTCAACACGATTGGCCTCTGCAATCGCCCGAAGTGCTGTCTCGCCTTTTCCAAAACGAATGGCAAAAATGGCCACGCTCATTGCGGCGGTAATGACCACGCCAGGAATAACGGCTGGCCCTCCGTCGGCACCACCTTCGCGGTGCGGGATGGTAACGCCGTGGTCGAGGGGGTCGATCAGCAAAAGAAAAGCATCTGGATACGCTACGTCAGCACCGGCCAGAAACGGCGTATTTCACTCGATCAGTACAACAACATGACGGGCCGACGCCAGGACGGACAGGCTTGAAACGCAATTCCGTCACCCGGTAAGTTGCCGGGTGACGTGATTTTATCATCATCGAACGACTTAGACATATGACCAATAAAAAAGAAAAAGAAACGATTCTTGTTACTTCAGCACTGCCTTATGCCAACGGTCCGGTACATCTTGGTCACCTTGCCGGAGTGTACCTTCCTGCTGATATGTACGTTCGCTACAAACGTTTGAAGGGAGATGATGTTATCCATATCAGTGGCTCAGATGAACATGGTGTACCGATCACGATCACTGCCGATAAGGAGGGCATTACGCCGGAGAATGTTGTAGATCGCTATCACAAGATGAATGCTGACGCCTTTAAGGCTTGTAACATTTTGTTCGATTACTATGGCCGCACAAGTGATCGTCCTACCGATGACGATGAACATATCGTTTCGACGGTACATCGTGACACAGCTCAGGATTTCTTCAAGGAAATTGACAAAAAGGGATTTTTCGTAAAAAAAACCGAAAAGCAGTTCTTTGACCCAGTAGCCGGGCGCTTTCTTTCCGATCGTTACGTCACCGGCACCTGTCCGATTTGCAAAGCTCCTGGCGCGAATGGTGACCAGTGCGAGCAGTGTGGTTCGCACCTAAGCCCGACAGAACTGCTTGACCCGAAGAGCAAGCTGTCGGATGCCACGCCTGAACTACTCGAGACCTTGCACTGGTATTTTAGGCTTGGATACTTCCAAAATCAACTCACAGAATATGTGAATGAGCACGACCTCCAAAAAATACCTGTAAATGAATTTGAGAAAAAACAGTATAGCATATGGCGGTCGAATGTTGTGAATTATACCAAAACATGGCTTAATAAAGGACTGGTTGACCGAGCAATAACTCGCGATCTTTCGTGGGGTATTCCTGTTCCTCTGGATTCTGAGGAGGCGGAGGGCAAGGTGCTTTATGTCTGGTTTGATGCAGTGCTCGGCTACATTTCTTTCACGAAAGAGTGGGCAAAGCAGCAGGGCGATACGGAACTCTGGCGACACTATTGGCAGAATCCCGAGACGCGTATCATCAACTTTATCGGCAAGGACAACGTCGTCTTCCACACGCTGATGTTTCCCGCAATCCTGATGGCTTGGAACAAAGATTCTAATGATTTAGAAAAAGAACGTGAAACGGACCATTACAATCTTGCCGAAAACGTGCCTGCGTCGGAGTTCATGAACTTCGAGGGGCGCAAGTTCTCCAAGTCGCGCAACTACGCGGTCTATCTCGGCGAGTTTCTCGAACGATTCCCGGCGGACACTTTGCGTTACAGCATTGCGATGAACTATCCGGAGAACAAGGATACCGACTTCAGCTGGAGCGATTTCCAGAACCGCACCAACGGCGAGCTGGCCGACACGCTTGGCAACTTCATCAAACGAGCGATTGATTTCACGAATTCGAAATTTGATAAAAAGGTGCCTTGGGATTATGGTAATAATGGTGAACAATTTCTGAATAATGTATTCCTTCGTGGACAAATTGATGATATTGGAAGAGCATATGAGAATTTTCATTTTCGTGAAGCTGTCTCAATGACCATGGATATAGCTCGTGAGGCTAATCGATATCTTACTCAGAATGAGCCATGGAAAATCATTAAAACAAATTCAGACGGGGCCGCTCGTTTTATATCTGTTTGTCTTAATGTTTGTCAGTCTTTGTCTATTCTTTTCTATCCGATCATTCCTGAGACTTGCGATAAAATTCGAAATATGTTGGGTTGTGAAACAATTGAGCAGTTACGAAAAAAACTTAAGCCAGGTGAGTCGATCTGGGATATGGCGAAAACCCCTTTCTTGCCGACGGGTCACCCGTTGCTCGGTTCGTCCGAAATCCTTTTTACGAAGATCGAAGAGAAAGACATCGAGCCGGAGATGAAGAAGATCGAGGCGCTGCTGGCCGAGGCGGAGCAGCGTGAAGCTGCCGAAAAGCCCGCGCCGATGACCTTCAAGCCGGAGATTACCTTCGACGACTTCCAGAAGGTCGATCTGCGCGTGGCCACCGTGATTGCCTGCGAGCCGGTCAAGAAGGCCAACAAATTGCTCAAGCTGCAATTACAGGTTGGCTCGGAAGAGCGCCAGGTGCTCTCGGGCATCGCGCAGCACTTCACGCCGGAGGAGATGGTTGGCAAGAACGTCGTGCTGGTCGCAAATCTGGCGGACAGAACGATGCGCGGCGAGCTGTCGCAAGGCATGATTCTCGCCGTCGAGGGCGCCGATGGCCGCTTGTTTCTGCTGGAACCACAGGGTGAGGACATCAACGGAAATCAGGTATCCTGAAAATAAAGTTTGCAATAGACGATGAAAGTTGTACATTGACGCACTTTACATCGTGGGGTGGAGCAATTGGTAGCTCGTCGGGCTCATAACCCGAAGGTTGCAGGTTCAAGTCCTGTCCCCACCACCAGCAAAAGACCGCGCCATGTTGCGCGGTCTTTTTTTTGGCTTTTCCGGGAGGCGTGGCGGGGAGTATATTGCCTTCGTGCAAGTCTTTCTCCTATAGGACTTATAGGTCGTATAAGTTCTTTAGGAGAAGGGACAAACCGCTGAACAACCTCAGGGGATTACCTCATGAAGCGATTTTCTCTTCTTTTCACGTTCACTTGTATTTCCCTTTTTCTTGCTCTGTTGTCGGCGCATGCGGGTGAATTCCGTTACGGTCTCGATATGCTTGATGCCAGCGAGTGTTCGCAGCTTCAGGGCAAAAGGGTTGGGCTGATTACCAACGCGGCGGCGGTGTCGCATTCCGGTGAGCCGGGATACAAAGTATTGCTTCGGAACGGAGTCGATCTGAAATTCCTGATGGCTCCCGAGCACGGTTTCTCGCTCGACCGCGAAGCGGGGCAGACATTTGGCGATGGCGGCATTGGTGATACTCTGAAAGTCTGGTCACTCTACGGCGCTTCGAAGAAGCCGGACATCGCGCTCCTGAAAACCATCGATCTGCTTGTTTTCGATCTTCAGGACGCCGGAGTGCGCTGCTACACCTACATTTCCACCATGAAGCTCGCGATGGAGGCATGCAGCGATGCGGGCATCGCCTTCATGGTGCTCGACCGGCCAAATCCTCTCGCGCCACTTCCGGCGAGCGGCTTCGTCCTGGAACCGCACTTCGAGTCGTTCGTGGGGGTGGCTGAGCTGCCCTTCATCCACGGTATGACCGTAGGGGAGATCGCCGAATGGCTGAAGAAGAGCCAATATCCCGGCCTTGAGTTGCAAGTTGTCCGTATGCAGGGATACCGGCGCGACCGGTTCGCCGATGAACTGCCGGGCTTCCGTTTCCGACCGCCGTCACCGAACCTTCGCGATATGAACACGTTGCTGCTCTATTCGGCCACGGTGATGCTTGAGGGAACCGATGTGAGCGAAGGGCGGGGCACCGATGCGCCGTTCCGAATGTTCGGCGCGCCATTCATCGACAGCGCGGCGCTTGTTAGGGAGCTGGAGCGGTATCGTTTGCCGGGAGTCGCATTTCATCAGAGCAGCTTTACGCCTTCGAGAAGCAAATTTTCCGCCGTCGAATGCCACGGCGTCCGCCTGATCGTGACCGACCGGAGGCGATTCGATCCCTTCATGACCTCGACGGCGATTCTGCTCTCATTGCAGAAACTCTGGCCGGATGAAACGGGTCTGCACCGTCACGCCCCCTTTTTCGACCAGCTTGCCGGAACCGACCGGTATCGCCTCATGATTCAGCAGCAGCGCCCGATCTGGGAAATTCTCGATGCCGCTCGCGGTCAGGTGCGGGTATTCGAAGCAGCTTTTCCAAACCATTACCTCTATCCCTGAATCGTTGCCTCATTGGTTGATGCGGGATACAGCATTCGCCCTTGATGCCGGAAGGGGTCAGCAGTATCTGCCAGAGCTGGATCGTGCGCGCCCTGAAAGCGCCTGCGCAACTCAGGAGATAGTAGCGCCACATGCGGTAAAACGTCTCGTCGTACTGATGTTCGAGCTTTTGCCAGTTGCAGGTCACGTTGCGTTCCCACGCCTTGAGCGTCAGGGCGTAATCGTAGCTGAGCGAGTGCCAGTCTTCGAGCACGAATCGCCCCTCGAAGCCGCTGGCTATCTGGCTGATCGAAGGTAGCATTGAGTTCGGAAAGATATACTTCTCGATCCACGGATCGGTGCTCGTCACCGGCGCATTGCTGCCGATGCACTGCACAAGCATTCGCCCATCCGGCTTGAGGCAGCGTCGGGCTGTATCAAAATAGGTGCGGAAATTTTTATGGCCGACATGTTCGAGCATGCCGATTGAAACGATCCTTTCGAACTCGCCTTCGAGCTGGCGGTAATCCATGAGCCGGATATCGACATTGAGCTCCGTGCAGAACTCCCTGGCAAAAATCGCCTGTTCCTTAGATACGGTGATGCCAACTACTTTCGCGCCGTAGTGTTCTGCAGCGTATTTTGCTGCGCCACCCCAGCCGCATCCAATATCGAGAAGTCTCATGCCAGGTTCGATGGCGAGCTTGTCGAAAATGAGACGAAGCTTGTTCTCCTGAGCCTCTTGCAGACTTTCGGCTTCGCGCCAGCAGGCGCAACTGTACATCATCCAGGGATCGAGCATCGCCCGGAAGAGATCGTTGCCCGCGTCGTAATGGCGCTTGCCGACGGTGAAGGCGCGAGCGGGCTTTTGCAGGTTGATCAACGTGCCCTGAAGATACTCCATGACAGCGGTCACAGTGACGAGCCGCTGGTCGAGACCCGCCGAGAGTATCCGGTAAAACAGTTCTTCGAGATCATCGCAATCCCACCACCCTTCCATGTAAGACTCGCCAAAGCCGAGATTTCCCTGAAGCACAGTTTTTCTGAACATGCGGCGATCATGTACTCTGATGTCCCAAGGGTGCTTGCCGTCAATGGTGATGTTTGCGGAATCGAGAAGATTCTCGAGTTTTTGCTGGAAAAGGTTGTCGAGCATGGCGCAAGTCTCCGGTTTCCGGGGAACGTTCAGTTTCACGAAATAGGGTACACCGATACTACTTACTTTAAAAAGTAATGCTAAGGGGACAATAAAGCAAATACTTGTTTAATGATGAGGGATTACGCTGCAGGTGTCGAGAATACGCTATCGTTTCGTGTTAACTCTTCAACTTTTCTTTGCCATTATGGGGATTTTTTTTCGGACGTCCTCTCTTTCTGGGAGCAGGAGTTTCAGGGGTATTTTTTTTCAGCCTGGGTTTTTCTAACTCTTCTGTCTTTTCGAATTCGTCAAGTTCTTCAATATCTGTGCTCTCATCCGTTTCGTCATCGAGATCGTCGCTGAAAGACTCGCTGTCGAAGACCTCTTCGGGAATTTCAAGCTCCTCGCCAATTTCATCGACAATCTCATCGGGAACCTGCGGCTGGCGCGACCGAGTGCGCTTTCCCTTCAGCGCCGGCTCGATGAGCGTCATGACCTCGTTGATCGAAGAGAAGATGTAGAGCTGTTTGTCGAGGTTCGTCAGCTTGAGCAGATCCTTGATCTGCTGGCAGAGCGAGACGAAAATAGCCAGTCCATCGGAGCTGTTGGCAAGTTGATGAGCCAGCAGCATCGAGCCGATGCCTGAGGAATCGATAGCCTTGACCTGCGAAAAATCGATGATGATGTTTTTACTGGCCTCGTTGCTGACCATGCTGTCGATAGTCGTCCTGAAAATTTTGGCGTGACGTACATCGAAAATCGGCTCTTCGAGCTTGAGAATGGTCAATTCCTTACGGGTCGATACGGAGTGTTTCATACATAACTCCAGCGGAAATACGATAACTTATTGTTTGAAAGGCAGTTGTGCTGCCTTTTCCACTTCGCATCAGTCGCAGGATAGATGTAAACCCGATGCGAAGCACCATCCTTTCACAATTATCGTACAAAATTCGATTCATTCAAATCAATTTTTTTCGATAGCGTAAAATATCAGTGCTGATTGATAGCTAATAGCGTGCTGGTACGCAAATATTCTGAATTGTTTTCTGATGATGGACGCATGGTTGATAACTGCAATGGATGCTGTACTTTCAATTGAACAGCCATGCTGAGGTCAGAAATAAACTGCGTTTTCGACAAAAATGTTGTGCGTGCTGAATAACTACTTCGATAATTACGCCTTTCTCTTCGATATTTGCAGTAGCATGTTGCAATAATCCTCTGGTTGTGTTATAAATATAAAGTAAAAAGCCGTCTGCAGTTGCTGTATAAGGCTGATTTGTCCAAACATTGTCAGGCATTTTCAAAGGAGTTTTTATGCCCTATAGCAAACAAATACAAAATGAAATTGCGGCACTTGAAGTATATCTTGACGCTGCCTATGCAGAACTCGACGCGCTTTATGCAGAATTCGGGAAATCACTTCCAGTGGATGTCGAGTCGTGGATGAAGCGCAGTATTCAGAGACAGATCGAAAAAAACGCTGATAAAGTCAATGCTGAAGGTATTGAACCACTCAGAAAAATCAAGTGTGATCTGAACCAGTTAATTCAGCGTTTGCCTGAAATATGCATGGTCGCTATTGGTACTCCTGAACAATGGCCGCATCGCAAAACAACTACGCCAGCCGGCCTGCTCCAAACTACGCCAACTGAGTCACATGCTTCGGCGACTTACCGCCGGTCAATCAACGCTCTTGGTTCTCTGCTGGCAAAGCACAGCCTTTTGATTGAAACGCAGGGAGATTATTCCGAATGGAAGCAGGAAGGCAGCGATCAGTTTCGTTATGCGTTAAATACAGGCTTCGAGGAGAGCCGCTTTCCTGCCCTTGTTGAATATCAGGAGAAATACCAGGAAAAACGCCAGGATCTTTTGCAAAAGGAAAAAGAGTTGAAGTTGAAATATCAAGAGCTGGCAAAAGCACGCGCACGCGAATTGTGGAACAATGCCTGATCTTCGATAAGCACAGGCGCATCAAGCAATTCTCGACAAAGCAACTCGACAAACGCGACGAGTTTCTTTTGTGTATTGGTGTTTTATTCACTCCAGATAGAGCCTATGATTGAGGGATCGATGATGATGATTTTGTTGGTCTTGTTGCTGAGCCTGTGTTGATAGTTATTTTCAAAGGGGGATATACATAGTGCGTCACACAGAACTCCGGCATGAATCCGATAAATTATTGTATAAAAAGCACTTGATTGGTCTTTTACGCTTTTTATCAGTTGAGGCATAGTGAATCAGTTTCAGTAGGCTGTTGCAATAATCATTTAGTAGTGTTATACAAGAATTAGATTGTATAAACCATGATTTCCACAGTACGAACTGATTTATCTCCAAAGGTCGAGAAAGCCATCTTTGTTTGGGTCTCCTGCAATACCAGGCACACCGGTCATCCAGCCGACGATGAACGTTTTTATTGGTTTGTCTGGACTGTAGCACAGTTTTCTATACGTCTACCTTCTGAAAAGAAAATTCGTGATCTCATCATTTCAAAATAGACTGGAAAGCTGGAGGTTGATTTTCTTCAAAGTCAAGCATTGTATTATTCAAGCTTGTATGCAACTCTGATAGATTTTGCAAAAATTCACACATAAGGGCAGCTATTTTTTTACCGAGCGAATTCGAGTGAAGCACGTTCTTCATAGGCGGTCATTTCACTGAAATTTTGCGAAAATGCGTGTACACTTTTGAGTTAATAAATGACAGATTGCCATGACTCAGCAGTCCGTATTGACCCGCTATTACGTACATGGGGACGCATGGGCAACCTTGCCGTTGCGAAGGGAGGCACAAATACCGACAACAACTTATAGACGCTCTGTTTTTAAATGTAATCCCGGAAAAGGGACCCATGAACTCTAACCTTGAAATTTCGGGAACTCTTCTCGTTTTCTGGTATACGGAAAAGTTGTTGGCCTTTGAAGCTTAAGGAGCTGAAATTTCACCCAATCCTCCCGCAAATCTCCTCAACCAGCGCGTCAATCCCAGCTTCGTCCATCGGTGCTGTAACCCACTCGACATCCAGCCTGTTTCTGAAAAAAGTCAATTGCCGCTTGGCGTAGTTTCTGGTGTGTTGGGCGATGAGGGAAATGGCTGTGTCGAGATCATGTTTTCCTTTGAAGTGTTCGAATAGTTCGCGGTAGCCGACGGTGGCGAGGGCGTTGAGGGTTTTGCTGCGCCACTGGCTGCGGAACTCTTCGTAGAGGCGACGGGCTTCGGCTTCGAGACCGGCTTGCATCATCTCGCTTGTGCGGCGGTTGATGCGGTCGTAGAGCAATTCGCGCGGCAGGTCGAGGCCGATGGTGGTGAAGTCGACGCCGGGCGGCGGGCCGGAGGTTTTTTGCTGCAAGGCGGTGACGGTCTCGCCCGAAAGTTCGATGATTTCGAGGCTTCGGATGAGGCGTTGGCTCTTGGTGGGGTCGAGCGTGCGGGCCTGTTCGGGGTCAAGCGCTTCGAGTCGGCGGTAAAGCACTTCCGCGCCATGGCGTTTGAGTTCATGCGTCAAACGCGCCCTGATCTCCGGATCAGCAGGCGGCAGTTCTGCGAAGCCTTTGAGCAACCCTTCGAGGTAGAGCGTCGAACCGCCCGCGACTATTGGCGTAATGCCGCGCTGACGTAGTTCCCGGATTCGTTTCGCAGCCTCTTCGGCGAAATCTCCCGCGCTGAAGGGTTCGCCGATCTCTTTTTCGTCGATGAAGTGGTGTTTGACCTCCTCCAGCATCCACTTCGGCGGCTTGGCGGTGCCGATGTCCATCCCCCTGTAAATCTGGCGCGAGTCTGCCGAGATGATCTCGCCGCCGGTCTCGCGAGCGATGCGGAAGGCCAGCTCGGTTTTGCCGGAGGCGGTCGGGCCGAGAATGACGAGAACCGGTTTCTGGCTCATCGATCCGCGTCCAATGGAAAGAGCGGTTTGAGCGCGGCGTAGACTTTCGAGACTGGCAGGCCGACGACGTTGTAGTAGCAGCCGTCGATGCGCGTGACGAAGCAGGCGAGCAGCGGATCCTGGATGCCGTAGGCTCCGGCTTTGTCGAAGGGCTTCATCACCTCGATGTAGCGGGTGATTTCGGCTGGGGTCATTACGCCAAACTCGACGATGGTACGGGCGTAGTTCAATACGGCGTTGCCGTCGTGCAGGAGGCAGAAGCCGGTCAGCACCTCGTGGCTGCGGCCTTGCAGCGCCAAGAGCATCTCGAAGGCGTGGGCAGAATCGCCGGGCTTCCCGAGCGCCGCGCCGTCGAGCAGCACCGTGGTGTCGGAGCCGAGTACGACCGCGCTGGCGTCCGCCTCCGGCAACGCACGTTGCACGGCTTCGGCTTTTTTGCGCGAGACGGCGAGCACATTCTCTTCGACCGTCAGCGCTGGATCGAAGGTTTCGTCGATCTCGACCGAGGCGGTCTCGAACGGAATGCCAGTCATGGCGAGCAGCTCCTTGCGGCGCGGCGATTGCGAGGCGAGGATGAGTTTGCGGCGTCCGGTCATCGTCAGTCGAAGGTTTTCCAGTTGCGTTTCGACAGGTCCCGGTAGATCATCACGCCAGCGACGGCTCCGGCGGCGTAATAAAGCGCGGCGGCCACCGGTTCGCCGAAGATCAGCTTGCCGGTGCCGAACAGCATGGCGTAAACCAGCACGATGCCGAAAAACCAGTCGGCGAAAAGGGCGGGGAAGCCGGTGTCGCCTTTTACGTCAGGAAGTTCATCGGCGACAGGTTTCCACAATACGCCGCCGACGCGCGTGGTGCGGTAGAAGGCGTGCAGCTTCTCGCGGTCGGTCGGCTTTGTTACCCAAGTGACAGCGAGCGTGCAGGCGATGGTGAAGAGCACGATGACGTAAATCGTGTTCGGGAAGGCGAGCGTGGTGAACTGGCTCACCCAAGTGTAGGCGATGATCGGCGCGACCATCGAGGTGATCTCCGACCAGGCGTTGAGCCGCCACCAGAACCAGCGCATGATGAGCACGAAGCCGGTGCCCGCGCCGCACTGGATGATGAACTCCCACGCGCCGGTGATGGTCTCCAACACGTAGAAAGTTATATAAAGCGCGAAGATCGCCGTGATCGCCGTGACGATCCGCGACATCAGCACGTAGTGGTTCTGTTCAGCCTCCGGCTTGACGAAGCGCTTGTAAAGGTCGTTGATGAGGTAGCTCGTGCCCCAGTTGAGGTGGGTCGAGAGCGTGGACATGTACGCCGCCATGAAGGCTGCGATGAGCAGGCCTTTGAGTCCGGCGGGCAGTACGGCGTTCATGACGTGCACGAAGCCGTCCTCCTTCTGGCCGACCGGCAGGTTCGGGAACATCACGAGGCTGACAAGGCCGACCACGATCCACGGCCACGGGCGCACGCAATAGTGCGCGATGGTGAACCAGAGAGTCGCGAGCAGTGAGTGCTTCTCGTCCTTGGCGCTCATCATGCGCTGGGCGATGTAGCCGCCGCCGCCCGGCTCCGCGCCAGGATACCACGACGACCACCACTGCACGAACGCCATCGCGGCGAAGGCGGTGAAGGGAAGCGCGTAAGCTCCTGTCTGAGAACTATTTACGGTCGAAGAAAACGACGGAAAGAAGTCGAACATCCAGCCGGGCAACGCCTGCTTGAGGCCGCCAGCCGCCGTGACCTGCGGCGAATTGACCGCCAGCACGGCGAGCACGATGCAACCGGCCATGGCGATGACGAACTGCACGGCATCGGTGATCGAAACGCCCCAGAGGCCCGACATGCCGGAGTAGATTGCCGTGAAAATCACCAGACCTACGATGGTCAGCTCCGGGTTGAGGCCCGGAATCATGATTTTGATGATCTTGAACATGGCGAGGTTCACCCACCCGATGATCACCGCGTTGATGAAAAGTCCGAAATAGAGCGCCTTGAAGCCGCGCAGAAAACTCGCGGCCTTGCCGCTGTAGCGCAGCTCGATGAATTCGAGATCGGTCAGAATATTCGCCCGTCGCCAGAGCCGCGCGAAGAAGAATACCGTCAGCATCCCACCCGACACGAAGGTCCACCACACCCAGTTTCCCGCGATGCCGTTCTTGGCGACAAACCCCGCCACCGCGAGCGGCGTGTCGGCGGCGAATGTGGTTGCGACCATACCGGTACCGGCTATCCACCACGGCAGCTTGCGGCCCGAAAGGAAAAACTCGCCAACGTTTTCGGAGGCTCTTCGTGAGAAGAAAAGCCCGACAAAGAGAGTCAAAAGCAGGTAGCCTGCAATGAACGCAATATCGAGCAGTGTAAGTTGTGCCATGAGGTGGTTGCTTTATAATTCAACATCGGGCTTCAGTCAGTTGTCCACACCGTCCACAAAGTCCACGTCGTCCACAGTAGAAAAATTCGGGGCGGCGTAAAACCAACCGCCCCAACGTGAATTTACGCCTCAATCCGCGACAGCTCCAGGAAGCTCTGGTAGCGGTCGTCAACCTCAAGAAGGTCGAGATCGTTGTAGCGGTAGGGGCCGAACTGCTCCACGCAGAAACTCGCCATGGCGCTGCCGTAGAGCACTGCTTTGCGCATCTCGGCTTCGCTGGTGCTTCCGCAGCGGGCCAGGTGGCCGATGAAGCCGCCCGCGAAGGTGTCGCCTGCGCCGGTCGGGTCGAAGATCGATTCGAGCGGGAAGGCCGGAGCGGCGAAAATGCCGTTGTCGGTGAAGAGCAGCGCGCCGTGCTCGCCCTTCTTGATGATGAGGGTTTTCGGTCCCATCTCGCGGA
>JAAXXD010000015.1 GCA_013334655.1 Chlorobaculum sp. | reverse complement strand
CTCACTATCACTTCTCGCTGATTCACCCCTTCTGGGACGGTAACGGGCGCGTTGCCCGGCTTCTTGAAGCATTGCTCCTCCAGTCGGCGGGCATACGCTACGTCCCCAAAATGCTCTCGAATTACTACTACAGGCATGTGGACGACTATTATCGGGCCTTCTCCGACACCATCAAAGCCAAAAAGGATGTCACGCCGTTTCTTGAGTTCAACCTGCACGGTGTGATCGAATCGTTACAGCAGATGAAAAACCGCATCGCAGATTTCATCAGAGTGCTGGCCATGCGGGATTACCTCCATTTTCTTGTCAGCAACAAAGCGATTTCCAGGCGGCAAAACGATTTGCTGACGCTGCTGCTCGACGATCCGTCGGGCAAACCGTTCACGCTGCACGAGCTTCAACAGGCGTTGCCCTACTCGATGCTGTACCGGAAAGTCTCGGAGATGACCGCTCGGCGCGACCTGAAAAATTTGCTCGAACGGAAGCTGCTTACCGTCGATGCCGACAACCGTTACTCGCTGAACCTTCGCGGCTTCGATTCGTGACGGCTCACGCGCCCGGCTGCATCAGCGCTTCGAGTTCGGCGGGAATCTGCGGACGGCCACGGCCGTTGAGCGCCGTGCCGATGATTTTGGCTTTGATCGCGAGCTTCATGTCCGGCAGGCGCAGGATGTCCTGATAAAACGCGAACTTGAGTGGCGACTCGCGCACCATCGTCAGGCCAACCGAGAATCGGTCGCCGCTTTGCAGCGGGGACTTGTAATCCAGCTCGGCGCGGACGACCACGAGGTTGATGCCCCGCTCGGTGAACTCCTTGAAATCGATTCCGACTGTCTTGAGGTACACGTGCCGCGCGTGCTCGAGGTAGTTCTGATAGACGCTGTTGTTGACGATGCCCTGCATGTCGCACTCGTAGTCGCGCACCTCCATCTCCATTGTGAAGGCGTAAGATTGCTGAATCATCCGGTGTTTCGCTGTCGTTGAAAAAATTTGTCGCGCTCCGCTCACTTCCGTGCCTGAATTGCCGCCGTCAGTGCGGGCAGGAACTCCGCCACGTCCGCCACGACGAGCACGTCCGCCACGCTCGCGATTGGTGCGTCGCGGTCGGTGTTGACGGCGAGCACGAAGCCGGAGCCTTTCATTCCGGCAAGATGCTGGATCGCGCCGGAAATGCCGCATGCCACGTAGAGCGCTGGCGAAACGTTCTGCCCGCTCGACCCCACCTGCCGCGCCCGTTCGAGCCATCCGGCATCGACCACCGGGCGGCTCGCCCCGACTTCGCCGCCGAGCGCCTCGGAGAGCGCCCTGACCAGCTCGACGCGCTCCGCGCTGCCGACGCCACGCCCGGCGCTCACGATCACGCTGGCTCGTGAGAGATCGACGCCGCGCTCCGGCTGGATGCAGCCGAGAAACTCGACGGCGGCGTCCGGCTCTGCATCGATGTCGATCACCTCGGGCGAACCCTGCATCGGCGCTACGGCGAACGCACCCGGCTGGATCGTCAGCACGGCGCGGCCGGTCAGCGGCCTGACGGTGCGGCGCATTTTGCCGTTGCAGCTTTCGACCAAGTAACCGCCGCCATCCAGACCGACGATCCCGGATATCAGCGCCGCCTGCATGGCGAACGCCACGCGCGGAGCCAAATCCCAGCCATACGACGAGTGCAGAAACACCACGGCATCCGGCTGCTCCCGCTCGATGGCGGCCAACACGAAGCGCTTGTGATAAGTCATGTCGAATTCGTGGACAGCATCCGCGCGATAGAGCCGTCCTTCGAAAGCGGGCAGATTGCCTGAAGCTCCGGTCAGCACCATCGACGTTTCCGCGCCGAGACGAGCTGCAAATCCAAACAGCTCGGCAACCTCCGGCACAATCGCGCCATCGAGAACCTCGCCAACAAGCAGCAGCTTCATCGCACACCTCCCGGGCCAAGCACGGAGGTCCGTGATTCGAGAATCGACACCACTTGCGCGGCAAGCGTCTCGGCATCGCCTTCGAGAATCACGCCAGCCGCGTTGGGTTCGTGGGGTCGGAAGTTTTCGGACGACGCTTTCGGCGATTCAAGGCCGACCGATTCCGGCGAGAGAACGGTCAGCGCGGCGCGTTTCGATTTCATGATGTTCGGCAGCGTCGGGTAGCGTGGCGTGTTGAGGCCAAGCTGGCAGGTCAGCAGCGCCGGAGCTTTCAAGCCGAGCCTGCATTTGCGCCCGCCTTCGAGTTCGCGCTCGACCGTCATCGAGCCATCCTGCCACTCGAACGCCGTGATACCCGTCACGGAGGCGATGCCAAGCCGTTCGGCCACCAGCACGCCGACCTGCGCCGAGCTTCGATCTTCGGACTGCATGCCGGTGAAAATGAGGTCGAACCCGCGCCCGGCGGCAAATCCGGCGATCATCGAGGCGATCTGCCACGGATCGCGTTCTGTTGCCATCGGATCGTCGATGTGCACGCCTTCGTCGCACCCCATGGAAAGCGCCTTGCGAATCGTCTCAACCACCCGCACCGGGCCAATGGAGAGTGCCGTCACCCGCGCTTCGCCGCCAAGCGACTCCTTCAGCCGCACGGCCTCTTCGACCGCGAAGGCGTCGTACTCGTTCATCCGCCAGACGAGGCCGATCTCGTCGAACCACCTCCCGGCTGCGTTCGGCACGAAATGGTCCTCCATGTCGGGCACCTGTTTTATGCAGACAAGGATGTTCATGGACAGTTCAACGGTGTTACCTGTATTTTACTATACAGAGAGGCATCAAAATTAACGTACAGAATCGATTGATAAAGGTAACGTAAGGCATTTAAAGTCTTTCAGAATATACGTGAAAATAACTTTGATTTTTCTCTTTCATCTGAAGTTTTTTTCGCCTAAATTAGCCCAGCAGTACATCAGATTTCGGTAATGTTAGCAGAACCCCAAATTCACACTACCATGAAAAAGCTCATTCTCCCACTCCTCGTTGCAGGAGCATTTGCCGCCCCATCAATGGCACAGGCAGCGAGCACTCCTTATGTCAGCCTCTCGACTGGATTGAACTTGGCGAACAATTCTACCGTGGATGGCGTAAGTAATTGGATGACATATAAAACAGGCTACCTAGTAAATGGCGCGGTCGGTCTTAAAATGGACAATGTTCGCGTTGAGGCAGAGATTGGTTACCACCACAACGCCATTGATAAGGTATTTGTAATCGCTCCTACAACAAACGCTTCTGCTTCATTATGGACGTTCATGGCGAATGCCTACTATGATTTCGACATGAAAGGTTCCAGCGTATCCCCGTACGTCATGGGAGGTCTTGGTCTTTCAAGGGCTAATGTAAAGATTCCAGATTTAGCTACTGATGACAGCTCAAGTCAGTTTGCCTGGCAGCTTGGAGCCGGTATCGGTATCAAAGCATCCAACGAGGTTACTATTGATCTCGGCTACCGTTATCTGAAACCATCTGAAGGTGATTTTAGCGGTACCAAGGTAACCTTGGGGGGCAGTGGAATCCTTGCAGGCATCAGAGTTGATCTTTGAGACATATCTGATTTTGCGTTCACAAAAGGCTCCGGAGATACCGGAGCCTTTTTTATTTCCCCTCTCAAATCCTTACAATTTCATCGGATAATTCAGTCAGCCTCTCGCCGCCATGTTCCGTCACCAAGAAGGTGTTTTCGATGCCGATCGCGCCTTTGCCGGGGATGACGAATTTCGGCTCGACGGCGACTACCTGCCCCGCCTGCAACGGCATGGCGAAGCCTTGCGCGAGCACCGGGAGTTCGTCGAGTTCGAGGCCCACACCGTGGCCGACGAAGCGGGACTGCTCACCGGGCATTCCCATGAAGTTCCCGCCAAGCCCCGCGTTTTCAGCCATTTCGGCAGCCTGTCGATAAATCTCCTCGCAGATGGCCCCCGGCACCATCGCCTTGCGCACCGCCTCCTGGATTTCGAGCGAAACATCGAAGGCTCGCTGCAATTCGGAATCGAGCGTGCCGATGACGAACATACGGGTCATATCGACGATGTAGCCGTTGAATACGCCAGCGAAATCGACCAGCACCGGCTGGTTTTCGCCAATCACGTCAAGCGACGCCCCTTGCGGCGACGCGCTTGAAAGCCCCTGGCCCGTGACGGCTCCATCAAAAAATCCGTAGTTCGCCGCGCCACCCGCAACCGCCATGCCACCGAACAGCTCCTGGTTGAAGGCCCGCATCCGCACGTATCCCTCGTGGCCGATCCGGCGCAAACGGTACTCCATCTCGGCGGCAAGATCGAGTTCGCGCATCCCCGCCTTCAGAAAAGTCGGCACTTCACTGAAGATCGAACACAGCTTCTCCGCGCTGTAGCGAAGCATTTCGATCTCGGCAGGCAACTTGACCGAGCGCAGGTCGCGCACAAGCATGGTGATATCGACGAAACTGCGCCCCGGCAACACCTTCGAGTACCAGCCATGTTGCGCCACAGGCACGGCGTCGTAGGTCATGCCGACCCTGTCGCCCTCGCTGCCGAAGAGCGCCGTCAGCTCCTTGCTCGACGGAAACGGGCGGATGTCGCTTATCAGCCCCTCCGCTCTGGCGCGGACAAGGCTTTTGCGCACGAGCAGCATCGGTTCGCCGCTGGCAGGAATCCAGAGCGCCGAATTCTGGCGCGTGCCGGTGAAGTAATAAATATCGATGGGCACGAGCAACAGGGCCGCCTGCGCGCCATTGGCGGCGAGCCGCTCCTGGAGGCGCGTTACCCGTTGCTGAATTTCGTTTCGCGTCAGCATCATGATATACTCCTTTTGGATGGAACGTGTTATGGTTTACTGTCGGTCGATGCTCCGGGCGACAATCTCCGCGAGATCGAGCGCTTTGAGTTCCGTGTTGCCTTGGCGTTTCAAAGCGTCTTCGAACATGCTCAGGCAAAAGGGACAGGCGGTTGCCAGCGTGGATGCACCGGTTTTGCGGGCCATTCGGATGCGCTCGTCTACAATCGGCGTCCCAAGTTTCTCCTCGGCGAGAATGCGTCCTCCGCCCGCGCCGCAGCATAAGCCATCTTTGCCGGAGCACTCCATTTCAGTCAGCGTACCTCCCGCCGCCTGTACCAGCAGGCGAGGTTCATCGACAATATCCTGATACCGCGCCAGATAGCAGGAGTCGTGATACGTCGCACTGAATGTCGGGGGATTCAGCTTCAGCCGCCCCTCGCTGACGAGCCGCCGTATGAAGGTCGAATGGTGCTCAACCGGCAGATCAAATCCGAGTTCGCGATAATCCCGCGCGAGGGTGTTGAAGCAGTGCGGGCAGGCGGTCACGATTCGCCGCGCTTTTGCAGAGCGGAACGCCTCGATATTGCTCTCAGCCATCATCCGGTAGAGATACTCATTGCCAAGCTTCCGCGCCGGTTCGCCGCAGCAGCGCTCCGCCTTCCCGAGCGTCGCGACGCTTATGCCCGCCGCCGCGCACAGTTTGACAAAGCTCTCGGCGACCTTGCGGTTACGCGGATCGTACGAGGCGTAACATCCGGTAAAATAAAGGATTTCCGCTTCGGTTCCACCATCGACGACTGTGACCGGCAACCCCTTTGCCCAGTCGCATCTCGAAGCGTGGGAGAGACCGAACGGATTGCCGTTGATTTCGATGGCGTCGCAGGCGCGTCGGGCCTCGTCGCCGGGAAACTCGCCCGCCATGAGCATGAGGCTGCGGCGCATTTCGATGATCTTGCCGACATGCTCGACGCTGGCCGGACAAATCTCCTCGCACGCCCCGCAGGTGGTGCACGACCAGATCGCGTCACGCGACACGGCGTCGATCAGCCCGTTCTCCGCTGCCGATGCGGCAATCGAGCCGATCTCGTTGATCACCTTCATCGGCGAAAGCGGCTTGCCGGTCAGATATGCCGGGCAGCGCTGCTGGCACCTTCCGCACGCCATGCAGGCATCTGCGTCGAAAATATCTTTCCATGTCAGATCGCCGATCTCCGACGCCCCGAACCGCTCGCGAGTCTCGTCTTCAAAATCGACGGCAGGCAGCGTGCCCTTCGGCTCGCGAGGCTCGAAAAAGCTGTTGCCGCTGGTGGTGGCGAGGTGACGCAGCTTCGTCCACGGAATGATTGCGATGAAGCCAAACGCCAGAAGCATGTGCAACCACCACAGCGCCTGATGCGCCGCTCGCTGCGCGTGTTCGTCCATGCCTGCGAACAACGAGGCGAAAAGGTAGCCGACCGGAGACCAGAGGGCAAGGCCGGGATTGTCACCGAGTTCGGTCGAGGCCATGCGAACCCCTTCGACGATGAAGCCCGTGACGAGAATTGCCAGCAGCAGCAAATGAATGCCCGCGTCGGCGGGAGTGCTCTCCAAGCCCGGCGTTCGGATGACGTAGCGCCGCGCCGCCAGCACGCCAAGCGCCAGCAAGGCCAGCAAACCGGCAAGATCGAGCACGAGGGAGTAGACTTTATAGAAATCGCCTGAGAGCAGATTGAACCGGAAGAAGGGCGTCAAGAGATCGCGTTGCAGCATCACGAGAAGCGTACCGTCAAGGAGCAGCAGGAAGCCCCAGAAAAGCATCGCGTGAGGCAAGCCGCCATCCTGAACTCTCGCTACTTTCCGCTGGCTGATGGTATCGGCAAGAAATCGCGTGAACCGCCGGAGCGGATGATCAGCGCGATCGAGCGGCTTTCCGCGCCGCCAGATTGAGCGCCGCAACCGGAATCCCTGCGCCATCGCGCCAATTGCGACCAACGCGAGCAGGTACATGACGACAACCGCCCCGTGCCCGGTATTCCAGAAAATCTCGCGGGTCGCGCCCATGCTGATGCTGAAGGAATCGATAAGATTATTGCGGAGTCACGAATAGACAAGGCGCATTCATGACTCCGCAATATAGTGGTCAGAGGCGTAAACCGGAAGAAGCGGCGCAGCAGCCTTGCTCTACTCGTGCCGGAATATAGCCGCGACGCCCGATTCGGATGGCATCCTTTCAGACGGCAGCACCACCACTTCGCCTCCTTTGCCAAGCACCGTGATGGCAAGGTCTTCGAACACATCGTGCTCTTTGCCCGGTGCCGCTTTGCTGAACGAAATATCGCCCGAATCCGTATCGATGCCGCCAGGATAGATTCTCTCCTGATCGAGCAGAAGCACCGATACATTCCCGGCCAAAGCGGCATTCGTGATGTAGAAAGGATTGTCCGAGCCTATGGATTTTGACTGCGCCTCTTCGTACCAGGCCAGCAGGTGATCGATCTTGCGTTGCCAGTACGGCTCTCGCACCTTCCAGGCCATCTCGCGCAAGGCATCGGTTTCAAGCAGGCGAGGATCGCTGGAGATGCCCTCCTCGGTCAGATGCGGATTGTGACTGATCGATCTGAACAGGCTCTGGTGCTGCGGAAGGGCCGCGAGAATCAGCGGCAGACCCGATGGTTTCGAGTGATGTTCGTTGATCGTGTGATCGACAGCCCGGAAATAACGCTCGTCATCGATCTCCTCTTCATCCGTTCTGGAACTGTGGCCATGTCGCATTGACGAGCCGTAGCCTACGCCGCCGTAGGTGGCGATGGTCATGTGCGGTTGCGTGATCTCCGTGCCGAGCGCATCGGGCATCGTTCTGGGCACCTCCCGCGCCAGCTCTACCTCGTCCAGCCGGTAGTGGTTGCCTTCAAAGAGTCTGACCCCGGTTTTGGTCAGCGCGAGCACCTGAAAGCGCTCAGCCATCTGGTAAATCCTGAGCAATGGCTTGATGAAAAAAACATCCGACACATGCGCCTGCTCGTAAACCGGCTGCTGCAATCTGAATACCCTGAAATAATCGGGAGAGATGAATACTGCCACGCCATCGAGTGAATGTTTCCAGAAATCCCGCTCCTCCTGAAGCTTCCGCAACTGCTCGATCAGCGGAGCCACAGCCCGTTTGCCGATAGAGAGTCTTGCGTCGTTTTCCGCCTTGGAAACGAGATTCTTGAACCTGAGCGAATCCTGCGCATTTTCGGGATAGGATCGGCCCGTTCGCATGTAAATTGAAATACAGGGCGAGGTATGAACATCGAGAAGTTCAGCGGGTATGGGTGTCACTCTTTTCATCATGTTTCGCCTCCGGTATACAAGTATTCTACATCATCACAAACAACTGATCGGAACGTGCCGCGAAAATGTAACATTGATAATCAAAGTAAAGTGCCAGAAAAAAGGAGAAAATGTGACTGATTATCGATGAAATAGAGGACGATATTCGTCCAACTTATTCAAGAAGTACGGAATGCGACGTGTATGTCAGCGTATAAATGTTTGTAAAACAACCACTTCCGCAGTTTCCTGAAGTTGTCGCGGCAGGATTGCAATACGCTATAATGAAACCGATACCCTACGTCTTACGCCTTACTCCCGCCCGTCGTTGCGGCACCGGAACCACGATTGTTAATCCAGAGGCGGTTCTTTATATTGGCTTTTCTTTATCAATCGTGCGTAACGGCCTTTTTCATGAAAAACAACCGCTTTAAACTCATTCTCATTGCCGTGGTCGCGATGGTTTCGGTATGGTCGATCTGGCCTACCTGGCGTGACCATGCCCTCTCCGAAAAACTCAAGAGTTTCCGTTCTTCCGAAGACAGTCTGAAGTTCGCCATCGATAATCGCGAGGCGATCGAGCACGCCAAAGACAAAAGCCTGAAGCTTGGCCTCGACCTCAGGGGCGGTATGCACCTGGTGATGGAGGTCGATATACTCGACCTCGTCGAGCAGAAAGCGTGGAACAAGGACGCCACCTTCACCCGCGTCATGGAGAGCGTCAAGAGCCAGGCCGCTACTGAGTCCAACGTCAATATCGTCGAGCTTGTGGCTGCCGGGTTCAAGAAAGAGAACATCAAGCTCAGCCGCTACTTCTATGACATGCGCGATTCCGATCAGGATATCGTCAACAAGCTGAATGCCGAGTCGAAGGATGCGCTGACGAGAGCCAAGGAGATCATCCGCAACCGTATCGACCAGTATGGCGTCGCCGAACCGGTGATCCAGACCCAGGGTTCGCAACGGCTGATTATCGAGCTGTCGGGCGTGACCGACGAGGCGAGGGTTCGCAAGCTTCTGATGGGTACGGCCAAGCTCGAATTCAGGCTGGTCAAGGATCCTCAAGCGACGCTCAGAGCTGTTCAGAGCATCAGCGGCGTATCGCTCGCGGCTCCAGTCGCACCGGCTCCAACTGAGAGCGTGGCTCCGTCCGACTCCGCCAAGGCCGCCGCTCCTGTTGTCGCTGCACCGTCTCCCGCAACCGCTCCAGCGCCTGCCGCTGCTGGCATCAAAAAGCTTTCGGATGTGATCGGTATGTTGCCGAATGGCGTGGTGTTCGCTCCGGCGTACGCCCGCGATCAGGTCACTGCGGTGCTGGACCGCCCCGATGTGCAGGCCTTGCTGCCGCAGGATACGCAGTTGCTTCTGGCGGCCAAACCCGAACTTGCCGCCAATGGTGAAAAGTACTTCCCGATCTATCTCGTCAAGAAAACTCCCGAACTGACCGGCGGCGTGATTACCGAGGCGAAGGCGACCTTCAGCGCGCAGGACAATCAGCCCGAGGTGCTCATGTCGATGAATGACGAGGGCACATCGAAATGGGCGCGCATCACCGGAGCCAACATCGGCAAGCAGGTCGCCATTGTGCTCGACGGCGCAATCTACAGCGCTCCGGTCGTGCAGTCGAGGATTCCGAGTGGTAACTCGGTGATCAACGGCATCGGCGATCTCAACGAAGCCAAGGATCTCGAAATCATCCTGAAGGCAGGAGCTTTGCCCGCGCCGGTGCATATCCTTGAAGAGCGCACCGTCGGCCCTTCGCTTGGCTCGGATTACATCCGCGCCGGTATGCTGTCGATGATGTGGGGCTTCGTGGCGGTGGCCATCTTCATGGTCATCTATTATAACAAGGCAGGCATCGCCGCCGACCTGGCGCTGGTGCTCAACATTCTGGTCGTCATCTCGGTGCTGGCCGGATTCGGCGCATCGCTGAGCCTGCCGGGCATCGCCGGTATCGTGCTGACGATGGGCATGGCCGTTGACGCCAACGTGCTGATTTACGAGCGCATTCGCGAGGAGCTGGCAGAGGGCAAGAGCCTTCGCATGGCGGTTGACACTGGCTACAAACGGGCGTTTTCATCGATTCTCGACTCGCACGTCACAACCCTTGCCGCGGCCTTTCTGCTCTATGTGTACGGCGTCGGCCCGGTGCAGGGGTTTGCCATCACGCTGATGATCGGCACGGGCGCAAGTCTCTTTACGGCTGTCGTGGTGACAAGGGTGCTGTTCGATCTGCTGATCGACAGCAAGTTCATGGATGAAAAGAGTTTCGGATAATTTACAAGACACAGCAATGCGCATTTTTCATAAGACCAATTTCAATTTCATCAAGCATCGCAAGATCGCCTACGCCGTCTCGACTATTCTGCTTGTTGTCGGTATGGCCTCCCTTTTCGTCAGAGGATTAAACTACGGCATCGATTTCAAGGGCGGCGCGGAGGTGGTCATCCGTTTCGACAAAGCGGTCGATGTGGGTGACGTTCGTTCGATCATGGAGCAGGCCGGAGTAAATGGTTCGGTCAAGCAGTATGGCCTCGACCGCTCCCTGTTGCTCAAAACCGATTATCAGGGCGATACCACCAGGCTGAAGGCGCTGATCACAAATGCGCTTTCGTCGCGCCTGCCGGGCAATCCCTCGCAGATTCTCAGCATCCAGGCGGTTGGGCCGAGCATCGCTGCTGACATGAAAATGTCGGCCATCAAAGCGCTCGCTGCGGCGCTTGCCGGTATTCTGCTCTACGTGAGCGTACGCTTCGAGTTCAAGTTCGCCACGGCGGGCGTGGCGGCGATCTTCCACGACGTTTTGACCGTGCTCGGCCTGTTCAGCCTGCTCGGCGGACTGATCGATTTCATGCCGCTTGAAGTTGACCAGAGCATCATCGCGGCCTTCCTCACCATCGCCGGTTATTCGATCACTGACACCGTCGTAGTGTACGACCGTATCCGCGAGCGGCTGCGTGGGCAGAAGCCTTCCGATTATGAGCGGATATTCAACGAGAGCATGAACCAGACGCTCTCCCGAACCGTCATCACCTCCGGCACCATCATGATCTCGGTCATCGTGCTCTTCATTTTCGCTGGCCCGGCCATTCGCAGCTTCGCCTTCGCGATGTTCGCCGGTATTCTGGTCGGCACCTACTCGTCGATCTTCGTAGCCGCGCCAATCGTTTTCGACTGGCAGACCCGCTCGAAGAGTCCCATCAAGTTCCGCGGCGCCTGATTTCGCGCCTCCGCCGCTCTCCCCGACTGCTGTTCAGGCCGGGGAGGCACCCTGAAATTCACCCCTTTCCCCCGCGTATCCGAAGAGCCTCTTGCCCGTAACGCAGATTCTCTGTATGTTGCAGCTTTGTTGACCGTTGCAACCATGGTCAGTCGCGCGTTCAAGAATTCCCGGAGGACGAATTTACCTCGTCGAGCCGGATCATCACGATGGACATGCGCCCGACGGAACCTGTCCCCACAAGAAAACCCGATCCCATGAAAAAAGTATTGTTTGCCGTGCTTGCTGTTTTGATGATCGCCATGAACGGTGTTGCCGATGTCTCCGCTTCGACCAGCCTCGACAAAATCGCGGCGATTGTCGGTAACGAAATCATTCTCGATTCAGATATCAACGAGCAGGAGTTGATGCTCCGCCTTCAGTTTCCCGATGCCAAGAGCGATCCCCAGCTCAGAAAGAAAATTCTGGATAACCTGATCAACCAGAAAATCATCCTGACCAAGGCGAAGATCGACACAGTCAAGGTCGATGAGAAGAGTGTCGATGACCAGGCTGCCGCACGATACACTTCGCTTCGAGCCGGTTTCCCGACAGTCAGCGCCATGGAGTCCAGATTCGGCCTGCCGGTCAATCGCCTGAAGCAGCATATTCGCGACGACATCAAGGATCAGCAGATGATTGAGGCGTTCAGAAGAAAAAATTTCCACGAAGTGACCGTTTCGTATGACGAAACGATGTCCTTCTACCAGCAGGAGAAGGACAAACTGCCCGTGTCGCCGGAAACGGTTTCGGTGTCGCAGATCATCAAAATGCCGATGATTACTGAAGCCGAAAAGCAGTCGTCGCTCGATAAAATCAAGGATGTTCAGCAGAAGCTTGCCACTGGCGGCGACTTTGCGGCGCTTGCCCGCGAATATTCCGACGATCCGGGTTCGCGTGAAAAAGGGGGCGAGCTGGGGTACACCAGCAAAGGCGAGCTGGTGCCGAGTTACGAGCAAACGGCATACACGCTCAAGCCGGGACAGATTTCCGGCATCGTCGAAAGCCGCTTCGGCTACCATATCATCCAGTTGATCGACAAGGATGGCGACCGCATTCATACCCGCCACATTCTCGCCATGTTCGACCGGAGCAAAACCGATATTCCCGCGACCATCGCGCTGCTCAAATCGATCAGGGCTGACGTGCTTGCCGGCAAGACAACTTTCGCCGCGATGGCCGAGAAGTATTCGGACGATCCCGCCTCCGCCACGAACGGTGGAGTGATCGTATCGGGATCGGGAAGCCCGAACCTCGAAGTCGGCTCGCTGCGACCCGATCTTCAGAAGATCGTCGAAGGGTTGAAAAACAAGGGGGAGATCAGTCAGCCGGAGAATATCGAGCCAGACAACAGTGCGCCGTTCTTCGCGCTGTTCATGCTCAATTCGCGTGAACCCGCCCATACGTTGACTCCCGAGCGCGATTTCGCGAAGCTCGAAGAGCTGGCCATGAACCGCAAGAGTCAGGAGCGTTTCAACGCATGGATCGAGTCTCTGAAAAAACAGGTGATGGTGCAGGTTATGTCAGACATCTAAGCGTCTGACATAACGCGCGTTTTTCTCGATAAAGTCGCGGCGGGGTTCGACCTTGTCGCCCATGAGCGTCGAGAAGACCTGGTCGGCCTCCATCGCATTCTCGACCGTCACCTGAAGCAGCGATCGGTGCTCGGGATCCATCGTGGTGCTCCAGAGCTGCTCGGGGTTCATTTCACCGAGACCTTTGTAGCGCTGGATGTTGACGTTGGCCTTCGCTTTCTGAAGCTTCTTCATCGACTCCACGATACTCACCCGCTCATCCTCATCCCAAGCGTACTGCTGCTCCTTGCCGGATTTGACCAGATAGAGCGGCGGCTGGGCGATGTACACCTTTCCTGCCTCGATGAGCGAGCGCATGTAGCGGAAGAAAAAGGTCAGCAGCAGCGTGCGGATGTGCGCGCCGTCCACGTCGGCGTCGGTCATGATGATAATCTTGCCGTAGCGCAGCTTTTCAGGCGAGAACTCCTCCTCGCCGATGCTGGTGCCGAGAGCGAGGATAATCGTCTTGATCTCCTCGTTTTCGAGCATCTTGTGCAGACGCGCCTTCTCGACGTTCAGAATCTTTCCCTTCAGCGGCAGGATCGCCTGAAAGCTGCGGTCGCGCCCCTGCTTGGCGCTGCCGCCTGCCGAGTCACCCTCGACGATGTACAGCTCGCAGTGCTCCGGATCGTTGATCGAGCAGTCGGCGAGCTTGCCGGGCAGGCCGGAGCTTTCGAGCACCGACTTGCGGCGGGTCAGCTCCTTGGCCTTGCGGGCCGCCTCGCGAGAGATCGCCGCGCCTTTGACCTTCTCGATGATCAGTTTGAGAGTGCCGGGATTGCTTTCGGCGAACTCGGCGAGCTGCTCGTTGACGATGCTCTCGACGATGCTCTGCGTCTCGGAATTGCCGAGCTTGGTCTTGGTCTGTCCCTCGAACTGTGGCTCAGGCACTTTGACCGAGATGACCGCCGTCAGCCCCTCCTTGTAATCGTCACCGGTGAGGGCGATCTTGAGGTTCTTGAGCAGATCGTTCTTCTGCGCGTAGGCGTTGAGCGTACGGGTCAGCGCCTTGCGGAAGCCGGTGACGTGCGTGCCGCCCTCGTGAGTGTTGATGTTGTTGACGTAGCTGAAGACGTTCTCCTGATAGGAGTCGTTGTACTGCAAAGCAATTTCAACCATCGTCGAATCGCGCTCGCCGGTAAGAAAAATCGGTTCCTTGATGAGGCCAAGTCGATTCGAGTCGGTGAAGCGCACGAACTCCTTCAGACCGCCCTCGAAGTGGAAGGTCTCCTCGACCCCCTCGGCATCCTGCACGACAATGCGGAGGTTGCTGTTCAGGAAGGCCAGCTCCCTCATGCGGTCGATGATGATATCCTTGCGGAACTCGGTGGTCTTGAAAATCTCGTGGTCGGGTTTGAAGGAGACCTTCGTGCCCCGTTTGTCGGTGGTGCCGATCTCCTTGACATCGCCCTGGGGAACGCCCCGGCGGTAGGCCTGCATGTAGACCTTGCCGTCGCGGTATACCTCGACCTCGCACCACTCCGAAAGCGCGTTGACGACCGACGCGCCGACGCCGTGCAGACCGCCGGAGACCTTGTAGGCCCCCTTGTCGAACTTGCCGCCCGCGCCGATGACCGTCATGACCAGTTCGAGCGCCGATTTCTTCTTGACAGGATGCATATCCACCGGGATGCCGCGCCCGCGGTCAGTGACCGTCACCGAGCCATCGGGATTCATCGCCACATGGATGTAGTCGTTGAATCCTCCGAGCGTTTCGTCGATGGAGTTGTCCACGATCTCATACACGAGATGATGTAGGCCGCGGCTGTGAATATCGCCGATGTACATCGCGGGACGCTTGCGGACATGCTCGATACCGTCGAGCACCTGGATATTGGTCGCTACGTAATCGGCGGAGGCGTTCTGCGGGGTCTGAATATCGTTTTCTTGCATGGGTTCGTCGTGCGTGATGAATCGGTAAAAACTTTGACCTCAAAGATAAGAAAAATCCGCTGATATGCTATTTCAGAGGTCGTCGCTCGTCATGAAGGCGCTCCTGATGTGCTCGATCCGGTAGTCGAGAATCGTCCGCTCATCGAGCCGGAGGGCGTGAATCGCGATGACATCGAAACGGCAGGTGATCCACGGATCGGGCCGGGTAGCGAGATAACCGGAGGCAGCGCGGATGATCTCCTTTCGCTTTTTGAGCGTGACCGATTCGGCGGGATGCCCTTTGCCGAGCGACGCCCTGGTCTTCACCTCGATGAAGCAGAGCACCTCGCCATCGAGGGCGATGATGTCGATCTCGTTGCGATGATAGCGGTAGTTTCGGGCGACGATCCGGCAGCCGCGAGCGGCGAGATACCGCGCCGCTATCGTCTCGCCTTCGGTTCCAAGCCATTGAGGGGTATGCATGGCATATGAAGGGTTATTTTTCCCCCAATTTACGTAACTTGAAGCTTTTCCGATGAATCGCGCAGCGCCCGTGCGTGGCGATGGCCTGGACGTGCCGCTCCGTGGGGTAGCCGAAGTGCAGGTCGAAGCCATATTCCGGGAACTCCGCCGCGTAGCCGGTCATCAGTTCGTCCCGGTGGGTCTTGGCGAGTACCGAAGCGGCGGCGATGGAGAAGACCTTCGAGTCCCCCTTGACGATGGTTTCGTATGGAATCGGCAGCACCGGCCTGAAGCGGTTGCCGTCCACCAGAAGAAGCTCCGGCGCTACGCCGAGCGATTCGACGGCGAGATTCATGGCGTGCATCGTCGCTTGCAAAATGTTGATGCGGTCGATGGTCTCCGCGTCCACCACCGCGACCGCCCATCTTTCGGCGGCTTCGCGGATGGCCGGGGCAAGCGCCGCGCGAAGCTCCGCCGTTAGCTTTTTCGAATCGTCGAGTCGTTCGAGAATGCCCGTTGGCTTGAAGTGGCGCGGAAAAACCACCACCGCCGCCACCACCGGCCCGGCCAGCGGCCCCCGGCCAGCTTCGTCGATGCCGCAGACCCGCGACATCCTCTCCCAGAGCGGCGCTTCGAAAGCGGTTGTCAGCATGGCGGTTGCACGGTAAAAATGTTCGATGAATAAGGCGTCATTTCAAGCGCTCGAAGTGTTATATTTTTCGACAAATAAAATAGCAATTACAGGGATTCCGGCAGACTGCTGAATTGCAGAAGGTCGGTGGAGATCAACAAAGGCGTTTCCCGAACCCGCGACAGCGCAAGGTCGGCAGAAATGCTTGAAATCATGGATTCTGAATGAAGAAAAATGTTAAGAAACAGCTCCTGATGAACAAGACCGGGGATGAAATCCAGGTCGCGCTCGTCGAGGAGGGTCGGCTTGCCGAGCTGATCATAGAGCGCCCCGAGAGCATGAGAAGCATCGGCGATATTTACCTCGGCAGGGTGCACAAGGTGGTCGAGGGACTCAAGGCGGCCTTTGTCGATATTGGGCAGAAGTCAGATGGATTCCTGCATTTTTCCGATGTTGGCACCACCAGTGAGGATTATCGCGCACTCGTCGAGGATGACGACGACGACGAAAACGGCGGCGACGAGGAAGATGACGACGAGGATGGCGATGAGGAGAGCGGGGTCGCGCCAGGATCAGCGGCAGCGCCGCCGAGAGAGTCGGCCCGGCCCGTCAGCCAGCCAAGAGCCGAGTCGAAGCCATCCTCGCCAGCGGATGCTGCTGAAAGGCGGCAGTCCTACACCCAGATGATCGCCCAGAAGCTCAAGCCGAACGATTCAATCCTCGTGCAGGTGATCAAGGAGCCGATTGGCACGAAAGGCTCACGCCTCACCTCCGACATCACCATCGCCGGACGCTTCATGGTGCTGCTCCCCTTCGGCGGCGGCCAGATCGCCGTCTCTCGCCGCGTGGTGTCGCGCAAAGAGCGCTCACGCCTCAAAAAGCTCGTCCGCTCGATGCTTCCCGAAGGGTTCGGTGCGATTATCCGTACCGTTGCCGAGGATCAGGAGGAGTCGCTCCTGAAGCAGGATCTCGAAAAGCTGCTCACGAAGTGGAAGCAGATCGAGGAGAAGCTCCAGGATGCCCAGCCTCCGCAACTCATCTTCAAGGAGGATACCATCATTTCGAGTGTGCTGCGCGATTCGCTGACCAGCGATGTGACCGAAATCGTGGCCAACTCGAACTCGATCTACAACGAGACGCTCAACTACATCCAGTGGGCCGCGCCCGATATGGTCAAAAACGTCTCGCTCCATCAGGGCAAGCTGCCGCTCTTCGAGGGGTACGGCATCGCCAAGGATGTGGAGTCGATCTTTTCGCGGAAGGTGTGGCTCAAGTCAGGCGGCTATATCATCATCGAGCACACCGAGGCGATGGTGGTGGTCGATGTCAACAGCGGCCGGTATGCGGCCAAGCGCGAGCAGGAGGAGAACTCGCTCAAAACCAACCTCGAAGCCGCCCGAGAGATCGTGCGCCAGCTCAGGCTGCGCGACATCGGAGGCATCATCGTGGTGGACTTCATCGACATGATCGACCCGAAGAATTCAAAGAAGGTCTTTGACGCCATGAAGACTGAGTTGCGTAACGACCGCGCCAAGTCGAACATCCTGCCGCTCTCCGACTTCGGTATCATGCAGATAACCCGCGAGCGCATCCGCCCGAGCCTCATGCAGCGCATGGGCGACCAGTGCCCGGCGTGCGGCGGCACCGGCGTGGTGCAGGCGCGCTTCACGACGATCCACCAGATCGAGCGCTGGCTCCGCAAGTTCGCGCTTCAGCAGAAGGTGCCGTTCCAGCAGCTCGACCTGCACGTCAGCCCGACGGTGCTCGAACCGATGCGCAACAGCGAGATGAAAACCGAGCTGAAGTGGTTTTTGCAGCACCTCGTCTTCGTCAGGATCACGCCGGACGAGAGCCTGCGAAGCGACGATTTCCGCTTCTACAACCGCAAGCACAGCAACGACATCACCACGGAATTCAACTGACGTCTCTTCGACGACAACAGGCCGAGGTGGTGAGAGATTGGGCTAAAGCCCGGATTTATTTTTTTATCCATGAACCCCGTCCCGAAAGCTTTCGGGACGGGGCAATTTTTAAGAGTTTTTTGCCGGACTAATATTACCCAAACCAACACATGGAACAGTACCAGCAGATAAAGGATCAGATCATCGCATTGTCTTCACTTACCGCCAGCCAGCTTCAGGAGGATGCCGGGGTGCGCGAAGTTTTCGAGCAGTTCAAGTCGCTGCTCAATGACGGGAGAATCCGCGCCGCAGAACCCTGTGGAGAGGGATGGACGGTCAACCAGTGGGTCAAGCAGGGGATTCTGGTCGGTATGAAGCTTGGCGTGCTGGTGGAGCACCATGTCGAGCTTGGCGGCTTCGAGCGCTTCTCCTACATCGACAAGGACACCTACCCCTTGCATCGTTTCAGCGTGGCGGACAGCGTGAGGATCGTGCCTGGCGGCTCGTCGGTGCGTGACGGTTCGTATCTTGCGCCGTCGGTAGTGATGATGCCACCCTCGTACGTCAACGTCGGCGCGTACGTGGATGAAGGCTCGATGATCGATTCTCACGCGCTGGTCGGCAGTTGCGCGCAGGTCGGCAAGAAGGTGCATCTCTCCGCCGCTGTGCAGGTTGGCGGTGTGCTCGAACCGGTCGGCGCGATGCCGGTCATCATCGAGGATGAGGTGATGGTTGGCGGCAACTGCGGCATCTATGAAGGCACCATCGTCAAGAAACGCGCGGTCATCGGAACGGGCGTCATCCTCAACGGCTCGACGCCGGTCTACGATCTGGTCAACGGTACGATTCTGAGAAAAACCGCCGATTCTCCGCTTGTCATTCCCGAAGGCGCGGTGGTGGTGGCGGGTTCCCGCCAGGTGAAGGGGGCGTTCGCCGTCGAGCACGGACTTTCGATCTACACGCCGCTCATCGTCAAATATCGCGACGAACGCACCGACAGCGCCACGGCGCTCGAAAGCGCACTCCGGTAAGCCTGCAATGAATTTGCGTCGCCGCTCTTTTTTCGGGACTCTCCGGCGCTGGTCTCGCGCCGCCGCCGCGCTCTCAGCCGGGACAATGCTGATTGTCGCGCAACCCGGCTCGGCGGCGTATGGCGCGCCGAGCGCGGGCGACAACTTTTTCGCCGCGACCAGAAGCATCGACCTGCTCGGGGAGGTGTTCAAGAATGTGGCGCAAAACTATGTTGATCCCGTCGATGTGAGCGAATTCATGTATTCGGGGATCGACGGCATGATGGATCAGCTCGATCCCTTCACCTCGTTTCTCGATGAGGCCCAGTCCGACGAACTCGATGAAATCACCACCGGCAAATACACCGGCATCGGCGTCACCATTGGCGTATTTGCCGGAGAGCTGTTCGTCACCTCGGTGAACGACGCCCAGCCCGCCGCGAAAGCGGGCTTGCAGACCGGCGACCAGGTTATCGCCATCGATGGCGTGCCCACAAGCAAGAAGTCCATCGACGAGGTGAGGAACGCCATCAAGGGGTCGCCTGGCACGGTCGTCAGGCTTACGATTAAACGAGATGGCCTCGGGTCACCGAAGGTCATTGCCATCACGCGGCAGGAGATCAGGGTCAGCACCGTGCCCTATGCCGGGCTATTCGGCTCGTTGGGTTACGTGCAGATGAACAGCTTCGCCGAGCACTCGCGTGAGGAGCTGAGTTCGGCGATCCGCACGATCAACGAAGAGGCCACCAAAAACCGGATCGCGCTGAATGGCCTCGTGCTGGATTTGCGCGGCAATCCGGGCGGCCTGCTCACCTCGGCAGTTGAGGTGGCGGGACTCTTCGTCGAAAAAGGCAGCAAGATCGTCTCCACCAAAGGCCGGACCGCCGACAGCGATCAGCTCTACTCCACCAATACCGATCCTCAAGCGCCAGCACTTCCTCTCGTGGTTTTGATCGACGGCGACAGCGCATCAGCTTCGGAGATTGTTTCTGGCGCGATTCAGGAACTCGACCGCGGCGTCATTCTCGGCGAAAGCTCCTACGGCAAGGGGCTGGTGCAGTCGATCATCGCCCTGCCCTACGACCACATCCTCAAACTGACGACGGCGAAATACTATACGCCGTCGGGACGACTCATCCAGAAGCCGATTGTTCGCGATGACGCTCGCCGTAAAGTCGTGCTCTCCACCGATGCCGCCGACTCCACGAAGGTCTTCTTCACGCGCAACCGGCGCAAAGTCTATGGCGGCGGCGGAATCCGTCCGGATGTGGTCGCCAAAGCCGACTCTCTCTCCGAATACCAGCACACGCTGGAGAAAGATGGTTTGCTTTTCAGATACGCCTCGCGCTTTCATCTGAAACATCCGGGGTTTCAGTTGACGCGACTCCCGTCGGAACCGGTGTACGACGAGTTCAACAGCTTTCTCGAAAAGGAGAAATTCACCTTCCGGTCTGGAGCGCAGAAAAAACTCGACAGCCTGAAAACGCTCGTTCAAAAGGAGGATGGAGTGGACAAAGCGCTATCCGGCCAGCTCGACGCTCTCGACAAGTCTCTTGCCGCCTCGACACGACGGAGCCTCTCGCGGGATTCGCTGCGCATCACCGCCGCCTTGCATCGCGAGATAATGCGGCATTACGACGAGCGGGCGGCCCTGCGCAAGTCGGTCGAGGATGATCCGGTTGCGGCGAAGGCATTTTCTCTGCTTGCCGATCCGAAGCGCTACCAGGCGCTGCTCAGGCCCTGAGCCGCTCTGCGGCGAGCTTGTGCTGTTTGTGGATACCAATGGCGATCATGAGGTTGCTCGCGCTCAGGAGGCTTTCGGCCAGGCCGTGCAAAAAGTCGTTGTGTGACAGCGACTTGTAGCCCAGCACATGGATGGCGACGTACATGCAGCAGACTGTTACCGAAATGAAGACGAGCACGAACCAGAAGCCCGCTACGGTCAGAAACGAGAATGCTTCGGGGTCTTGCTTGCGCACCCTCAGGAGCAGCACGAGAAAGGTCAGGTAGACGAAGCTCGACACCTGTAACACAGCGTCGAACCAGCTTTTACCCATCAAAAACGAGTAGCCCGGCGCGCCTCCTGCCGCCATCGTCATGCCGCCGAAGAGCGCTCCCATCAGCGCCGTGCGCGGCTTGGCCTCGCGCTTTTCGTCCCCCTTCAGAATCTTCAGCGTCGCGTAAAGCAGCGCAAAGCTGCCGACCAGGTTGATCGCTTCGGAGAGTTCGAGGAGCAGCATGATCGCGTCGCCGGTGATGTGGTAAGCCAGCACGAACCAGCTCCCGATCCAGTGCGGCAGCATGAAGAGCGCGAATCGCCGGATGTCTTTGCGACCGACGAGACGCCCGTAATGGTACATCATGACGAGCGCTACGCCCCATTCGAGCGACGAGGAAATATGGATGATCCAGTTCAGCGGGGAAAGCAGCATTCAACTTCCTTTGGCGAGATGGTAGATATTCTTGCCCATGATCTTCATCTGCACGCTCCACGGCGCGGGAACCATCTTTTTGTAGAGGTAGGAGTCGAAGGTGATCTCCTGCACATGCTTGTCGCGGCAGATCGCCACGAAGCTCTCGCGCAGGCGGTCGCTCTTGTAGTAAACCGACTGCAACACCTGCAATCCAAAGAAGATAGGCGAGTAGAGCCTGCGGAACTCCTTCTCGTAGCTGGCGAGCGGCCTCTTGTTGCGGATGCGCTCGATCATCGCCAGCGCGCCGAGCTTGCCGGAGCGCATCGCGAAGAAGATACCTTCGCCGTTGGCCGGGGTCACGAGGCCCGCCGCGTCGCCCACGAGAATCGCCCGCTCCTGAGAGAAGGAGCGACGGGGCTTCATCGGAATCTTCGCCGCCTCGTTGAGGTAAGGCTTTTCGGTGATGCCGATCTTCTCGACGAAGCGGTGCTGCAACTGCTTGATGTCGTTGCGGTGTTCCTCCGTGCCTGTGCCGATAGCAATGTGGTCGGTCTTCGGGAATATCCAGCCGTAAAAATCGGGCGAGACCTCGCCGTCGAACCATATCTCCACCAGCTCCTCGTAAGGCTTCAGCTCGTTGCAGTAGTGGAAGCGCTGCTGCATGGCGATCACCTTCAGGTCGTTCGGCGGAAAGCCGAGTTCGTCGGCGGTCCTGGAGTTCGCGCCATCCGCGCCGATGACATACGACGCCTCGACCGGCGGCAGCTCGTTTCCCTCCTTGTTGAAGAGGTGGATCGTGAAGCGGTCGGCGGAGCGGTCGATCTTTTTGACCAGCGCTTCGACCAGCTCCGCGCCCGCCTTCTGCGCCTTCTCGCGGAGATAGCGGTCAAAGCGCTCGCGGCGAACCATGCCGACGTAGCCGTTCGGCATGTGCATGAAGATGGTTTTGCCCTGCGGCGAGCGCACGCTCATGCGGGTCAGCTTCTTTTCGACCAGCTCGTCGGGAATCTGGAACTCCTCGATCAGGCCGAGCGGTATCGCGCCACCACACGGCTTAACGTTGGCAAGATTGCGTTCGATGAGGATGGTCGAGTGGCCCGCGCGAGCGAGAATCTCGGCGGCGGCGGCTCCCGACGGCCCTCCTCCTATGATTGCGACATCGTATAACATTTCTTCGACTTCTTAGTCCAAGTAATAAAGGTTCTTGATAATTGGAAGTGGCCTCAAATGGGCTCGCTCAAGAATTTGTTTCCAATTTTATCTGTCATTCTGAGTCCGACGCAGTCGGGCGAAGAATCCAGAATAGTCACGTAAAGTATTTCAGATCATTCAAATATGGTGCTGCTCAAAAAAGAACTGGATTCTTCACTTCGTTCAGAATGACAATCAAAGCAAAACTCGACTTGTCTCAGCCTCAAAATAGTTAAACCAGCTTTGCAGCCAGGAACTCAGCGGCTTTCGACATATCGATCCGCTCCTGCGCGGCGGTGTCGCGGTAGCGCACGGTGATCGTGCCATCTTCGAGCGTCTGGTGATCCACCGTGAAGCAGAAGGGCGTGCCGATCTCGTCCTGGCGGCGGTAGCGTTTGCCGATGGACGCGGCGTCGTCGTACTGCACCATGAAGTGCTCCGAGAGGTCGCGGCAGAGCCTGTCTGCCTTTTCGCCCATCTCGCCCTTTTTCATCAGCGGCAGCACGGCGGCCTTCACCGGCGCGACCCTCGGCGCGAGCTTCAGCATCACGCGCGGCTCGCCATCGACCACATCCTCCTGATAGGCGTCCGAAAGCAGCGCGAGGAAGGTGCGGTCGCAGCCCGACGAAGTCTCCACCACGTAGGGAATGAAGCGCTCGTTGGTGGTCTGGTCGATATACTCCATGCTCTTGCCGGAGTACTGCTGATGCTGGCTGAGGTCGAAATCGGTGCGCGAGTGGATGCCCTCGATCTCCTCGATGCCGAACGGAAACTCGAACTTGATGTCGTACGCCAGGTCGGCGTAGTGGGCCAGCTTGTCGTGCTTGTACCAGTGAAGCTTCTCCTTCGTCACGCCGAGCGTTTCGTGGTACCAGCGGAAGCGCTCCTCGCGCCACGCCTCGAACGCTTCGAGCTGCGTGCCCGGCTTGAGGAAATACTGCATCTCCATCTGCTCGAACTCCACCATGCGGAAGATGAAGTTGCCCTTGACGATTTCGTTGCGGAACGCCTTGCCGATCTGCGCGATGCCGAACGGCACCTTCATGCGCGACGACTCGCGAACGTTGTGGAAGTTCACGAAGATACCCTGCGCGGTTTCGGGACGCAGGTAGACCACGCCCGCCGACTCGGCCACAGCGCCCATGTTGCACTGGAACATCAGGTTGAACTGCCGAACCTCCGTCCAGTCAGCCGAACCGGTATCGGGAGCCTTGATTCCCGCTTCGATAATGATATTATAAAGCGTGCGATTCGGGTCTTCCGTACCGGCGGCGGCCTCGTAGGCAACCTTGAGAGCGGCGGCATCGGCCTCCTTGCCATCGCGCACGAGCTTGCCGATATGGTTCTCGATCAGGTGGTCGGCGCGGTAACGGCGCTTGGTCGTCCGGTCGTCGATCATCGGATCGTTGAAGCTCGCCACATGGCCCGAAGCCTCCCACACGGTCGGATTCATCATGATCGACGCATCGATGCCCACGATATTCTGGTGGCGGCGCGTCATCGAGTTCCACCACAAATCCTTGATATTCTTCTTCATCTCGCTGCCAAGCGGGCCGTAATCGAAGCACGACGACAAGCCGCCGTATATTTCGGACGACGGGAAAATGAAGCCTCGCCTCTTTGCCAGCGAAACCAGTTTATGCATCACCTTATCGGGCGACAGACTCTGCGTCTGCACCCGCGACTGATCGGAATTGCTCATCGTTCGGACTCTGAGTTTGAAAAATATGGCGTCACCCACCCATCGGGCAGGGCACAAACCGCAAATATAACAAACGCCGAGGATTTAACGTGCCGGTGTATGGGAGCGTTTCTGTCGGCATTGCCTCTCCATGTTGCCTTTCGCGACTTTGCGACAGCACCCTTCAGTACACTGTATTCACTCTCATTATAAAAAAACGGCATCTTCATTTTAGAAGCAATAGATATACCGTCACTTATCTGATAAATGCCGCCACGCATATAGTCACTAATCATTAGCGTATCATGGCAATATTGCATATAGCACAGCATTGTATAAACCCGTCTCGCCGTCACCATGTATCTCGACTCAAGCAAAACCGCCATCAACGGCAAGACCTACCAGCGGCACCTGCTTCGCGAGTCCTATCGGGAAGATGGCAAGGTCAAGAATCGCACCATCGCCAGTTTGTCGCACTGCTCGTTTGCCGAGATCGAGGCGATCAGGCTGGCCCTGCAGCAAAAAGCGTTGCTTGACGGCTATTACGTCATCAGGAGCGGCGTAAAAAAGCAGACACTTTCGGCGGAAGAGCTGCGCAACCGGTACAAATATCTGGCCAACTTGGCGCGAGCGTTTCGCACCTTTCAAGCAGGGGCATCTGGAGATCAGGCCGGTGGTCTGAGTGCGCAACCAAGCCAGCACACGCGGCCATGTGTTCAGCGTGATGCTGGCCTGCAAGATGGAGCGACTGATCGAAAAATACTGATAATACGCTGAATGCGCAGTACCGGAAGGCATCGACGAACTCAGAGCGATCAGCAGCATGATCGTCACGCTCAACGAAACGAGCTGCCTGAAAATCCCGGAACCGACGCAAGCCGCCCAAGCCCTGCTGGAGGCGATGGAGGCAAGACTGCCGGAGGTACTCGAAGCCAGAAACATCGAAGAAGTCACAAGAAAGAACCTCTCAAAATCCCTTAACTAACATTCCTATTGACAGATACAGGGATTTCTCGTTTGTTCGTTTCTGGAACTGCGTTGTAAGAAAACGTTTTCTGATATTTTCTTGCGAAAACCCACAAAACGCCGAAACAGCATTCAGCACCTATCCCTTTAAGATATTACCTATCATGAAGTTAGCATCTATCAACCCCGTCATTCGCATCGAGTTCCAGAAAAAACAGGGTTGACATCGTGAAGGGGTAGGCAAGGAAGAGATCGAGGATTGCGTTGAAGGCGATGGCGACTGCCGGGATTCGCGGAAAGACCAAGAGGATCGGTAGCATTCCGGCGGTAAAGACTGCCGAGAAGAGGAAAAAGACGAACTGGCACCAGAATACCTGGCCAAACTGTTGCTTGAAAAGCGCCCGGGAATAGTCGATGGCCGCCATCCCGGAACAGTTGCGTAGCGATACGGCAAAGAAGTAGAAGATGAAGATGGCGTAATAGACCGCTTCGCCCAGACGGGGCACGAGCATAAGTAAAAGCAGTCCGATGGCGAAAAGCGCCAGAATCGGCCCAAGGGAAAGGGCCGCGCCCATGCGACTCAGGGCGTGACGAAGAGCGGCGCTCCCTGTGATGGTGGCTCCCTTTGACGATGCGTCGATGATTCTGGCCACGGCCATGGCAATCAGGCCGTTGAACACGAGCAGCTTTGCCGCGGAGAGCAGCCGGATGATCCACGCATCGTAAGCGCCTTGCCCAGAGATGAAGTATGGCGGAATGACCGACAACGCGGCGTTTACCGGAACGGAAACCAGCAGAACGGCCGACGCAATGGCAAGGAAGTTGAAGCGATAAAGCCTCCAGCCTTGCGAAATGATCCGGCTGAGGTCGTACGGGTCGTGAGTATGGGTATCGTCCATAGGTGCAATGATGTTTCCGTACAGGTTGTCGTTGATTGCATCGATTCCTTCCTGACCAGCCCGGCGGTTTGAAACGGCTGGCCGAAATGAGCCTCAGGAAACAATCGAGATTTGAGAAGTAATCTGTCAGCTTGAACCGTTACATGAGAGCCTTTTCCTGGATCGGACTATCGATCTGGCTCTCCAATGCTCTGAAATCAAAGCCGCGAGGAGCCTTTTCGCTCGATCACTTCACTCTCACTCTGCCCGTTCCAGCACTTCGACGATGCGCGTGGCCGCCGCGCCGTCCCATTTTTCAGGAATCAGCGTTTTCTCCCTCTTTTTTCTGGAGAGGATGACCGAGGCGCGTTCGAGTATCTCCTGCTCATCGGGAGCAATCAGCACGTTGGTGCCGAGTTCGACGGTCGAGGGGCGCGCGGTACTCTGGCGCATGGTGAGGCAGGGGACGTTCATCACGGTCAGTTCAGCCTCGAACTCGGCGCTGTCGGTAAGCACGAACGCCGACTCCTTGAGCAGGCGCAGCATATCGATGTAGTCCGGCATGTCGATCATCCGCAGACCCGCAACGCTGTTCAGCGCCTCATCGGACGACTGGGTTCCCGGCAGCAACACGGCCGTGGTGGCGGCGAGCGATTCGAGCACTTTGCAGAAGAGTTCGCGATTTACGGAGCTTTCCGGCTTGAGCAGGACGGTGACGAACTTTTTCGGGGCGAGCGAGAGTGAATCGAGCACGCTGGATGCGTTGGCCTGCGCCATCAGCGTCACGAGGCTATCGATGGCCGTGTTGCCGACGAAAAGGATGCGCTCGTCGGCGAAGCCCTCATTGATGAGGTTGTACACGCCGCTGTGCTCGCTGACGAAGTGCAGCGCGGCCACCGAGTCGATGACGAGGCGAGTGATCTCGCTCGCTTCAGCGCGGTCGTAGCTGCGCAGGCCGGCGTCGAGGCTGATGACCGGGATGCCCATTTTTGCGGCGGCAAGCGCTCCGGCGAGGCTGGCGCTGTCGTGGCCGCCGGGGATGACGAAATCGGGCGCGAGTTCGTTGAAGATTTGCTCGAAGGTGAGCATGAACGATGCGGTTTCGCCAACCGGCGTGTCCGGCTCGGCTTCGATGACGCGAAGCGCGTCCCCGAAGCCGAAGGCGGCGGCAAGCTTGTCGTGCTCGGCGCGGCTGCCGGGCGTGAGCACCCGGACAAGCACCGGCTGGAACACGCTGTTTTTTCTGAAGGCACTGACAAGCGGGGCAACATGGAGAAATGCCGCACGATCCTGGGCAATCAAGACTATTTTTTTCACACCGGAAAGCTTTATTACATTAAAAATCGAAACGATAACACACAACTCAGAGAACCCGGCAGCATGACCAGCAGACGACAATCGATCTCAAAAACCGCATGGCGCGTGATGCTGTCGCTGGCCCTGTGGGGAACATCCCTGCCTGATAATACGCTCTCCGCGGAAAATAAGAAAACGGTACTCGAACACGCCGACCTGATTGAGGGCGGCGAAAATCCCGGCCCATCAGGGACGACCATACCATACCGCTCGGCAGTCGGCAACGTCAGGTTCCTGCACGGCGAAACAACCTTGCAGTGCGACCGCGCAACCGACTGGCCCGAGAGCGAACGAATCGACCTTACGGGGCATATCATCATCAAAGACAAAACCGTTGAAACGCGAGCCGACAACGGCGTGTACCACACCGACCAGGAAACCGGCGAGCTGTCGGGCAACGTTCGCGGGCGCGTGAGCGACGACAGCCTGACGGTGAAATCGGCGCGGGCGACCTTCGACCGGAACCGCAACGAGCTATGGCTTTTCAACGACGCGGTGGCGTGGCAACGCGGTCGGCAGCTCAGCGGCGACTCGATCCGGGTGCATTTGCGTGAAGTCGCCGGGAAAAAGAAGGTGGATGAAATCCATATCTTCGGTCACGCCTACCTTGCCGCCAGGGACTCCCTTTCGAAATCGCCGACGCTCTATGACCAGCTCTCCGGCAAACAGATGACGGCTAACATGGACGACCGCTCCCGCCTGAAGAGGGTCACGGCGACAAGGAACGCCCGAAGCCTCTACCATATCTACGACGACAAGAATCAGCCCTCGGGCGTGAACTTCACCTCGGGCGACAAAATCCGCATGATCTTCGCCGAAGGCAAGCTCGACCGGATTCTCGTCACCGGCGGAGCGCTCGGCAAAGAGTATCCGAACGCCATGCGCAACGATCCGGAGATAAACCTTCCCGGCTTCCGCCTGCGGGACAAGGAGATGCCGACTTTCGAGCCGTGAGTCGGACTGTTGCGAGGCAAAGGTCGTTAAACCGTGGCATTGCGTTGGGGCTACTTCAAACGCCGGGAGCGCCGAGCGCCTGCTCGGCATCCTTTTGGCGATTAAATCCCTTATCTACTTCAGATTAACGTTATCTCTCGATACCTGAAAGACTTTGAACCTAAATCCTGTGGAGCCTTCGGCTCCATTGCCGAGCAGGCGCTCGGCGCTCCCGGCTTTCGAGACAACCTCCGGGGAAAACAATACCGCCAACGCAAAAAGCCTTCCCGTTGGTCGAGAAGGCTTTATGCTGTTCTATGAAATCACCGTCCGCTTATTTCGCCAGAGGGCAGTTACCTGAGGCGCATCCGCCGCCAGACTCGGAGCCTTTCGACGATTTGCTGCCGCAGTAGTCGGTGCTGTAGAAGCCGGATCCTTTGAGCACGAAGCCGCCTTCGGCGCTGATGACGCGCTCGTACGACTCGGTGCCGCACTTGGAGCAGGTAGTCAGGGCGTTGTCGGTCATGCGCTGAAAGACCTCTTCTTCAAATCCACAGCTGTTGCAGCGGTAATGATAGGTTGGCATATTCTTTTCCTCCGTTGGGAATCTATTCTGTGTATGTTGTTTTGGTATCTTCGGGTCGCGTGAACCCTGCAATGTTGGACGCTGTATATAACTATATTTAATCTGAAAAAAAAGTTTCACCGGTGATCGTAAAAACCCGGGCGGTGGTGCTCCGCGACATCAAGTACCGGGATCAGTCCAAAATCTGCCTGCTGCTGACCAGGGAGTACGGGCAGGTGTCGGTGATCCTCAAGGGCGGACGAAGCGCGAAAAGCCGCACCGGGCCGCTCTTTTCGCCGGGTAACGTGATCGACGCGGTGCTCTACAAAAAGGGCAATCGCGACATTCAGCTCCTGAGCGACGCCAGTCTCGTGCTCAGCCCGCTCGCCGAGTCGCCCGACCTCGAACGCTTCAGCGTGCTCTACCGCGTGCTCGACCTCGTGCGGTACGCCTCCACACACGAAGAAAAAAACGTACCGCTCTTCACCATCGTCCACGCGGCAATCTGGCGGCTTTGCCACGCGGGGCGAGATTTTCAGCCGATTCTCGCCTGGTTCCTGTTGCGCCTCGTCGGCGTGCTCGGCTTCGCGCCTTCGCTCGACCGTTGCGTCTTCAGCAACCACGACCTCGCCGTTGGCATCGAGGAGATGAAGCTCCGCGAGTTGCTCTTCGTGCACGATCCGGGCGGATTCGCCCTGCCGGGCACGGCCTTCGTCAATAACGTGTCGATTCAGACTGTTCCGGTTAGCCGCTACCGCTTCATTCGCGCCCTTGCCGCCACGGGCAACGCACCCTGCCCCGAAGCGCCGCCGGACGAGGTCGTCGCCGTCTGCAACCTTTTGCAGGAGTACTGCTCCCGCCACCTCGACCGGATGCCGCATCGCAAGCATCTCGACATCCTCTCGCGGCTCGCCTCGGCGTGAGATCGTCAAGCGGGAAGGCTGCTTTCAATCTTCGCATCTATTTTCTATCTTGACCAGTCATTTCATTACATCACTCATCGACTAATTCAAACCGAACGATTCGACATGCCTGTACTCACCCGTTCTGCCGAGCTTTTTGAAAAAGCCAAAAAGTTCATCCCCGGTGGCGTCAACTCCCCGGTTCGCGCATTCAAATCCGTAGGCGGCACGCCCATCTATATGGCGACCGGTAACGGCGCTTACATGACCGATGTTGACGGCAACACCTACCTGGACTATGTCGGATCGTGGGGGCCGTTCATTCTCGGCAGCATGCACCCCCGCCTGACCGCCGCGATTGAATACACCCTCCGCAACATCGGCACCAGCTTCGGCACGCCGATCGAAATCGAGATCGAGATCGCCGAGCTGCTCTGCAAGGTCGTGCCGTCGCTCGAAATGGTGCGCATGGTCAACAGCGGCACCGAAGCCACCATGTCCGCCGTCCGCCTCGCCCGCGGCTACACCGGCAAGGATAAAATCATCAAGTTCGAAGGCTGCTACCACGGCCACGGCGACAGCTTCCTCATCAAGGCCGGCTCTGGCGTGCTCACCCTCGGCGCTCCCGACAGCCCCGGCGTCACCAAAGGCACCGCCAACGACACGCTCAACGCCACCTACAACGACATCGAGTCGGTCAAGGTGCTGGTCAACGAGAACAAGGGCGAGGTCGCCGCGATCATCATCGAGCCGGTCGCGGGCAACACCGGCGTCATCCCGGCCAAGAAGGAGTTCCTCCAGGCCCTTCGCGAGCTTTGCGACGCTGAAGGTATCGTGCTGATTTTCGACGAGGTGATGTGCGGCTTCCGCGTGGCTCTCGGCGGCGCACAGGAGTTGTACGGCGTCACCCCTGACCTCACCACGATGGGCAAGATCATCGGCGGCGGTCTGCCGGTCGGCGCATTCGGCGGCAAGCGCGAAATCATGCAGAACGTCGCTCCGCTCGGCGCGGTCTACCAGGCAGGCACCCTCTCGGGCAACCCGCTGGCCCTCACCGCAGGTCTCGAAACCCTGAAGATCCTCATCGAAGAGAATCCCTATCCGGAACTCGAAAGGAAGGCTGCGTTCCTCGAAGCAGGCTTCAAGGCCAATATGGAGAAGCTCGGCCTGAACTACGTGCAGAACCGCGTCGGCTCAATGGCCTGCCTCTTCTTCACCGAGACCCCGGTCGTGGACTACAAGAGCGCCATCACCGCCGATTCGGCAAAGTACGGTAAGTACTTCCACTCGATGCTCGACCAGGGCATCTACCTTGCCCCGTCGCAGTTCGAGGCCATGTTCACCAGCTTCGTCCACACCGACGCCGATCTGGAGAAAACCGTCGCCGCGAACTACAACGCTCTCGTCGCCGCGCACCAGTAAGCTGCGAGGAAGAACGACAGATACGAAAAAAGGGCTGCCCGAAAAGGCGGCCCTTTGTGTTTGAACATAGTTATCTGAACAATTTAACGCGGATCGTTAGCTAACCCACTTTGATTGCCGGACAAGCAGGAACTATCGCTTAATTCATACTTTCAGAAACGTCTCCGAAGTCTCACGTTACGTCTCGAGCACAAAACCAAGATCATAAAATAAACGTGAGATGAAATTGTCTATCAATAGTGCCTCCTGTTTTGAACTCCATGTGATTAGTCCCTCTTCACCGTCCGAGAAAGCCTCGGTGGGAGTGATTTTGAGATATTCAATCGGAATGGGGTAGCGACCAGCCCAAACGGAATGCTTCTTCGATGACGCCGCCGTGCTCGCTTCGATCAACCACGACCTCACCGCCTTCCTCGAATGGGAGAAAAGCGCCGCGCAGAATTCCGCTGAATCAATTCCCCGCGTGGTCGATGCCGAGTTTGAAGAGGTTTCTTGAGCGAGGTCTTGTGCCGTGTGGACTCACTGGACAAGAGAGGAAGCAAACAGAATCAAGCAATACCATGTTCCAACCAGCGAAGATTCGAGCCATCAGGGCGGACATCACCACGCTCAAGGTCGATGCTATCGTTAATGCGGCGAACTCGTCGCTGCTGGGGGGCGGGGGGCGTTGACGGCGCGATTAAACGGGCGGCGGGGCTGGAACTGCTCTATGCGTGCCGCGCTCTCGGCGGATGCCACACCGGCGAGGCGAAGATCACGAACGGGTACCAACTGCCCGCGAAGTACGTCATCCACGCCGTCGGCCCGGTCTGGAGCGGCGGCAGCCACGGCGAAGCGGAGTTGCTCGCCTCGTGCTACCGCAACTCGCTGAAGCTCGCCGCCGCCATCGCCGTGGCGACCGTGCGAGAAATACTCACAGATGAATCCGGCATCGAAGAGGTGATCTTCTGCTGCTTTTCGGAGCATGACCTCGAAGTCTACCGCAAGGCGTTAAGCGCCGGATAAATTAGCGGACGATCAATATTTCCTCGGGAAATAGTTGTCGCGGAGCTGCCAGACCGCTTTCATCGTGAGCGCTTCGCCGTCGAAGACGATCTGGCGGCTTTGATTGTATTTACGATTTTTCAGGTAGTTCGTGACGTTCATCCAGCGGATGGTTTGCTCGCCGGTGCGCTCGTCCGTCTGGCGGATAACGAGCCAGACATCCACCGGCTGGGTGAGCCAGTAGTCGAGATGGCGGTCGTTTTTCACGTCGAATATTTCGCAGCCGTCGCTCCGGCGCTTGCGCAGATACGAATTGCCGCTCTTGAGCTGCACGTAGATTTTCTTGCCGCTCGGCCTGCCGTCGTCGTCCCTGAACTCCACTTCGCCGTCGATGCCGAAATCGAACATGATCGTGGGACGAAACACCTGATTCGCCTCGCCGCAGGTCGCCATCATGTGGCCGATGAGAATCTGCTCCAGCGCCTGGTTGTCGAGTTCCCGCGTCGCCCGCTCCTCCATCGCAAGAATCTTCTTCGCGACGGGGTCGCTTTTCAGGCGCTGTTCGATGAAGTCGATCAGTTCGACTCTCTCTTCGCATTTCTGACAAATGATATAAGTCTTGCCGGACGCGAGGCGCTCGCGAACTTGCTCGTGATCCAGAACCGGTTTGCCGCAAGCGCAGATATATCGCCGGTCGCGGGTGACGTTGCTGCCGTAGCGGGCGAGGTGGCGATGCACGTATTCGATGAAGATCACCTTCAGGTCGTCCGGCGTCGCCACGTCGAAGAAGAGGCTGATGGTCGCTTCGCCTTCGCCCTGGTGGTTGCTGATCTTCAGCCCGAGCAGATGGCCGCGGCTGGATGAGAACTCGGCGGCGTTGCGCCATAACTCCCTGTGTGAAAACTCGTTGCCGTACCAGAGGCGCACCACGAGCGTCGTCCAGATGGTTTGCCATTCGCCGTTGAAGGTGTAGGAGACGAACACGTCCGGCTCCTTTGGAATGTCCCGCTCGCGCCGGTACTGCGAGGGAAACACCAGTTGGCGACCCAGCGGCGTCTCTTCGGCGATGCAGAGGGAGTGGTCGAGAAAGGTCTGCACCATCGCCCGCAGGAGCAACTCTTCGTCCGGTCGCGGCAACCGGTCAACACCGGTGAAGTCGAACGCCAGATCGTAGATGCTTGCTTCCAGCACGCAGCCGATCTCGTCCCGGTGGGCGCGGGCCGCGCGGATGATCGCCCCGGCGTAGCCGTTCAGCAGCTCCGGCTGCAACAGCACGAGGTCGCCGAACTTTAGCGCCCGCGCGAGGCCGTGGTTCGCCAAGAGCGTCACCGCCGTTCGCGCCTCGGATTCGCCGAACTTTTCGCCCGGCAACGCCTGTTCGAGCCGTTGTGCCAGCTCGGCAAAGCGCATCAGCCGGATGTCCGCCGTGTCGCGCATTTTCAAGAGGGCGCTTTTCAGCTCGGCGAGCAGGCGCGGCGTGGCCGTCCACGGCAGTTTGTCCCACGGAATGCTCTCTGCGATGAGCTGCTTCAGCTTCGACGGATTGCCGCCACAGGCCCCGTCCGAACAGTTCTCGCCACTCTTGGCGCTGGTTTCGAGCCACGCTTTGAAGCCATGCTCCTGAATGAAACGGTCGATCTTGGCGTTGCCGACCTTCATGCCGCCAACATCGATCTGCGAAAAGAGAAGCAGCTTTTCGGCGGCGCGTTTCGCTTCGTGATTGTCGGCAGCCGTATCGAGCGCCTTGAGCCAGTCGCCCGCCTCGGCAAACGGATCGTCCTTCTGCGGATTGATGAGCAGCAGCGCCAGCGCCGTTTCGTCGAGGAACAGCCGGTGGATCAACCGGTAATCCTCCTGCCCCGCCAAATCCCAAAGCAACGCCTCGCGGTCGATGGAGGTATCCGGCGACGGCGGCAACGGCAGCGGCCACACATTCATGCCATGCGTACGATCCTTGACGACGTATTTGTCCTCGATCAACCGATGCGCCAACGAAGTCTTCCCCACAGTCCCTTCGCCAAGCAGGACGACCTTGGCGTTGACGTAACGGCGTGTAGCTTCTGCGGACGGAGTGGCGCGGACACCGGTGAGGCGATAAACGTAAATGAGGCCATTTGCGGTGCCAACCACAAGCCGCGAACCATCGGGACTGAATGCAACCGAAATCGGCGAAGGCTTGCCCTTGTGTTTGATTACTTGCAAACACACCCCCGATTTCAAATCCCACAGCCGAACCGTTTCATCTGTGAAACCTGTAGAGGCAATTAAAACACCATCAGGGGAAATGGCGACAGAAAGTACAGCTATCACATGGCCTTCAAGCGTTCCAATGCATATTCCTGCCTCCAAGTCCCAAACTTTGAGGGTATTATCGTTCGATCCAGAAACAGCATACTTTTCATCCATCGTGACCTGCATGGAGTTCACGACCCCTGAATGACCTTTCAAGCTTGCTAAGCGCTGGCCTGTATCAATATCCCATAAAAGAATTTCACCATTCGCGTGTCCCGATAAAACATGCGTCCATGCATGATTTATAGCGATACTAAAAACTGAGGAAAGACGATCTTCGTTATAAAACATCTTCTCACACCGACCTGAAACCAACTCCCAAAAGCGAATTATACCATCTGAACCACCTGAAAATGCTCGTTTGTTATCACCGAATGCAACCACAGGCCATACTTTGCTGCTGTAATGTTCAATTTTCTTCATTTCCCGATATAATTCCACATCCCAAAGCCGAACTGTACCATCAAAAGACCCCGACAAAATCCGTTTTCCATTCGGCGTGATAGCAACGGAGTTCACATCATTCGTATGCCCTTCCAGTGTCGCCCTGCATTGGGCGGTTTCCAAGTCCCAAATCTTGACTGCCTTGTCCCGAGAACCTGACACTGCCCAAGTTCCATCCGGGCTAACTGCCACGCTTTTGACCAAACCTGTATGTCCCGATAGCTTGCGTTCCAACACTGCAATCGGTTCCGCTTTCTTCCGTGTTTTTTTGGGTTTGCCTTTCGACTTCGTCGTTTCCTTTTTCGGTTCAGGTATCTGAACTGCTTCCGCCTCTTCCCGGCACGCCTCCACCAGTTCGTCGAACGCGCCTTGCGAATCATCCCGGAAATCCACGTACTTGTACCGCCTCAGCGTGTCGGGCAAAACGCAATCAGCCAGCAGCAGCGGGACGAAGCGCCGGCCTTTGTTCGTCGGGTCGCGGAAAAGCACCGTGCTGCGTTCGAGCGCGACCCACTCCGACCCCAGCGCATCGGGCGACAGGCAGAGCACCTGCACGCGCGCCGTCTCCAGCCCGCGCTCAATGGCGAGGTAGATGTCGTCGCCGGGTTTGATGATCCACTCGTCGAACCACACCCGCAACTCCGCCGAACGCAACCACCCGGCCAGCGCCCGCACGCGCGGCTTGTCAGCCCTGTTGTGGCTCAGGAAAACATCGTATTGAAACGCAGTGCTCATCGATAACTCGTAAGAGGTTGCAAAAGCGGCAAATGCAGAGTCTCGAAAAATCAGGGGAGCGCAAGTCAGTGAAACTCTTGTAATATATCGAAACAAATTGCGAATGAACCTGTTATTTCCATGGATACAACGCCATCGCGAGCGTAGCGAAGGAATCCAGACGCACATAATGTGAGATGGCGTGCCGCGTCGCGCCGCTCCTCGCAATAACGGCCGCAAACATTGTGGAAGCGCGGAAGAGGCCCATCCGAAAGAATCGCCTCCGTTTGGCGTCCAATCCCTTGATATTCCAGCTTTTTGCGCCGTAACGCGCTCCGGGTTTTCAGACTGGAAAATCGTACATTGCAAGCTGGCGTTGCGTTGCAACTTATTGCCGGTTTGATTTTATTGTCCAACGAAAAAACGGTTGCCATGATGAAGAGAGTACACTTGATGCGGGCGCTGCTGATTGCATTGGCGGCGGTGACGATGTTTTTTGGAACGGCTCGCGCTGGCTGGGATCCGGCGGACGAGCAGAATTCCGAGCAGACGATCGGAAAGTTCAAACAAGCCGATCCATCCCTTGAGCGTTTCTTTTCAAGGGCTTACGGTTACGCGGTCTTTTCCGATATTTACAAGGGCGGGTTCATGCTCCTCGGCGGCGGACACGGAAAAGGCGTCGTGTACGAACAGGGACGGCCCATCGGCCAGTCGACGATAACGATGCTCAATGTGGGGCCACAGCTTGGCGGACAATCATTTTCCGAGATCATTTTCTTCAAGGATCAAGCCGCGCTGGCCGATTTCACCAAAGGAAATTACGAGCTGAGCGCACAGTTTGGCGTCGTGATCGTCAAGGCGGGCATGGCCACCAATACCGACTACTCGAACGGCGTGGCTGTTTTCGTCATGCCCAACGCGGGCCTGATGGGCGAACTCACCGTCGGCGGTCAGAAGTTCAGTTACAAGCCGTTTCATTGATTTGACCGGCATTCGACAAGGTTTTTTTCACTATCTCTTTTTCTGATGAATTATGAAATTGTCGTGGGCCTGGAGGTTCACTGTCAGCTCAATACCGAAAGCAAGGCCTTTTGCGGCTGCTCCGCCAAGTTTGGCAAGTCGGCCAACACCAACGTCTGCCCGGTCTGCCTGGCCTTGCCCGGCGCGCTGCCGGTGCTGAACGCCCGCGTGGTGGAGGATGCCGTGAAGCTGGGCCTCGCCACCAACTGCACCATTGCCCGCCACTCGATTCTGGCGCGAAAGAACTACTTCTATCCCGACCTGCCGAAGGGGTACCAGATTTCGCAGTACGAGGAGCCGATCTGCTCGGAGGGGATGCTCCACATCGATCTCGAAGAGGGGC
>JAAXXD010000091.1 GCA_013334655.1 Chlorobaculum sp. | reverse complement strand
GCTGAAGCTCGGCGTTTTTCAGTTCAGCTTCGGCCTGCTTCTCCTGGGCCAGAGCGGCTTTGTACTGCCCTTCCGAAGCGGCATGTTGCGCTGTCGAGGCAGTCGCGCCCGCAGTGGCCGCATCGAGTTCAGCACGTGAAATAACATCCTGTCGCTGGAGGTTCCTGCTGCGGCGCAGGTCGGCACCGAGCTTGGCCTGTGTGGCGGCAGCGGCAGCGATTTCAGCCTGCGCCGCCGATACCGAGGCTTTGGCCTTGAGGAGCTGGGCTTCGGCCATGTCGCGCCGTATCTGGTAATCCGAAGGGTCAATGGTCAGCAGGGTATCGCCAGCCTTGACATTCTGGTTCAGTTTGACTCGCACGTCGAGCACGGTTCCCGATACGCGGGGGCTGACCGGATAAATATCTCCCGAGATTTGCGCGTTGTCGGTCTCTTCGTAGCTGAATGAGCGGAGGAGCTTCATGCCGCCCCAGATGACGCCGACGGCCAGCAGGATGCCGAATATCGCCATGCGTATCCACGAACGCTCCTGCTTTGGTTTGCCGTTGGCCGGCGCTTCGGGTTTGGGTTGCTGCGTTTCTGCCATTGGTGTAAATCTGTCGTTGGTGTTTTACAGGACTGCTTCTTTCTGTTTGTGATGAACCGCTTTGGTTTCATCGACGGGTTCCGGCGAACGGAGAACCAGCACCGGGCATGGCGCGTGGCGCATGACCGATTCGGCGGTGCTGCCGACGAGCAAACGGCGGATGCCGCTCGCGCCGTGCGAGCCGAGCACGATCATGCAGGCTCCGATTCTTCGGGCATAGTCGATGATGGTCGCGGCGGTCGGGCCATATTCGATGGCGAAGCGCACCTGGCTTCCGTACGCGGAGAGCAGGTCGGAATATCTCGAAAAGTGATGCAGATGCTCTTTGAGCAGCGTGCCCCGGTCGCCGGACTCGGCGTTGCCGACATGCAGCACGATCAGCTCGACGTCGCCGGTATAGTGCTCGGCGGCATGAAGCAGCGCCCTCTCGGATGACGGCGAGAAGTCAACCGGGCAGAGAATGGTTTTCGATGGTCTTGCGATAGTTGTCGTCATGGAATCTCCGGTTATTGCCTGATCAGGTCGCCCGAAGCGCGTCTGACCGAATAGGCGTTAAGAACATATTCATAGCGGGCCTGCAAGTTCGCCAGTTCAGCCTCGGCGAGGGCGGCTTCAGCGTCGAGCAGGTCGAGCGTGGTGGCCAGGCCGTTGTCGTAGCGGATTCGCGCATGTTGGGCCGCGAGATCGGCCTGTGAGACCTGCAAGCGGGTGCTTTCGATCTTCTCCCGGCTGCTGTTGAGGTCGTTGATCGATTGCTGCACCTCGGCGCGACTCATCTGCTCGGTATCGAGCCGCTGCTGCTCGGCGGAGCGCTTCAAGGCCGCAGCCTCCCGAAGCGAGGCGCTTTTGCGGAATCCGTCGAAGATCGGCACCTGCAACTCCACGCCAGCCGCGACGTTGGTGCGCATCTTCTCAATGTCGGGCACATAGCCGTTGGTCGTACCCCAGGAGGCGCTGCCAACGATTTTGGGCAGGAACTCCTTGACTGCCAGCGATTTTTTGTACGATGCCGCTTTGAGGTTTTCGCGGGCGAGCATCACCTCCGGCCTGTGGTCGAGCGCCGACGTGGCCAGTTTACCGGAATCCATGTCGGCAGCCGCGATGTCGAACGACCCTTTCAGATTCAGCGGGGCGTGCTCGTCGAGGCCGCAGAGACGGCGAAGCGTGATCTCCTGATTGCGGAGCTTGCTCTCCAGATCAATCTTGCGGTTTCCGGCAGCGGCGAGCCGCACCTGGGTCGTCAAGAGGTCGAAGCGTGTTGCGGCTCCCTCTGCATAGCGCTTCTGCATGTGGTCGAGATTTTTGCGCAGGGCGGCGATCTCTTTGTCCTGCACCCTGACCGCCTCTTGCAGGAAGAGCGCAGAGTAAAAGCTTTGGACGGTCGCCAGCGACAGGTCGCGCAGGGTTAAATCCTGCATGATGGTAGCCGAGTTTCGTCCCGCTTTGGCCAGATCGACGGTGCTGCCGGTGCGCCCGAAATCGTAAATCATCATTTCGGCGGTGATCCGCGCATCGTAATTATTGTTCGGCATGAACTGCATGGAGCCGGTCGGCAGGTCTATTTTGGAGACCGGATCGATGTAACGGTAGCCCGCCTTTCCCGAGATGCGCGGGAACCAGGCGCTTCGGCTCTCGGCGACCCTGGCGTCAGCAGCCGTGACCTCCTCCGAGGCTTGCCGCGCTTTCGGGTTGTGCTCGCGGGTCAGGCGCAGAGCCTCGTCGAGCGTCAGCGCAGCGGATGTCGCAGTATTATCAGCCGCTCTCGATGGCTCGGCAGCCGTCAGCGAAGCAGCAATCAGGAGCAGGGCGGCGAAGGTATTTCTTTTCTTCATGGTAAACTGTATGCCATTAATTCAGCAATTAAAGTTGCCAATCTCATTTTTGTCACTCTGAACCCAGCCTGTCGGGTGAAGAATCCAGTATTTGATTTTTCACAATAAGATGGATTCTTCATTACGCTACACTTCATTCAGAATGACAGGCTTGGCGGCTGGTTACTTTTCGGTCTATTGTTGTCAGCGTCATAGTATCGATACCATATCAATTACAATTTTCATGCCATAATTTCTTAAAACCCTAAAATAGCATAAAAGCCTTTCAATAAAGGAGTTATCTGCGATGATGTTCGCTCGCTTGATTTGAGAAATTCTGAAATATTCAGAATATTCTGTAAACGGTGTTCCGAAATAATCAGAATTACGGCCATGAATGCCACCACTTTGCCCGAGGCGCTTCAGCTCATGCAGTATATCGGCGACGCCATCGGCACCATCCGCAACCCGCAGGAGCTGTTCCGCACCGTGACTGACAAGCTGCGGCTCATCTTTCCGTTCGACTCGGCGGTGATCATCACCATCGACCGCGAGCGGCGCGAGGCAATCGTATTTTTCGAGATGCTGCGCTTCGAGTTGCCCGAAGAGCTTCGGGTTCAGAAGCGCTCCATAGCGGGCACCTGGCTCGAAGGGCACCTCGACGACCGCGCGGTGACGGTCGCCAGCATTGCCCGCGATATTCCTTCGTTCGGTCAGGAGGACGCGCCGCTGCTCTGGACGCTGCATGAGCTGGGGATGCGGCAGATCGTGCTTTCTCCGCTGCGCTCCGGCGGGCGGGTGATCGGCTTTCTCAACTTCGTCTCGAAGGAGGAGGAGGTGTGGAGCGAGAGCGACAGGTCGCTGCTTGCCGGGGTCTCTTCCTCCATCGCCATCGCGGTCAGCAATGCGCTTGCCTACGAAGAACTGCGCCAAAGGGAGGCCGAGACCGCCATGCAGCTCGCCATCAACAACGCGCTCTTCACCATCAAGGATCGCAGTCAGATGCTCCTGACCGTTTGTGAGCAGATCAGCCGCCTTGTGCCTTGCTCCTTTCTCGGCATCCGGGTGGTGGGTGACGATGGGCGTTACCGAATTTTCGACAACTTCATGCGCGAGCCGGGCCAGAGTTTCGCCCCATTCTCGCCGCTCGAACTGCTCGATATGGCGGCCGACGACCCGGTCGCGCGTGAAAGCGTCGAGGTGCTCTCCTTACCGGGAGTCTACTCCGGGCCGCGCTTCGACGAGTTGTGCAACCGAATCCGGCTTGTCGGCATGGTGCGCGACCGATTTGGCATCAGCTCGACCATCGTCGTCCGTCTCTGGGATCTGCCGGGAAGCCGCGCCGGACTGATCATTTCGGGCATCGGCGTGGCGCTTGGCGAGAAGGAGCTTGCCACGGCGAGGCTGATCGTGCCGCAACTCGCCCTCGCGTTGCAAAACTACATGGCCTTTGAGGAGATCGACCGGTTGCGCCGCAAGCTCGAAGGGGAGCGCACCTACCTGGTCGAAGAGATTCGCGAGGCGCACAACTTCGAGGAGATCGTCGGCCAGAGCGCTCCGCTCACGGAGGTGCTGCGGCGCGTCAGCCAGGTTGCGCCGACGGACGCCACGGTGCTCATCGAGGGCGAGACCGGCACCGGCAAGGAGCTGGTCGCTCGGGCGATTCACAACCTCTCGCCGCGCAAGGAACGGGTGCTGGTGCGGGTCAACTGCGCGGCGCTGCCTGCGGCGCTCATTGAATCGGAGCTGTTCGGCCACGAAAAAGGGAGCTTCACCGGCGCGACGGAGCGGCGCATCGGCAAGTTCGAGCTGGCCGATGGCGGCACCATCTTCCTCGACGAAATCGGCGAGCTGCCGCTGGAGCTTCAGTCGAAGCTGCTGCGGGTGTTGCAGGAGAAGGAGCTGGAGCGCATCGGCGGGCGGCGCGTGATTCCGGTCGACGTGCGCGTCATTGCCGCCACCAACCGCGACCTCGAAAAAGAGGTGGCCGCCGGAGGGTTCCGCGAAGACCTCTACTTCCGGCTCAACGCCTTTCCGCTCACGCTTCCCCCGCTCCGGGAGCGGCGCGAGGACATTGCCGTGCTCGCCATGCACTTCGCCCGCAAGTTCGCCCGCGAGTTCGGCAAGCCCGAGCGAGCCATCCGCGAGCGCGACATGCGCGAGCTTGCCTCGCGCGACTGGCGGGGCAACGTGCGCGAACTCTCGCACTGCATCGAGCAGGCGGTGATCGTCTCGGAAGGGGAGCTGCTCGACTTCGCCACGGCGCTGCCGCCCGCAGGCAAAAGTGTCGTCTCGGCTCCACAATCGGCGATCATGACGATGGATGAGTTTGAAGAGGAGGCGCGAAAGATGGAGCGCAAGCTCATTCTCGACGCCCTCGATCGCGCCGGAGGGCGCGTCAGCGGCGAAGGCGGCGCGGCGGAGCTGCTCAGGATCAACGCCAAGACGCTCTACTCGCGCATCGACAAGCTGGGGATCAGGAAGCGGTATGAATAAAATGATAAACGTATTTTGTGTACATTTTCCTGTGAAGGCTATGAAATAGCCGCAATGTCTGCTGCTGTTTCTGTTTCAATGGGTTTCCGGTTCCTGGTCGTAAGATTCAATTCCAAAACACAACACATCATGAAATCCATCATTCGCAGATTGTTTGCCGTCGTGCTGGTTCCGGCGCTTGCGCTGTCGGCGTGCGGCAAGAAAGAGTCCACAGCGCCAGGATCCGCAGGCGTCGAACAGGCCGTCGTGCCTGCTGGGCCGTTCACTGGCGTGCTCACGATGAAAACCACCCTCCCGAAGGCTGGCACGAGCGACATGACGCTCTATATCGGCCCGAAGGGGATGCGTGCTGAAAACAAGACCGACATTGGCGGTCACGGCGGCTCGATGTCAATGACCGTGCTTGCGCTTACTGACAAGCCTGACAAAGTCTACATGATCAATGGCGAGACCGGTGCTTGCTTGGAACTCGATCTGTCGAAGGTGAAAAAGCAGTCCGGCGGTGATCCGTACAAGGATGCAAAGATCGAAAATCTCGGCAAAGAGCGGGTCAACGGTTACGACTGCAACCATGTCCGGATTTCCTGGACGGGCCGCGACACCGTGCTCGATCTCTGGGTGAGCAAGGATATTCTCGACTATTTCGCCTATGCCAAAATGCAGGGATCGGATGACCAGACCAACACCCAGCTCGCTGAAAAGCTGAAAGCCGAAGGCCTCGACGGCTTCCCGGTCAAGTCGCAGCTCTCGCCGTCAGGCGTGGTCACGGAGCTGGTCAAGGTCGAGCGCATCACCCCGGACGACAAGCTTTTTGCGGTTCCGGCCAATTGCGCAAAGATGGAGATTCCCGCAATTCCAGACTCACCGCACGGCATGTCCAAAGAGAAGATCAAGGAGTTGCAGGAGTATGGCCGCAAGATGCAGCAGCAGATGCAGCAGCAGTAATCGGATTGACAATGAAGCCCCCGCGATGTCGGGGGTTTCGTGTATTTCGGGCGGATGGAAATTGCGTAGATGTATCCCCTGCCTGTCTGGACCACCATTGAATGGCGGGTTGGTAAACCCGCTCCCCTTTCAAGAGAAAGCAGTCACTTTTTCCGGATCGCTGTCAGCCGGTTGTTCACCGTGTAATTGTCAAGCGTGACACTTTCGTCGCTGCCGGCGCAATCAATTGTCCCAAATGGAGATCGAAAGCCTTATCTTGATGAGGAAAGGATGAAGAATGAGAAATCCTCGACCGTTCTCCACATGCTGTTTTCAGGACTGCTGTGGAGAGCGGAATATGCCGTGATCCGATTGTTCACGGTGGTAATCGGCGAGGATTGAATAATTATGGAGGTGCTGACTGATGGTTACGCAAAATGCCCTGAAAAAAGACGATATACTGATTTATCAACAGGAGCTTTTTTCTCCTGAACGGCGTGTTGATGGAACAAGAAAGAACAGTATAGCCAACAAGCTCGATGAAAACGACCGACCTTTTCATGACTGGTACAGATTTGTTTTATCTTTTCCGCCGCATTTGGTGCGCGACTATATAAACCGATTTTCGTTATCACCAGAGCAAACAATTCTCGATCCATTCTGCGGCACCGGCACGACTTTGGTCGAAGCCAAAAAACAGGGTATTCATGCAATTGGAATCGAAGCCAATCCTGTCGCGCATTTTGCGAGTTCTGTAAAGGTCGATTGGCAAATCAATCCAGATCGGCTTCTTGAACATGCCGAGATTGTTGCTAAACATGCTGAAAGAAAAATATCCCGGCACAACGACGAGCCATTTCAACGATTGCCTGAAGAAACTGAAAAGCTGCTTTTGAAGGATTCAATAAGCCCTGTTCCACTTCACAAATCTTTGATACTTCTCAACGAAATAAGAGCTTTTCATGAGGAAGAATTTTCCCGGCACGAACTGCTTGCATTGTCGAAAGCACTCGTATTTTCGATAAGCAATTTACATTTCGGACCTGAGGTTGGGGTGCGCCGTGTAAAAAAAAAGGATGCTTCTGTTGTTGAGCATTGGATGGATGAAATAAAAACGATTGCATTTGATATTAAAAATCAACCGTCATCCACCGCCACAGCTATTGCTCATAATGCCGATGCCCGTGAAATGGCTACCGTACTCAAACAAAAGAGCATCGATGCTGTTTTTACATCGCCACCATATCCAAACGAAAAAGATTACACGCGGACAACCAGACTGGAATCGGTTCTTCTCGGATACCTGAACAATAAAGAGGATTTGCGCAGGTTAAAGAAAGGATTACTTCGATCGAATACCAGAAATGTTTATAAAGGTGATGTTGATGATGCCTGGGTATCTCATAACGAAGAAATTCAGTCGATTGCCAATGAAATAGAAAAACGCCGGATAGAACTCAACAAGACCTCAGGATTTGAAAAGTTGTATGGGCGCGTGACAAAGTTGTATTTTGGAGGCATGGCTCGCCATTTCGCTGACTTGAGGCAATTTCTGAAACCGGGTGCGTACTTGGGGTATGTGGTTGGCGATCAGGCATCTTATTTACGGGTGATGATCAAGACTGGAGAAATATTGGCGGATATAGCAGAGTCGTTGGGATATGAAGTCGTTGGTATTGATTTGTTCCGCACCCGTTTTGCGACAGCAACAAAAAAAGATATGCGCGAAGAGGTTGTTGTCTTGAGGTGGCAAGGGTAAAA